>JBBAWW010000021.1:27119-37631 GCA_040397035.1 Roseiflexaceae bacterium | reverse complement strand
CGCCACATCAATCATGGATTTGCTCCTGGCTCATGCCGGCACGCACCCGTTGGATAGCGGCGATGCGCTCGCGTTGGATCGTCTGCAACGCATCGCTCCATTGTTGTCGGTAGGGGCTTATATGTTTTTGTAATAAATCAGCAATCACCAAATTGCGGTACCATTTACGGTTGGCGGGTACCACATACCATGGCGCATATGCGTGGCTCGTTTCACGCATGGCATGGTCATAGGCATCGAGGTATTCGGGTAACAAAGTACGGTCGCGCCAATCCTCGGCGGCCAGCTTCCACGCGGTATCGAGCGATTGTTCACGTGATAACAAGCGGGCTTCTTGCTCGGCGGCATCAATATGCAAAAAGCATTTGATGATAATGGTGCCGTCGTCATGCAGTAATTCTTCGAAGTGGCGGATGTGCGCAAAGCGCTGTGTGCGCATGGTGTCGGTAATCGTGCTACGCACATAGGCCGCCACTACGTCTTCGTAGTGTGAGCGATTAAAAATCCCCATGTAGCCCCGCAGCGGCACCGCTGCGTGCACGCGCCACAAAAAGTCATGAGCCAGCTCGTCAGGAGTGGGCATTTTGAATGGGTGCACGTTGACATTGAGTGGGTCACCTTGGCTCACCACAAATCGCACCACACCGTCTTTGCCACTCGCATCAATCCCTTGCAGCACGAGGAGGACGCGATGGGAGCCAGCTCCCATCATTAACGCCTGTAGTTCACTGATATCCGCCATCAGCTGTGTGGCGATAAGTTTGCCATCTTCTTTGGTGACCGAACGATCCCCAATAGCCGACGTATCAGCCAATGAAGGGGATTTATCATCGAAACGGTCGAGTTGATACGCCATAGTGTGGCACCTTTTTTGTAATATGTATGTAGTATCATAACATGGTTCATCGACATGATACCGTCGGATTGTGATTGACTCGCACAGCGCATATCTCCTCTATCTCGCGCAGAGGACGCAGAGTACGTGGAGCCTTCCGCCAACGTTATTTTCAATTATCCATTTTCCATTCATGACAAAACCATTGCAACGATATACATGTGGTATAATGCCCGAGATATTTGGATGATGTAAGGCAAGGAACGATGAAAGAACTCTTTCGTCGTGCTCCAAAGGCATTTACGCCTGGTGAGCAGACACCCGACCAACAAACCCCCGACAATATGTGGGTCAAATGCCCATCGTGTGGCGAATTGACCTATGTCAAACAGCTCCGCGACAACCTCAAAGTCTGTCGCTGTGGTCATCACATGCGCCTCAGTGCCGTCGAATGGACGGGATTATTTGACAGCGACACATTTGTCGAACACGACGGCAATATTACGCCGCTTGACCCGCTCAATTTCGTGTCGCCCAAAGACAATTACGCCCAAAAACTGCGCGAAAGCCAACACAACACCGGCTTGTACGACGCCATGATTGGCGGCGAAGCCAGCCTGATGGGGCAACCGTTGCAAGTCACCATCACCGAATTCGAATTCATTGGTGGCTCAATGGGGAGTGTCTTTGGTGAAAAAATCGCCCGTGCCGCCGAACGAGCCTACAAATTACGCGTACCCCTCGTGACCATCAACGCTTCCGGCGGTGCCCGTATGCACGAAGGGGTGATTTCGTTGATGCAGTTGCCCAAAGTCAATTTGACATTAGCCCGCCTCGGCAGCGTTGGCATGCCGCATATCGCCGTCATGACCGACCCTTGTTATGGGGGCGTACTGGCGTCATATGCCTCTGTGGCCGACATCATCATTGCCGAGCCCGGCGCCCGCATCGGATTTGCGGGTCGGCGCGTGATTGAGCAGACCATTCGCCAAAAACTCCCCGCCAACTTCCAAAGCGCCGAGTTTTTGCTCGAACACGGCATGATCGACATGATTGTGCCCCGCAACGAAATGCGCTTGACCCTGGCGCGCCTGCTACGCCTCTATACGACCCGTGACACCAGTGCCGCACCGATTGCCGCGGATGTGTGAGGAATAACCATGAAGACTGTGTTGACCGCTTGGGATAAAGTCCAGATTTCGCGCAATGTACAACGCCCGCGCACCCTCGATTATGTGCGCATCTTGTGCGATGATTTTTTTGAGTTCCATGGCGACCGTCGCTATGCCGACGACGCCGCCATCGTGGCCGGGGTGGGACGGATCATGGGGCGCTCGGTGATGATTGTCGGCCACCAAAAAGGCCGCGATACCCGCGAAAACATGAAGCGCAACTTTGGCATGCCCAAACCAGACGGCTACCGCAAGGCGCTCCGGCTGTTTCACCATGCCGAAAAATTCGCCCTGCCGGTGATTTGTCTCATCGATACTCCCGGCGCTGACCCTAGCATGGAATCCGAATCACGGGGTCAAGGCAACGCCATCGCCGAAAACATCCTCGTGATGGCCCAATTGCGCACTCCGCTGGTCAGCTTTGTCATCGGCGAAGGTGGCTCGGGTGGGGCATTGGCGATTGGCGTTACCGACCGGATTTACATGCTCGAACATTCAATCTATTCGGTGGCCGCCCCCGAAGCCAGCGCTGCTATTTTGTGGCGTGATTCGTCCAAAGCCGCCGATGCCGCCAAAACCATGCGCATCACTGCCCAAGACCTGCACGAAATGGGTATCGTCGATGCCATCGTGCCCGAGCCCGAAGGCGGCGCCCACCTCGACCCCGAAAACACCGTGCGCAAGGTTGGTGATCTCATCATGAATAGCCTCGAAGCGCTCAGCGCCATCCCCACCCAGACGCTGCTCGACCAACGCTACCAAAAATACCGCGTGATTGGGGCCTTCAATACGTTGACCACCAACCAACAGGGCAACGGCGAACCGCTGGTATTCCCCTAATATGCCAACGCCTACCGTCATCGTCGCTTTGCAACAGGCCCAACGGCAGTTGCAGGCGACGAGTGCATCTGCCCGCCTCGACGCCGAGCTCATTTTGGCGCACCTGCTCGACACCACCCGCACCCGACTGATTTTGCACCACACCACCCCACTCAGCGATAGCGTCGCAGTGGCGTTTGGCCATGCCATCACACAACGCGCTAGCGGCGTGCCCATCGCCTATCTCACCAATCAGCGTGAGTTTTATGGCTTTGATTTTTATGTCGATCAGCGCGTATTGGTGCCCCGCCCCGAAACCGAATTGCTAGTGGATATGGCCCGTCACGATGCCCAGCAACTCGGTGCTCACACCATCGTCGATATCGGCACGGGTAGCGGCTGTATCGCCTTGAGTTTGGCGATGCAGGCGGCGGCACCCCACATCATCGCCATCGACATTTCGGCCGCGGCCCTCGCCGTGACCGCCATCAACCGCGCCCGCCTCGCCCCACCCGTCAGCGTCGATTTGGTGCAAGGCGATTTGTGCACCATGCTCCGTCCCGTACCGCTGATTGTCAGCAATCCACCCTATACGTTGCTCGACGATATCGACGTCAATGTACGTCAGCACGAACCGCACCTAGCCTTGATTGGTGGTGGTGACGATGGGGCTGATTATTACCGGCGCCTCGCCGCCTTGTTGCCGAGCCATTTGGCCCACCCAGGAGTTTTTGCCTGCGAAATCGACCCACGCCAAGCAGCGATCGTCAGCGCATTGGTGCAACAAGCCCTACCCGACGCCCACGTCACCGTCCATGACGATTTGGCCGGCTGGGCCCGGGTGGTACGCGCCGCAATTGGGTAGTGCCACAAGGGATTACGGGGTAGGGGCACGTCGCGACAAGCGATATTCATACCCGCCCACCACCACACCATACCCAATCACTACCCCCAGCCGGACGCCCCAATCTGCCCCCAGCCCCACGGCCAGCAACACACCTGCCACCGCCAACACCCCATACCCCGCCATCAGCCACCAGGCATAGGTCACTACCAGCATGCGGCGGGCTTGCCACCAAATCATGCTAGGCATCACCATAGCAGCGAGCCCGGTGGCGATGCCTGCGCCCAGAGCGCCCCAAATGGGAATCAACCACAGGTTGAGCAGGGTATTGACCAGCGCCGCCGCCGCTGTGCTCCACCCCAAAATCGTCAACTTGCCACGGATGGTGGGGACGATACCCACAATCGTAATCACCCCGCTACAGAGCGGGACGAGCAATAGTGGCCACAGCAGCTGTGCCGCCGGCTGGGCGGCGTTGCCACCAAACAGCCACAGCAATTCGGGCGACCACAACCCCATCACCATGGCCGCCAATAGCGCCACCGCCACATAGACCCGCAACGATGTCGCATAAAAATCACCCGCCGTCGGGCGATCGGCATAGGTCAGCGCCAATGGTTGCCAGGCATTACGAAAGGGGTCAATTACCAGCGCTAGGAGCGACACCAACAAGGCCGCCACCGCATAATGCCCTTGGACGGCAGGAGTAACCACCCCCGCCAACAACCAGCGATCTTCATACAATAGCAACCAGACGGCGATATTACTAGGCACGAGGGGTAGTCCGCGCCGCCACAACAATTGCATCAGCGGCCAATCGACCCGCCCCCACCACCATTGGCGGGTCAGCCACAACGCCACGATACCGTTAACCACATGCGTCGCGGCAGCGGCGACGACCATCCCCGGCATGCCCCACGCCTGCCACACCACCAACGTCAGCCGCACCGCCGCCGTCACCACGACCCCGACGAGCGTCAACACGAGGGTCAAGCGCACCGCTTCACGCAAGCGCAACATACCCACCAGCGTGCCATGTACCACCCCAAACGGCAGTGCCAGCAATTGGATCTGCATCAGCCAGGCCGTATCGGGGCGCTGCGTCAATTGCGCCAGCCAAGGCGCCAGCAGGCTCAGCCCCAGTGCCACCACTGCAGCCCACGCCACCACCACCGCCAAGGCACTCGCGATAACCTCAGCGCGCCCAGATTCGTCGGCACGTTGCACATAGACACTCGCCAACACCATCGGCATGCCGATAATGGCTGCCGTATAGGCCAGATGAGTCAAGGTTTGTAATAAATCGACGGTACCATAGCCCGCCATCCCCAGCGCCCGCACATACAAGGGCGTCAGCACGAACCCCACGGCGGGCCCGACCAATCCCACCAACGTATAGGCAATGGTTGCGCCAAACAAGCGCCGTAGCAACGGATTCTGCATAGGGGCGTATTTTAGCATATTGGGCGGCGATTCCATACCAGATAGCGCTGGTCGTACCCGCCGCCCTGCCCCAGTTGAGGGAATGCGGTAGGTCGTGCGGTGCATTGGAACGGGCGTCAGTGTGCGCATTCACCGACCACCGGCTATTGTTTTTTTCATAAAAAAGGTATCGGGCGGCAGTGGTGAATAAGTGACGGTACACCCGTCCTCGCCGCAGATTTCGTGCCACCACAGGTGATTTATTGTTACAATGCGCACAGACCGCTCACCAAGGAGATGCAGTGCGTTACCAACTACTCGCGCTAGACCTCGACGGCACCGTCGTCAACCATGACCTCACCATTGATGCGCGCATCAATGCCGCAATTGCCGCCGCCCAAGCGGCGGGGATCATTGTCACGATTGCCACCGGACGGATGTATGGCGCCGCCTTGCCGTTTGCGACGGCGCTCAATATCCAACAACCGTTGATTTGCTACCAAGGAGCCGTCATCCGCGAAGCCCCTAGTGGCCACATCCGCTACGCCATGACCATGCCCGGTGCAGTCACGGCCGAAGCGGTACAGATGCTCCTCGACCGTGATATTTTTGTGGTGGCCTATATCGACGAAATCTTGCATATTGCCCAGCGTCGCCCCGAACTCGACCTCTACCTCAGTTACCACCCCGAAGGAGCCGAAGTGCGTTTGTGTGCCGATTTGCCGGCCGTGGTGGCCCAACACCCCGCCACCAAATTGTTGTTTGTGGCCGAGCCCGAGATTGTGGGACCAACCCTAGCCGAACTGCAACACGCCGTGGGCGACCGCCTCGTTACCACCCGCTCGCACCAACTGTTTGGCGAATTGACGGCCCTCGGCGTCAGCAAAGGACGCGCCTTGGCGGAATTGGCCCAACAATTGGGCATCCCCCAAGCGGCCGTGGTGGCGATTGGCGACCAAGAAAACGACCTCGAGATGGTGGCGTGGGCCGGGCTAGGGCTGGCGATGGGCAACGCTATCCCCGCCCTCAAAGCCATCGCCAACCAGACTATCCCCAGCATCGACGATGCGGGGGTGGCGTGGGCGATTGAGCATTTGTTGTTAGCCGCAACGGCGCAATAGATACAGTAAACCCCGTGGGGAAATCCCACGGGGTTTGCTGTTGCAGTGACTCAGGCAATCTTCTATAATAAGAAGACTAGCGTGAGCGGTACATGGTGCGCAAGCACTTGGTGCAAACGCTGACTTGCACCTGCAAGCCGCCTTCGAGTGTCAACGTGGTGCGTTGAATGTTGGCCTTGAAAGTTCGATTGGTGCGAGGAGCGCGCCGGAACCAGCCACCTGATGCTTGGTGACGGATGTTACGGCCGAACGTCAGCCCCTTATCGCAGATTTGGCATTTCGCCATGATGACTCCTCCTAGGAGATGATCTACACAATACATGTGTGACACACTAATGCAAAATAATACCATACATAGCAGCGATTGGCAACTTGAACCACACACTTTTGGCCAAATCCAGATTACCAACCGCGCCTTGGCACGATATGTGTGCTATCAACTGGCCCAAATCCCGCTTGTGCGCGGACTAGGCGCCCAGGCACTTGCCGTCACCCATCCCGATGCTTGGCAATCGGTTATTATTACTCGCTATGATTCTATCCAAGTGGCCATTGCCGTCAGTGTCGACGATATGACATTCCCACGGATTGCCAGCGTGCAAACGCAACTCCAGCAAGCGCTTTCGGATTGGCTGGGGGTGAACGTCATCGTCCAACTCAGTGTGGCGACGGTAGTGCCCCCCACTCCAACAACATAAAGGAATAAACAACGTGGCGCGTATTAAAATCATCTCAGACAGCACTGCAGACATTTCCGCAGAGCTCGCCCATGAACTCGATATCGACATCGTTCCCACCCAAATCCAATTCGGCGATCAATCATTCAGGGCCGGCACCGAGCTAGGCAACGAACAATACTACCAGCTGATTGACGACGGTCGCTTGCGGCCACGGTTTTTGCCACCTAGCCAAGCAGACCTCGATGCCACCTTCCGGCGGGTCACCGAGCGCTACGACTATATTTTTTCGATTCATATGGCGGCCCAACTCAGCCCCATTTACCGCATGGTACAACAAACCCAGAGCCGCATCCCAGCCACCGCCGCCAAAGTGCGGGTGGTTGATAGCAAATCGTTTTCGGCGGGGTTGGGTACCGTCGTGATGCACGCCGCCCGCGCCGTCCAAGACGGCGCTTCGCCCAGCGAAGTAGAGCGCATGATTACCGAAGCCGTTATCCACACCCATTTTGTCTTTTTTGTCGATACCATCGATGCCCTCGAGCAAGCAGGCTGCCTCGAATACACCAACAGCAACGTCAGCTCACTGCAACGCATCAAACCGTTGTTGCTCCTCGACGACGGCGAGATTGTGCTCTACGAGCGCACCCGCACCCGCACCAAGGCTATCGAAGGGCTAGCGACATTTGTGGAAGACTTCCCCAAAGTGCAAGCGGTGAGTGTACTGTATACGACGTCACCCGAAGATGTCGACAAATTCCTCGAACGCCTTGATCCTGTCTTCCCGCGGGGGGAAGTAACCACCATGCAAATGAGTGCCAGTAGTGCCGTCATGTTAGGGCCAGGCGCCATGGGAGTAGCGGTCTATGAAGGGCTCTCTTGATCCCACACCCGCTCGCGACGGGGTCAAAGCACTAGGCGTCGCTTTGCGCGCCGAGCAACTCGACGGGTGCCGCAATGTGGCCCACGACGGTGGCCTCGATGCGTTTTTGTTTGAGTGGGCCAGCCAATACCCAGCCGCCGCCCAACACGCCGATGTGACCCGGATCCTGAGCGGCTTGCGCGGTTATTACAGCTGGGATCACGACCAGCGTGACAGCCAGCTGGGCAATGCCATCGTCGCCCTACGCCAGCTGTATGTGGCGCTAGGGCAAGCAGTTGAGGCACCGCCAGCAGTAGTGCCTGCGGAGCCAGCGCCAAAAACGTCCAAAAAGAACCCGGCCACCGCAACTGCACCCACAACCCCCCAAGCCAAAACCAAAGCGGCGACAGACAAAGTGCCCACCAATACCCCCATCACCCTCGATTCAGCCCTCGAGGCCTTGTCCGGCGTAGGCAAAGTCAACGCCCAAGCCTTCCGGCGGCTAGGGGTGCGCACCATTCGCGATTTGCTCCAGCACTACCCCTTCCGCTACGACGATTTTTCCAAACGCACCACCATCTCAGAACTGCGCCCGGGCCAACTCGAAACCGTCGTCGCCACGGTGGTCGACATCCGCACCTTTAGTATGCGTAGTGGCGGCAACGCGGTCGAAATCAAACTCGAAGACGAGACAGGCATCCTCAAAGCAGTATTTTATCGGCAACCGTGGCTGGCCCGCCAAGTCCACATCGGCATGCAGATTATGCTCAGTGGCAAGGTCGAGTTATATGCCGGCCAACGCCAAATGAATAGCCCCGATTGGCAACCCTTCCAAGCCCTCAGTCCCGACGAAATGATCCACGTGGGGCGCTTGGTGCCGGTCCACCCCTTGACCAAAGGCTTGGCCGAACGCAGCGCCCGCGCCCTCATCAAACAAGTGGTCGATCGCTACGCCAGCGAAGTAGCCGACCCGTTGCCTGCCGAGGTGCGCCAACGGGCAGGGTTGATTGATTTGGCGAGCGCTATCGCCGCCATCCACTTCCCCCGCACTGCCGAAGATATCGTGGCGGCGCGTACGCGCCTGGGTTTCGATGAATTCCTCGCGATTCAACTAGGTGTGTTGCAACGCAAAATCGCCTGGCAACGTGAAGACGGCTACGCCATCCCCTACAACGACGACGCGCATCAGGCCTTCTTGACGATTTTGCCGTTTGCACTGACCAATGCCCAAACCAACTCCTTAGGCGAGATTTTTGCCGATATGGGCACCCCTGTGCCGATGGCACGCTTGCTCCAAGGCGACGTCGGTAGCGGCAAAACCGCCGTGGCGGCTGCGACGGCGCTCCAAGCCGTTGCCAACGGCTTCCAAGCGGCCATCATGGCCCCCACCGAAATCCTGGCCGAGCAGCATTACCGCGGCCTACGCAATCTGCTAGGCACCATCCAAGTACGGCGCTCACGCGAGTGGCAAAGTGGCATCGACGCAGAACAACGCAGTCGTTTGGCCGAAATCCAACAGCTCCTCGGCATGGATCCCCAGCAAAGCGACGGCGTGCGGGTCGCGCTCCTGACTGGAAGCCTCGGCGCCAAAGAGCGCCGGCGCGTGCTCGAAGGCATCGCCAACGGCGAGGTCGATTTGATTGTGGGCACCCACGCCTTGATTACCGAATCGGTGCAATACCACCGCTTGGGTATCGCCATCGTCGACGAACAGCACCGCTTTGGCGTCGAACAACGCCAAAAGCTCAAAGACAAAGGCCACAATCCCCACTTGTTGGTGATGACGGCCACCCCCATCCCGCGCACCTTGACGATGACCATTTATGGCGACCTCGATACATCCATCCTCAACGAATTACCCCCTGGCCGCCAACTAATTTTGACCAAACGTATCCGCTTGCACGAACGAGAGCGGGCCTACAAACATATCCGCAAAGAAATCAGCGCTGGGCGCCAAGCCTTTGTGGTCTGCCCATTGGTCGAAGAAAGTGAAAAATCCGACCTGCCCTCTGCCGAAGAAATGCACGTAAAGTTACAAACCGAGGTCTTCCCCGACCTACGGGTGACCTTGATTCACGGCAAGATGAGCCCCAAAGACAAAGACGCGGTGATGTTGGCCTTTCGCAATCACGAATTCGATATTATGGTGGCGACTGCCGTGATCGAAGTAGGCATCGACATCCCCAACGCCACCACCATGATGATCGAAGGCGCCGACCGCTTTGGGCTGGCTCAGCTCCACCAGTTCCGTGGCCGGGTGGGTCGTGGCCAGCACAAAAGCTACTGCATCTTGGTGAGTGACCGCGACAGCGAGGTCACGAGCAAACGCCTCGGCGCCATGGAAGAGACCCGCGACGGCTTCCGTTTAGCCGAAATCGACCTCGAGCTGCGTGGCCCAGGCGAGTTCTTTGGCACGCGCCAGAGTGGCACTCCCGACCTCAAAATCGCCCAGCTCACCGACACCCGCCTGCTCCACGTCGCCCAACTCGAAGCCAAAACGATTTTGCGCGACGACCCGGCCCTGGCCCAACTGCAACATGCCTTGCTCAAAGAGCAAGTCGAGGCGTTTTGGGCCAAAGCCGTCGAATCGAATTAGGGGCGCAGGCGAATAGGGGGCGAATTGCGGCGCATTCCATGCGCCTTTTTATTCGCCTACGCCATCGCCCCCCATCCGCAATCCGCCGCGATTCGCCCATATATCGTACGGGCGAATTGCGGCGCATTCCATGCGCCTTTTTATTCGCCTACGCCATCGCCCCC
>JBBAWW010000021.1:26724-27019 GCA_040397035.1 Roseiflexaceae bacterium | reverse complement strand
CATCCGCAATTCGCCGCGATTCGCCCATATTTGATCGCAATCCGATATCGATCAATAATGCCCACATGTGGTATGTAAATACATACCCCAAAGGGCTACGGGATATGCAATCGGACCACACCCCCATCAAACCATTTCTCAAATGGGCTGGCGGCAAACGCCAGCTCCTGACAGCGCTAAATTACCATATCGCCCAGATTCCTGGCATGACGCCAGCTTATTTCGGCGCGGAAAATTCCCAATTCCCAATTCCCAATTCCCAATTCCCAATTCCCAATTCCCAATTCCCAATTCC
>JBBAWW010000021.1:0-26624 GCA_040397035.1 Roseiflexaceae bacterium | reverse complement strand
TTCCCAATTCCCAATTCCCAATTCCCAATTCCCAATTCCCAATTCCCAATTCCCACAGTATATTGAGCCATTTGTGGGGGCTGGGGCACTTTTTTTCGCCATCCAACCAGTCAATGCGATTATTTGCGACAAAAATGAATTATTGATTACAACCTACCGGGTGATTCGTGATGAAATCGATGATTTAATCACATTGCTCCAACACCATACCCAGCACCACAATGCCACATACTACTATCAAATTCGCGCCAGCGACCAATCAACAACATATATCAACGAACCCGCGGTGGTCAAAGCCGCCCGGCTGATTTATCTCAACAAAACTTGCTACAACGGCTTGTACCGCGTCAATCGTAGTGGCCACTTCAATGTGCCCGTGGGCACGTATCGCAATCCACTGATTTGTGATGAGCCCACCCTACGGGCCATCCATCACTACCTCAACCAGCACGCCATCACTATTTTGCACGGTGATTATCAATCAGCGCTCTCACAGGTACCACCACGCAGTCTGGTCTATTTCGATCCACCCTACCACAGCCCCAGCAAACAAAACTTCACCAGTTACCATGCTGATGGCTTCAGCGAAGCCGACCAAATCGCCTTGGCCACCACCTACCGCACCCTCAGCCAACAAGGAGTCTATTGCCTGCTCAGCAACGCCGATACCCCCTTGATGCATGAGCTCTATGCCGACTACACAATTGCGATTGTCACCGCCAATCGAGCGATTAATTCACAACACAGCGGGCGAGGGCGGGTCAACGAAGTGTTGATTCGTAATTGGTGACGCCGATGAACAAGCCGCTTTCCATCAACGATAGTTGGCAACTATTGTTTGCACGCCACGCCATCCTCGACCATGTCGCCCAATACGGCTCATTCGAAATCAGTGCCCGCCAAATCAATACCGTACGCGAGGCGCGCTTGATGGCCAAATTCGATGAATCACACAACCTGCCACCGATTTTCCGGAGCCATAATCTGACGATTTTGCCCATTAGTCGCGGTAGCTATACCATCGGACCCTACACCACCTTCCAAGCGCTCGATTATGCCGACCATACCACGTCACTGCGCCCCATCCGCATCCCATCCCTCGACACGTTGCAGGCCCACGATATTCATAGCGAAGCCGAAGCCTTGCTTTTTTTGCGCAATAGTGGGATCTGGCCCGAAATCTGTGGCGATACGCAGGTCTATGCCACCCTGCAAGGACGGCGTGCCTCGGGGCAATTTCAATTCACCATCGCCCGCACCACCCCACCACGGCATGCCACTATTACCGTCGACAATGCCCAAATCGAAATCGATGCCGGCTACGAAACCCGCACGCAGGTTTTTTTGTGTGAAGCCAAAAACCGCCCCGTCAGCGAACTCAACATTCGCCAACTCTACTACCCGTACCGCTTTGCCCAGACCTTGACTCCCAAACCCATCGTTCCGCTGTCGGTGATTTACAGCAACTATACGTTTTTTATTACCCGCTTTACCGTCAACGACCTCCACGATTTCAATTCGTTGACGGTGAGTGCCCGCTACGCCTATACCATCGACACCACACCACTCACCTTTAGCGACCTTGCATTAATTTGGCACCAGACACAACCAGCACTAGCCAGCACATTTGTCGATATCCCATTCCCCCAAGCCGATAATTTGTTGTTGGTTATTTATTTGGTCAAAAAAATCGCCCGCGCCCCGCTCACCACCAGCGAAATCACGGAATTTTTGGGGTATGACAAACGCCAAACCGACTATTATGCCAATGCGGGGCGCTGGTTAGGGTTGCTCGATGCCCACAAACAGATTACCCAGTCTGGTACACAATTTGTGCGCGCCACACCTCACCATCAAAAAATTCAATTGATTACGGCGTTATTTGCTACGCCATTTTTTTATGATATGGCGGAATTTTTAGTGACGCAACAGGCCATCCCATCCAAAGATTTTATTTTCGCGCAGATGCAATCGCACCCCCAATTGGGGGCCTACAATCACACCACCCAGCGTCGCCGCGCCAACACCGTCTATGCCTGGTTACGCTGGGTCAGCCAACAATTACACGACTAATTGCTTAATTGCGCACCACCAAGGCCATCACCACGATTGCCAGTGCCAGCACCGCCACCGTGGCGTACAACAAAATCCGTTCGATGTCGTACATCGACCAATCGCCACGCACCGTATTGGGGAAGCCCACAATCGTCAAGGTGTGCTGGTGTTTGTTGTATTCATAGTCGACCTCAGTTACCGGCGTCGCTTTGATGATGAGTTCGGCGGCAATCGGGCGCACTTGAGCATTGGATTCACGCAGACCTTCTTCGATCAGCTCGCGCAATGGCAACACTTGACGCCAACGCGGATCGTGCAAATCGACATCTTCGTGGTAGACAATTTGGGCTTGGGCGTTGAGGGTGCGCAAATGCAACCCGGTCGTGTCGTCTTCGTTGAAGAAGCGTTTGCCGTTGCGCGCCCATTGGAAGATTTGCTCCTCGAGAATATTCCCGACGCCATCACAACCATGACATTTAACCCGCGCATACCCCGCACAGGCCCGACACGTATCAGGTTCGCTACGTTCTTCCATGCTCCCATCAGCGTTGCGGGTTTTTTGTTTGCGATCGACTACCCCACGGCCATTGCACTGCCCACATATTAATTTGCCCGAGCCACCACAATCTTCGCATTTGACCACTTGTTGCGAGCCAGGGATTTTGACGGTGACCATCGGCACATCCACGAAGCGCTCTGGCGCCGATACCGGTACATCCCAGACATCGCTCACCGCCACTTGTGGCACAATATGCCCCGAACGATGAATCTGCTGATCCACCTTGGGCTCGCTACGTTTTTCGTATTGCACCCGTAATTCGTACAAATAAAAATTCGAGCTCAAAATCTGGCGTGGCTGCATAAATTGACTAAACGTTACGCGCCGGAACATCCCTTGGCGGGCCCAACGCTCCAACAAACGCCGCACTGCATCGATATGGTGCAAGGCATCCGCCCGCGTCCGGCTCCGTTGCTGGTAATCGCTGTCGATTTCGCCCCCCATCAACACCTCAAGTGGATTTTCGAGCCATTCGGCAATCGAATCCCATTGCCCATGCAGCACTTCTGCCGCAGGACGAGGCGCTTCTCCCGGAATAAAAGCCGCCGCACTCGGCACCGCCTGCCGCAAAGCCTGCACCGCCTGCCCGGCATTGGTATAGCGCTGCCCATCATTACTATTCATCAACCGCCGGATGACGCGATCGATGGCCGCAAAATCGACATGCAATGAGGCAAGTGCTGACAACGGCACTTGCGGCGTCGCCCCACCCGTCACCATGTGATACAGCAATACCCCCAACGCATAAAAATCATCACTCGGATTGGCACCCGCACTGCCGAGCTGTTGTGCCACTGGATAATAGGGCGATGATAAATCACGATCGTCGAAATCGACCAAATCACGACTCGCCGCACACGCCGCAAACCCCAACCCCGTCACCTGTACGCTAAAGTCGTGGTTCACCAAAATCGTCGCAGGTTGAATGTCGCGGTGGATGATTTGTTGATCGTGGAGCGCATCAATGACCGCTGCGACCTGACTGAAAATCCGCACCGCATGCACCGGCTCGAGTGCCCCTTGCATCAAGAGTTCGTCGAGAGATTGACCACCACCATCCGGAGTGACCATGTAGTCACCATAGGTGGTATCACGGCCGGCGGCAATCACCGGCAATACCCCCGGGTGACTCACCCGCGCCCCTAATTGGGCCGCCAAACGAAATCGTGCCAACGATAATGGGTCAGAACGCCGCAAAATCGCCACAGACAATGGACGGTCAGTACCAGCGTGGGTGGCTGCATAACACACCGCCAAATCATCAACTCGCAAGGCCTGCCCAATTTGAAAATTGGTCAAGCTTGCCTGTGGTTCTATTGGCCGCCGAGCGGTTGTGTCGATGCGTGCGGTCATACCCCTACTATTCTGTCATAAATGACATTTTCACTAAAAAAATAATAACACAAACGTTCTAATCTGACAATAGCGGAGTTGTGGGAGTGGTCACGTTGATTTGATGGCAACAACGATTACCGTCGCCGCTCCCCGTTTCGACAATATGCCGATATACCCCATCACTATGCATAAATACTGTTTTCACACATTGTGGCAACAGCGCAATTTGGCCGAGCCGCTGCCGCGGACACCACCAAAAATCAACCGGATTATGCGCTTCAGGGCCACGAAACGGATCCGCCTGCCATGCCAAATCAAGCATCGTCACCGCATAATAAAACCCTACTTCATGAAAAAACCCACCCTGTGGGCACTGATCAATCACCTCGATCGTCGCCAGCAACGCCCTCACCTGCGCCGTCACCAGCAATTCCTCACCCATTTCACGCACAATCGTCTGTGCACTCAATTCGCCGAGGTCGACTCGCCCACTAGGCAATGACCAAAACGCATCGCCTACGGCTTGATGAATCAATAGATGGTCGTCACGCCAACAAACTGCTGCCGCACATAAATGAAAATGACCACTGGGGGGCAAACGAAATCATCATCAGCGTACCTTTTGCAGTAGTATCAACGGTTCACTTTTTGTTGAATTCACCATCATACAGGAGGCAGTTTTTATGGTAACACAATCACCCATGATATACTTAGCACCAACAGCAACCTCAGTGTCTGCGATACCATCCATGAGCACTCGCCTTTCCATCAAAAACACTCAGTGGCAATTAGCGCCCACCATGCCTAGCCAAATCATTGAAGATTTGGCGGTGCAATCACATATTTCGCCGTTCTTGGCGCGACTCCTCACCACCCGTGGCTATACTACACCCAGCGCCATCGCTAATTTTCTGCAACATCAAGATCCCCAACACGACCCGCTGCTCATGCACGACATGGAAAAAGCCGCCCGGCGCATCATCGACGCTATCCAAACCCACCAAGTCATCGCCGTCTATGGCGACTTTGATGCCGATGGCATCACTGCCACCAGTTTGATTTGCGATGCCTTTCGCCAACTAGGCGCCAATATTGCCCCCTACATCCCCCACCGCATCGGCGAAGGCTACGGACTCAACATCGACGCCATCGATCGCTTGGCCGATAGCGGCGTGCAACTCTTGCTGACCGTCGATTGTGGCATCAGCAATCGCACCGAAGTGGCTCACGCCTATACCCGCGGGCTCGATGTCATCGTCACCGACCACCACACCCCACCCGAAGATTTACCCGTGGCCACGGCCGTCGTCAATCCCCGCCTGCCGTTTTGTGGCTACCCCGACAAAGGGCTCGTCGGTGTCGGTGTGGCCTACAAACTGGTCCAAGCCATTGGCCAATTGGGGATGCCGTTGCCCCACCACGCCATGTATGCCCTACTTGATTTGGTAGCCCTCGGGACGGTAGCCGATTTGGGACCGCTGACTGGCGAAAACCGCGCCCTCGTCCACCAAGGCCTGATCTGCCTCGCCCAAAGCCAACGCCCCGGCATCAGAGCCCTCATCCACGTGGCCGGGCTCGATGGATTACCCATCAATGCCGGCGATGTAGGCTTCAAACTGGCCCCACGTATCAATGCAGCTGGGCGCCTCGACAACGCCGCCCCCGCCTACGAATTACTGCTCACCAATGATCCTGAGGTGGCGTGCACCCAAGCCCAGTTCCTCAACGACATCAACATCGAACGCCAACAACAAACCAAAGCGCTCCAAGAGCGCATCACCCACGATATCCAAGCCATTGAACGCCACCAAGATGCCATCATCGTGCATGACGACCCCGATGCCCACGCCGGCTTGGTGGGGTTAGTGGCAGCCCGCATCGCGGACCAATTCAGCCGCCCCACCATCATCATCGAACGGGGCATCCCTCATTCACGGGGCTCGGGGCGGGCCGGTGGTTTGATTGATTTGGTGAGTGCCCTGCGTAATTGTGGCGTGGAATTTGTCAAAATGGGCGGTCACGCCGCTGCCGCCGGGTTTACCATCGACAGTGATTCTATCGACCACTTGCGCCAGGCCCTCAACGACTACGCCGCCGCCCATCATATCGCTGGCGGCGTCCGCATATTGCCCATCGATGCCGAACTCGACCCCGCCACCCTCGACATGAGTATTTTGACTGATTTGGCGGCCCTCGAACCGTGCGGTCAACACAACAACGCCCCGTTGTTGCTGACCCGCAATTGCCGTGTCATCTCAGCCCGCACCATGGGCAGCGACAACCGCCACTTGATGCTCAAACTCGATATCGCCGGCCGGGTGGTTACCGCCGTGGCCTGGGGCGAAGGCAAAAGCGCCCGCCATTTCGAGCGCATCAAGGCCATCGACATCGTCTACCAACCGCAACTCAACGAATGGCAAGGACGCCGTGAATTACGCCTCGAGCTCAAAGACTTCCGCTCGGCTCGCGGTGCCGATGCGCCACCACACGCAGAGATTATGTAAAACACATCCTGCTGTCAGTACGGCGGTACAATAGTTGGGAACGTGTATCTATCCCAATCGCTCATGAAACAACGAGGTTCGTATGAGTAACAAAGTCCGGATTGGCTTTGTGGGGGTTGGCAACATGGGCCAAGCCGCCCATTTGCGCAACTATGCCATGGTCCCCAATTGCGAAGTGGTGGCCGTATCCGATGTCAAACCAGGTCATGCCCAGCTCGTCGCAGCCAAATGGGGCGTGCCCGCCTATTACACGTCACACACCGAACTGCTCGCCAACGAGCAACTCGATGCCATCGTCGCCATCCAGCCATTCACGCGCCATGGCACCCTCATCCCCGAATTATTGGCCAGTGGCAAGCCCGTACTCACCGAAAAACCCATCGCCGGCTCTGTTGCCCAAGCCCAACGCATCGTGGCCGCCGTCGCCACCCACAATACCTGGCTGATGGTGGGCTACCACAAACGATCTGACCCCGCTACCATGCTCGCCAAAGCCGAAATCGCACAACTCAAAGCGTCAGGTGAACTCGGCAAACTCACCTACATTCGTATTTTGATGCCTGCCGGCGATTGGATTGCCAACGGCTTCAACCAAAACATCTGGAACACCCAGCCTGAACCAGAATTCACTTGGGACCCTCCCGCCGCCGACATGGACAGTGCCACCAACGAAGCCTATTGGGCCTTTGTCAACTACTACATCCATCAAGTCAATTTGATGCGCCACCTGCTGGGCGAATCGTGGCAAGTAACCTATGCCGCCCCAGCCGGCAATCTATTGGTCGGCCAAAGTGATAGCGGCGTGACGTGTTCCATCGAAATGAGCCCCTATCAAACCAGTATTGATTGGCAAGAAAGCGCCTTTGTCTGCTTTGAACGGGGCTGGATCAAACTCGAGTTGCCAGCGCCCTTGGCCTTTACCCGGCCAGGTCGCGTCGAAATCATGCGCGATCCCGGCAACGGCATCCAACCACGCATCGAAATCCCCCAACTGCCCTGGGTACACGCCATGTGGCAACAAGCCCAAAATTTCGTCGATGCAGTGGCTGGACTCCGACCACCCATCAGCAATGCCGCTGACGCCCTCGCCGACATCCAACTAGCCCGCGAGTATATTCGCTTGCACCTCAACAAATAAGGAGTCCCTCATGCCCCTCAAATGGCGCAAAGTCTGGGTTTCTGATGAAGGCTACGAATCGGCAGGGGTCTTTGATGTCAACGGCGATGGCCACCTCGATATCGTCAGCGGCGGATTTTGGTACCAAGGCCCTGAATTCCGCATCCGCCACTTTATCGGTGATATTCCCCGCCACGGCGAATACTACGACGATTTTTCGACCATTGCCCTTGACATCAATGGTACCGGCACCCTCGATTATGTCACTGGCGGCTGGTGGGGCAACAGTTTGCGCTGGCGCGAATGCCCTGCTAACCCGACTCAACCTTGGCCCGAACACATCCTCGCCGCCGATACCAGCAACGTCGAAACCACCCGTGGCTGGGATATCGATGGCGATGGCATCATCGAAATCGTCCCCAATACCCCACCCAACCCCGAAGTCAATTATTACAAACTCATCATAGATGGCGACGGCAAGGGCACCGGGCAATTTCAAAAAATAACCATTTACACCTTTGGTGAAGGCACCCAAGGGCATGGCATGGGCTGTGGCGATATCGCCGGCAATGGCCGCATGGACATCGTGCTCTGCAACGGCTGGCTTGAAGCACCGGCTGACCCTGCGCATGGGCAATGGGTATGGCACCACGACTTCCCCGCGCCACCCTGGGGCAGTACCGCCGGCATCCCGATGCTGGTGGTCGATGTCGATGGTGATGGTCAAAACGAACTGATTACCGGCCACGCCCACGGCTATGGCTTGTGGTGGAGCAAACGCCAACCCGATGGTAGTTGGCACCACCACCCCATCGACCCCTACAACGCCCAATATCACGACTTGCAGTGGGCCGACATTGATGGCGATGGCGCACCCGAATTAGTCACCGGCAAACGCCACCGCGCCCACAACGGCAACGAAGCGGGCGAATGGGATAATTTGGGGATTTATTACTTCAAATGGATCGGCGAAGGCTTTGCCAAACAAATCATCGATTACGGCGCAATGGGCATCGGCAACGGTTGCGGCATCCACTTTGCCCTCGCCGATTTGCGGGGCACCGGCCGCCTCGATGTCATCGCCCCCGGCAAAGATGGGCTGTACATTTATTACAACGAAGGCTGCTAAAGGATACTTTTTTCAGTGGTATGATGCAAGTGGATTAATACATCACTACGAGAGGTCAATGACGATGAGTAGTAGCACCCAGATTCCGATGCGGGCCGTGCCCGGTTATTTTTCCAGTACCGCGGGGATTCAACTCGCCATCCAAACCCATGCCGACGCCAGCAACGAAGATTTGCAGTATTACCAGCAACTCGGCGTTGAATGGGCCATGGTGGGCATCAACCACCCTGAATTGCACACCCTTGATTTTTACAAACGGCTGGTCAAACGCTTTGGAGACTACGGGCTCAAAATCTACCGTATTACCAACCTCGGCGTGCACAATTCCCCCGAAATGACCCTCAATTTGCCTGGTCGTGACGCCAAAATCGAAGAGTTCAAACGATTCATTCGCAATCTCGGCGCCGCTGGCATCAAATACAACACCTATGCCCACATGGGTAACGGCATCTGGAGCACAGGGCATGTGCCAGGCCGCGGTGGCATGAGTGCCCGTATGCTCGACATCAAAAACGCCAAAGGCTATTGGTCCGGCACCGTCTACGAAGGTGACCTCACCCATGGCCGCATCTATATCGAAGACGAATTGTGGGACAACTACGCCTACATGATTCACCAAATCAGCCCCGTCGCCGAAGAAGCGGGCGTCTATATCGGCATCCATCCCGATGATCCGCCGGTCTATTCACTGGGTGGCATTCCTCGCTGTATGTTTGGGAATTTTGCGGGCTACAAAAAAGCCATGGAAATCGCCAACAGCCCGCATATCGGTGTCTGTTTGTGTATCGGCTGCTGGCTCGAAGGTGGTCCGATTGGCATGGGTGTGGGTGTCATTGATGCCATCAAGCACTTTGCCTCCAAAGGCCAACTCTTCAAAGTCCACTTCCGCAATGTCACCAACCCCATGCCCGAACCGTGGGTCGAAACCCTGATCGACAACGGCTACCAAGACATGTACGACGTGATGAAAACCTTGCGCGAAGTCAAATTCGACGGCTGTATCATCCCCGACCATGTCCCCGATATGCTGGGTGGCTTCCGCGTCGGTACCGCCTATTCCATCGCCTATATGCGCGCCTTGATCCAAGCCGCCAATAGCACCTACGGCGGCCCTGCGTAGACGTATGCACAAAATAATCCCCGGCATCTCGTACGGGCAAAAAGGTTTGACGCTTACGTCGAGCCTTTTTTGCCCAATTTGCTATCTCTTTTTTCACTCACAAATGAATGGCAAACGCACTCGTACGGGCAAAAAAATTTGACGCTTGCGTCAAGCCTTTTTTTGCCCAGCTTGCTATCTCTTTTTCCACTCACAAATGAATGGCAAAAGCACTCGTACGGGCAAAAAGGTTTGACGCTTACGTCAAGCTTTTTTTGCCCAGTTTGCTATCTCTTTTTTCATTCACAAATGAATGGCAAACGCACGATGACACGTATGTGCTATACTACGCACAACCTACTATCATCTGTCATACATTACCAATGGGTGAGGGCCTGACATGACCAAAAGCAAATCAAGTCAAACACGCGGCAGTGGTCGCCGTGCCAAGCGCAAAAGCGCCGTGTCGCTCCGACCCGAACACCAACGCGAATTATTTGCGTTGGCGTTAATTGCGATTGCCGGCGTCACGATTATTTTTTATTTGACCGGCATCACCGGCCAACTAGGCGGCGGTTGGAAATTATTTATCGAAAAACTGCTCGGCTGGGGCGCACTCGTCGTGCCATTGGTTGTAGGGGTACTGGGAATTGCCCTTTTTCAAAGTGGTCAAAACGACAAAAACCCGCTCCATCCTACCCAAATCATTGGCACCGTCGTGGTCGTACTCGGGCTCTTGATGCTACTCGAATTTGGGATTGCTCCCCGCCAAGGCTATGCCGACCAACAAGGCCAAGGGGGCGGGATTATCGGCTATGTGCTGTTGGCGATATTTAGCAACGCCATCGGCCGCCCGGCGAGTTTTGCCATCACCAGCGTGATTGCCCTCGCCGGTATCATGCTGGCGTTCGATGTCACCTTGGTGCAAATCGTCGCAGGATTGCGGTATTTTTTTGTCCTTACCTGGATTCGCTTACGGGGCGAGCCCAACAACCCGCGCGCCAAACGCTATAGCGACCCCGCACTCAATTACACTAGCCTTACCGATAGTATTGTGACGCCGATTGCCGAGCGCAAAAGCAAAGCCCGCTTCCGGAGTGAAGCCGAACTAGTCGCGCCACCACCACCTGCCCCCGTCGAGCCAGTCAAAGCCAAAGAACCAGCCAAAGCCAAAGAACCGGCCAAAGCCAAAGAACCGGCCAAAGCCGTCGAAGAAGAAGCCCAAATGGACATCCTCGACGAAATGTTGCTCCAATCACAACAACGCCCGGTCATTCCGGTCAATGCCAAACCCATCAGCACTAACACGGCTGTGGTCCAAGGGGCTCTCGAAGGCTTCGAAGCAGGCACTGCCTACCGGGTCTGGCCGATGCCCCCCGTTGAATATTTGCGCTATTCGGTCGAAGCACCGATTAGTGACGAAGAACATCGCACCAAATCCCGCCTCATCGAAGAAACCCTCGCCAGCTTCAAAGTCGAAGCCCGCGTCGTCAATATCAACGTCGGTCCTGCCGTCACCCAATACGAATTACAACCTGCCGTGGGGGTCAAAGTCAACAAAATCACCACCCTCGACAAAGATTTGGCATTGGCACTTGCCGCACCGTCGATCCGTATCGAAGCGCCTATCCCTGGTAAATCGGTGGTGGGTATCGAAATCCCCAATTCGTCGATTTCGACCGTGGCCTTGCGCGATATCGTCGAAAGCGACGAATTTGTGCGCTCCAAAGGCAAGTTGCGCTTGCCATTGGGCAAAGACGTCTCGGGTTCCCCCATCATTGCCGGCATGGAACGCATGCCCCACTTGTTGGTCGCCGGGAGTACCGGTAGCGGTAAATCCGTCGCCATCAATTGTTTCGTCTGTGCCTTGTTGATGCGCCATACCCCCGACGACCTCAAGTTCATCATGGTAGACCCCAAACGGGTCGAACTGGTGGGCTACAACGGCATTCCCCATTTGTTGTCGCCCGTCGTCACCGAAGTCGAACGCGTGGTGCCAACCCTCAAATGGGCCGTACGTGAAATGGAACGGCGCTACAAACTCTTTGCCAAAATCGGCGTACGCAACCTCGATAGCTACCGCGCCATGGCCCGTGAGCGCACCGACCTCGAAGCAATGCCCTACATCGTCATTATCATCGACGAATTAGCCGACTTGATGATGATGGCCCCTGATGATGTCGAAACCTTGATTTGTCGCTTGGCCCAAATGGCCCGCGCCACTGGCATCCATCTCATCATCGCCACCCAGCGCCCCTCCGTTGATGTGGTCACCGGCCTCATCAAAGCCAACTTCCCCTCACGTATCGCCTTCGCCGTGACCTCCCAAATCGACTCGCGCGTCATCCTTGACCAACCCGGCGCCGAACAATTGCTCGGACGTGGTGATATGCTCTTTACCGCTGCTGATTCGCCCCGTACCATGCGTATCCAAGGCACCTACCTCACCGACGACGAAGTCGAAAAAATCGTGCGCTTCTGGCGTACCGCCAAACCACCTGAAGACGTGGCAGAACAATCACATACCACCACTACGCCGACGCCAACCACTACCAGCCATGCCGCAGCCACGAGTCACGATTTACAACCAGAGCTCGACAAAGTAGACCGCCTGCCCGTCTACCCCCGTGAGCCCGTACCCCATGCCGACGAAGAGCCCCAAGTACACGATGCCGATAACGACGAGCCGGTGGCCGCCATGCAACCCATCGCCGAATACTTGTCGGAAGGCGAGCAGGACGAGCTACTCCCCGAAGCGATTCGCTTGGTACAACAACATCGCCGCGCCTCGGCATCGTTACTCCAGCGCCGGCTGCGCATCGGCTATAGCAAAGCCTCGCAGCTCATTGATATGCTCGAGCAACAAGGCATCGTCGGTCCAGCCGACGAGGGACGCTCGCGTCAAGTACTCACCCCCGAAAACACCAATTTACCCAAATAACCGCAACAAAAAATAAAAAACCGCGTAGTGACACACAATCGTGCATCACTACGCGGCTACTATACCCTACACGATATCGACTTCACACCCAAAGGCCTTACGAAACAATCCCGCCGCCCGATTGGCATCCCAGACTTCGACCGTCGTATCACCGGCAGCGTGGGTCACAATCCGCACAATTTTGCCGATTTCGACGGTAATATCTTGGACCACTTGGTTTTTACGGCGCTCGAGGAATTCGGCGAGACGCAAGATGGCCGCCATTTTTGCCACAAGCTCACCATCACCTAGGAATAATACTTGTTGATAGTTATCAACCGCTACTTCACCCTTGCGGTGATAGCGCACCAGCAACGCCAAAATCGCCACTTCACGATGACTGAACCCCTGCATCGCACTATTAACCACCAAATACGCCCCATGCTTATGATGGTCATAATAATTCACCGCATTGCCGATATCATGCAAAATCGCCGCATGTCCCAACAACTCACGCGCCCACAAATCGTAACCGTGCATGGGGAGTAATTGATCAAACATCGAAAGCGCCAAATCGCGCACTTTGGCCGAATGCACCGCTTCATAGTGATACATGCGTGCCAGATTGGTCACACTAAAACTACGAATATCAGGAATTATCGGGCTCGTACCCCGCATGAAGTGTTCAAAAAACAGTCCCTCACGTAAGCCTTGGCCACTAATCGTGATTTGATTGAACTTGCCGCGCCGCATCACTTCCGCCAAAATCGCCGTCCCTGCCAAAATTAAATCGGCCCGGTCACGACTCAAGCCCGGTAAATCTTCGCGTTGTTTGACCGTTAAGCTCCGAAATAACTCAAGCAGCTCATTGACTCTATCCGCACTCAACCGATGACCATGGACGCGATCTATTGGGTGATCACGGAGTTTTTGGTCGATTTCGGCCAAAGCCCGAATCGTACCGCCAATTCCCCCCAACGACCCACCTTGTTGCGTCAGCCACGGCACATCGGCAAATTGCGCCGCAATTGCCCGCTCCAGTGTTTTGAAATCGCGCACATTTATCGGGTCACTTTTGACAAACCGGTCAGTCAAACGCACCGCCCCAATCGGGCGACTGATGCTTTGGGCGAGTTGGCGTTGCTGTACCACCGTGACTTGGGTACTGCCACCACCAATGTCAATCACACAACCATTCTGCATATCCAACGTATTTATGGCACCGAGATAACCATAATAGGCCTCTTCGGCGGCTGTTAATACCCGAAAGTCGAGCCCTGCTTCGTCACGCACCCGTGCCAAAAACTCTTCACGATTGCTGGCTTCACGCACCGCACTCGTCGCCACCGGCACAATCCGATCCACCCCAATCCCACGACACATTTGATGGAACAAACGCATTGTTTTGATGGCGCGATTCATCGGAATGAGCTGCAACTTGCCATCAGTACCAATTCCATGCGCAAGCCGTACAGCTTCACGCACTTCGTCGAGCAATTTAAATGTTTGTTGGGGCACATACCCCACCACAATCATCCGTGTCGTATTCGAACCGAGGTCAATTACTGCAATTCGTTCTTGCATGCCGTGACAACCCTTCATTTTCCCCTATTCATCTGCTATTGTACGGTATGTCACCGTAACCCTCAACAACTTTTGGTCTATTTCAGCAGACATACACAGATAGCGGGCATACCAAATCCACCAAACGTACCACACATCTGTACCTAGTTGACGCTATAACCTGCTTCATGCTATGGTAGATATATGATAAAAATGACACGTGGAGGGAATAATGATAGACGATTTTGCGCCCAATGGCACACCTCCTATGATTGGCAAAATGCTTACGCCAGCCGAATGGCTGGACTATATTGCCTCATATCAATTCGGCCCAGTCATGCCCAACAAAGTGGTGTTGCACCACACCTGGCGCCCCACCATCGCCCAGTGGCAAGGCAGCACCAGCATGCAAGGGATGCAACGGTTTTTTGCTGGTCAAAGCTGGACTGCTGCGCCCCACTGCTTCGCCGGCCCCGATGGCATCTGGCTATTTACCCCGTTGCGTGAAATCGGCGTGCATGCCGGTACTGGCAACGGTAGCTTTGCCAAAGGCTGGTATTCTATCGGGCTCGAAATGGTCGGTGACTATGACGCCGCCCGCCCTACTGGCAAAGTCTGGGAGCACACCTTGGCCATCCTCGGTGGCATGTCGCTTCGCCTCGGCATCCCCCCCAAGCAACTCATCGGCTTCCACCGTGACTACAGCTCAAAAACCTGTCCCGGCAAAGCAGTCACTCTCGATTGGGTCATCCCCGAAGTCGAAGCCTGGGTCAAACGGACCGGCAAACTCCCCACCATGAAAGTGGGCGCAGTGGGTGCCCCAAGTGCCGACATTGCCCAGCTCCAAAAAAACTTGATTGCCAATGCATGGCGCATGCGTGGCAACGAATACGATCCCCTATCGCCCATCCACCAAATGGCCGTCGAACAGCATCTCGGCATCCCTATTGCCAAAGAACGTCAAGCCACGTTTAACAACAAAACCTACACCATCGTGCCGTTTGCCCGCGATACCTTGTTTATGGAAATCCCCGGCTGGAGTCGCCCCGGCAGCATGTGGCAAACCATCGGCGATACCATTCCCGCCGAAAAAACCTTCGAACGCTTCCTGCTCGACGAAACCCTCCGCATCGGTGGTACTGGCTTCCGCCCCGAAAATCCCTTCCACCTCTTTTTGTTTGCCAACCATGACATTGGCCCACCCCTCGCCCCCGCTGGCATGCGCGAAATCAATGGCCAAATGTACGTCTTCCAAGTATTTGCCGGCGATACAATCTATGTGCGCGGTGATGACCCCACCAAAGTCGATTGGAAAAAAATGGCCTTCCTCAGCGACCTCGGCGGTGTAATCGACGCATTGACTGTCACATTGCGTGATACCCTTATGAGTGAAACCTACAAACTCATGAAGGTGACGTACGACCCCAAACAACAAATCCACCACCTCGCCCGTGAATGGGCGCTTGGTGCCCCGATCGGACCTTCTAGCCCTATCCAAATCGGCTCCGCCCAGTACACCTGCCAAGTCTATGCCCTCGATGTGTTGTTTAGCAAAGCACCCAATTGGAGCGTGGTCCACCGCTTGGGCACCGCCCTCGCGAGTGCCCGTCGCAAGAATCCTGTAGGCACATTATGACCCCCGATTACCGCGCATTGTACGATCAAGCCGGTGGCGATGAACCATTCCGTCAGTTGGTCGATGTTTTTTATCGCAATGTCGAAGCCAACGCCGTACTCCGCCCACTCTTCCCCGCCGATTTGGCTGCCGGCAAAGAATCGCAGTTTTTGTTCATTACCCAGTACTTTGGCGGTCCTACTCGCTACCATGAACAACGCGGACATCCCCGCTTGCGCATGCGCCACATGCCATTTACGATTGGGCCGGCCGAACGTGACGCCTGGGTCAGTTGTATGGTAGCCGCCATCGACGAAGTCGGCTTTGCCGCCGATATCGCCGCTACCATGCGTACCTACTTCGAAGGCACCGCCCAATTCATGATGAATCAAGCCCCGCCTGATGCCGATTTACGTATCACCACCTAAAAAATCCCCTACCAGCACATTTCTGTACCGGTAGGGGTCTTTTTACCCACAATCAATGGTCCCAGCCCATCACTTGCCATTCGGCAATTTTGGCCAACAGCCGGATGCGCCACGTCACCGGTAAATCCAACGCCATCCGTTGCAGTACCGTTGTGCCAATCATGCGCCCCGCTGCGGCCAACATGCCGTCCCCGCTAAAGCGCAGATAATCAAAAAACCACTGGGTGTTACCACGTGCCCGCAATACCTTGCCGGCAATCCCCATAATCTTCGGGTAGGCAAACAACATGCCAAGTACCATTTTGTGATAGTCATTCCAACGCATCTCATCGCGAAAAAACCGCGTAGCAAAATCGGTACCCCGTCGTGCCAATATGCGCATGAAATGCCCTTGGAGCTGATTGACATCATTATCAGCATCACCCCATGGTTGCATAAACCGACTAAACACCCAATTCAACGACACATTGGCCTGATACGACGTCACCAGCGCTAACAACTCGCTCATTTCATTTTTTTCGCGTAAAAGCAGATCTAGCAAACCGGTGGTACGCCGCAAATTACGCACATGCGAGCCAAATCCACAAAACGTCAACGGTGATTGCTGCGCCGCCGCATCACCGATGGGCAATACCCCACGCAACAGTGGCGCTTCCATCCGGCGCAACGAATGCCGCGCCGGGATATAGCCGTAGACCGGTTTGTGATGATGGACAGCACCCTCGCTGCGCTTGTAATCGGGCAACAACGCAAAATAATCTTCGAATAACTCGAGCAGATTGGGAGTGGGGCGATCTAATTTTTGACCCGGATGTAACGTGTCGTAATAAAACAGATAGACGGTTAATTCGTCGTCACGCCCCGGAAATCCTTCCCACATGTATTGTTGCGTTTTTTGGGCATCAGCAATCGTCAACAAAATATCCCCCAAGGTGCGGTTGTGTTCGTTGGCCGCCGTTCCTTCGGCAAAGCCACTCGCCACCGTCCCTACCGTCGGACAGACACCAGCGTAGGGGCGCCCACCAAAGCGTTGCAACGACAACGGCGATACCGTCCCCATACCATCGACAACCAAGCGCGCCTGATAGCGTTCAATCGTCTGTTCGGGGGTCGTCACCTGCATCATCACCCCAGCGGATTCATCGTGACTCACCACGACCTCGCCAAACACCCGGTAATCGCGGACTTCGCCACCTGCCTGCAAAAACTTCGTCCGCGCCAACCGCAACAACGCACCCGCATCAATTGCCACATTGAGGACTTCGGGCAGGTGCAGGGTGATTGCATCGTCATTGGGTGCAAAAAACCGCACAATGCCGTCGGTGTATTCATTCATAATCACCGATTGTAATTCATCCCAACTCCAACTCCCCCCCGCCACCATGGCCTGTAATTCATAGCGCGAAATATTCCATTCGCGGTGGGCACATCCCACCTCACCACGATCACATACCAACACTCGCCAGCCCCGCCGTGCCATTTCGAGCGCATGGAGCAACCCCAACCCGGCGCCGGCATATACCAGATCACCACGCCACTCGACACGCTGCGCCAAACTCGCAAACGCTGGTACTGGGAGTTCACGCCAGGCAGGTCGTTGCGGTGGGTCAGGCTGATCGGCCGCTACCGCCGCCCGGATATCGCTCCATACCGCATCGAGACGAATTATTCGTTCGAGATGGTCGTGGGCATCCATGGCCGCAAATGCCGCCATGGTCAGGGGATAGCGTTGCTGTAGTTCATCGTTCATTATCTGCTCAATTCCGGTCGTAGCGCCACTCGTTAGACAAACTTCCCGTCTTTGTGGATGAGTTGGCCATCGGCAAATACTTCGCCACCGTTGCGCAAATCGCAAATCATATCCCAATGCAACGCTGATTGGTTATGACAACCTGTCTCAGGGTAAGCGGCTCCCAATGCCAAATGCACCGTCCCGCCGATTTTTTCATCAAACAAAATATTGCGGCTAAAGCGTTGAATGCCATAATTGGTGCCAAAGGCGACTTCACCCAATCGCCGCGCCCCTTCGTCCATGTCAAGCAACGAATGCAACAACTCTTCGCCTTTGTCCGCAGTCGCCTTGACCACCTTGCCTTCGGCAAATTCGAGGCGCACACCCGTGACTTCACGTCCCATATACAGTGCTGGGAAGCTGTAGGTAATCACACCGTTGGTTTTTTGTTCGTGCGGGCCCGTAAACACTTCGCCATCAGGGAAATTGCGATCGCCCGCACAATTCACCCACGTGCGCCCTTTGACGTAGTAGTTGAGGTCGGTCCCCGGTCCCACAATTCGGATATGATCGGCTGCCTCGAGGCGGGTGACAATCCCCGCTTGTTCATCACGTTGCGCCTGCCAAGCCGCTACGGGGTCAGCCTGATCGAGTTTGCCCGCTTTAAAGACAAAATCGGCATAATCGCTCAGCGACATGTCGGCTTCTTGGGCTTGGGCTGCAGTGGGGAAGAGCGTCAAACACCAACGAAAATCGCCGTTGGCAGATCGTTCCATCATTCGTTTTTGCACGGGGCTCATGGCAGCCCGCCGCCGTGCCACCATTTTGGGGTCGACCCCACTCAGGGCGCGCGTGTTTTCGTCCGCCAAAATCGATAAGTGCAAATCTATCGTTTCGATTTCGTCACGGGCCAACTGTGGCACAAAATCGAGTTGGTCACTATTGGCGTTTTTATAAAAAATCTCGTCGAGCCCATCCATCGTCAAGCGCATCAATGGATTCGTACCAGCAAGCACGGCTTCACGGTAGACGGCTTTGATCAACGGCGAGGCCGCTGTCGGTGATACAATCCGGAAGAGCTGACCAGGTTGGGCATCCAATGAATAACGCACCAACACCTGCGCCAAACGATCAATTCGTACATCGTGCATGAAAATCACTCCTTTTATGCATTACGCTCATTGTAGGGTAATCCAAAATCATCCAATCCGTTGCGCCGTTACCACTCCCATGCGTAATTCGGCTTCGTCATGGGTTATCAATTGTGCCAACATCGCCGGCGTATTTTTGGAGCCATGAATCAACATATCACGAGCCACCGGTTGAATGTCGAGGGCACTCAGCACATGGGCATCATGTGCTTCATAGCGTAACGGCGCCATATCATGTTGCTTCAGTAATCCCACCGCTCTAGGCGTATATTGATGACTATTGAGCAACGCCACATCAATCGCCCCCCGCCCAAGCGTGCGGGCAATCCGCGCCACATAATCGACGGCACGGAAGGCATCGGTTTGCCCACTCACCGTCGTTAATGCCCCACAACAAATCACTTTACCCGCCAACGAACGCAATGTCTCGCCAATGCCGGTGGGTAATAATGCCGGCAATACGGTGCGATACAAGCTCCCCGGCGCAATCAGCACCATGTCTGCGACCCGCAACGCTTTCAAGGCAACTGGGTTGGCAGCCACTGGCGGATCAAGCAGGACCGTTTGTACGGGAGCAGACACGGGTTGCGCAAATTGACTCGTGCCACGGTAGGTGCGATCATCACTCGTCTGTGTCACCACATCATGCGGGGTATCACAGGCCATCAACACATCAATGTCGCAGCGCAATTGGAGCCGCAACGCCTCAAGTGCGTCGGGTAAAGACCCGAGGCTTTGGGCATTTGCGAGCAACTGTAAAATCCCAAATGGAATCCGGTCATAGGGGGTCCCAAGCGGCGGGAATTGCTGTTGCATCAAGCGTTGGATGGCGGCATCCCGACTCACCTGCAACAATACATTGACGACCCCTGCCACCCCTGGGTATGGACCCAAGCGGCGAATCAATGCATCGGCACCATCATCACCACAGGTTGGCACAATCACCGATATGCGTTGGGCGATTGGGCGTACCGCCTTGATTGCCTGGAACAAACCACTGCCGCCCCCGATTACTACGACGTGCATGGATTCCTCCTTCCCCTAATCATTCCAGCGCAGATACCGTCATTCGCGCCAACTCACTTCACCGACCAACGCATCAAACGCCGGTGCATCATCGGAGTCAATCCCACGATCCGCACTCGTCATCGCAAATACGTGGCGCAGAATCGCCACTTGCGCCACACTCAAAGTAATTTTGCGCCGCCCCATCACCTTGCGGGATACATCTATCATCCGGTCGATGCGATATTCACGGAAGCGCTCACCACCCCAGGTAAAGGCGGGAATTGTTTTGGGAGCAAAGTGGATCCCAAAAATATTTGACCCCGTCGCCACCACCGCACCACCATTTAAATGCACACCTATGCCTAATTTCACATGATCTGCCAAAAAACAGCCCAGTTTGAGTCGACCACTATCGACTTGCCCATAGCCATCTAATGTCACTTTAATCGTACCATAGGTATTTTTCAGGTCACTTGTGGTGGTCATCGCCCCTACATTGACCCACTCGCCGAGGTATGAATGCCCAAAAAACCCATCGTGGTGCTTGTTGCTATAGCCTTGCACCACCGACGCCTCGATTTCGCCACCAATCCGGCATACTGGGCCAATCGTCGTGCCGGCGCGCACCCGCGCCCCCGAAATCAAGGCACCATCATGGATCGCCACGGGTCCTTGAATCACACTAAACGGCTCAATCCGCGCCGCCCCAATCACAATCGGTCCCTCACGGGCATCCAACGCTACTGGTGCCTCAAATTGCGCCTGAGGATGCACAAAAATCCGCTCGCCAGCCTGGGCATGACAACCCGCTGCCTGCGGGTGTTGCGCAAGTGGGATGTACACCGTCGGATCGAGCAAATCAACATCACGCCCAATCATTGCCACGTTATGGTCGACGATATCCCAAGGGAACTGCAACATCAGCGGTCGGCCGGTCAGCACCTGGCAAAACCGCTGTAATTCATGCAATGCCCGTTGCCCGTGCTGTTCCAGCAAATCCCCAAATACCGCACTCGCTAGCGCCGGGGTAATCCGAGCAGCCACCAAAGTACCCCCACCTGCCGCCGTATTGGCATCGTCACTTAGCAGTATCGTCCCGAGTGGTGCATCATGTAACGCCGCCAAACAATCAATATCCACCAAACGACTATTGACGAGCAGCAACGGCACATTGCGACTCAGCAGTTGTAACGGCCAACGCCCTACCCCAAACACATCAGCCAGATACCCCCGCGTAATTGCCACAGGTGCACTGCCATAACGGGCATGCAACCGCTCGCGCAAGGTAAAAATCCCACAGCGAATATCGGCGGCAGTACGTGTATACGTCAACGGTAATAACGAACGATACCCTTCGTCTTCAAATAACAAAATCGTATCATCCATACTTAGCGTCCTCGCCGCAGGATGCTCGTAATCGCTGCCGCCACTTTGTCGGGATCATGGCGCAATACCCGTACCGTGCGGCTTTTGCCTGGGTCTTCGAGTGAGGCCGTCAATTGAATCACCGCCGTCGCCAAATCTACTTCGACCACCACCGAACCTTCAACCATTACATCACTCCCCGTGCTCCGGTCAAGTGCTTGCACCACCGTTTCTTCGTATTCTTCGGGGGCCAAATAGACCGGGGTCTGATGGGCAGCCGCGTAGATTCGTTGCACTTCAGGGTCGACACGCTGGGCATTTACCAACACATAATCTGGGGCAAATCCGCCATAGCGTACGATTTGGCGGATATGATCCGCCACCGTAAACCCACTCGTCAGACCTGGCTCGGTCATAATGCTACAAATATAGATTTTTTTGGCTTTGCTCGCACGAAACGCTTCACGCACCGCCGGAATCAACAAATCGGGGATGATACTTTCAAACAGACTTCCTGGCCCCATCACAATCGCATCGGCGTTGGTAATCGCATCTATCGTGGCTCGCGTCACCAACACCTCACTGAGTGGCACTGCGCTATCGAGCTGTACATCGACCACATACCGTTCGGCATAGCGTTCGTCGTCGGGCACACGATCACTCGGTTTGACCCGTACACCGTTGTCGAGCACAAATGTCACTTGCATCGGTTGCGGTGTCGGCACTACAAATACCACTTTTTCGAAATTAAACAAACTCGAGGCGCGATAATAATATTCCACCGGGTCTTGTACCGGCGTAATACAGGTCATCGTCTCGACGGTGCGCCCGAGGCTGGCCAACACCAACATCCCCGGGCCACCCGACAATACCGCTAGCCGTGGGAGCCGCTCCGCGCGCCGATAATCCAACAACAATTCGTTGGTCTGTGGTTGTGAGTCAAGTGGGATGACCACTTTGTCACTCAATGTCCAAATCCCGGCACTCAACGTACCAACACCCACCACCAAAAAGAAGACCCCGCGCCAGACCTGGGGCACAAATTGCAAGGTCAAATAAAAAAACACCTCAGGCAACACGAGGGTACGATACAAATGCGTCAAGACATAGCCAATCCCCAACGCCAAAATCGCACACCCCACAAATGCTAATGCCAGCGGGCGCACCAAGTGCGACAAGGTGGCGAGGCGACGACGAATGCCTAACATAGTTACTCCTTCACGTGCCAGCGTGGTGCCATGCAATCCAACAGTCTAGGCCGGATTATAACCGCGTAACGCCGCCAACATCACATCACGGATTTCGGCCGCTCGAGCTGCGGTCACCGCCTCAAAGCGTGTAGTAATCATCGGTTCAGTATTCGATGCCCGCAACAGCCCCCAGCCATCACCAAAGTCAATCCGCAAACCGTCAGTTTCGATGATGGTATGGGTGGTAGCAAATTGCTGACGCACATATTCCACGGCCGCAAATTTGCGCACATCATCCATCTCGATGCGCTCTTCGGGGACTTCTGCCAACGCCGGGAATGGTGCCAGCGCCACCGACAACGTTTGGCCACTCTGCCCCAACGCCTCAATCAAACAGGCTCCGGCAAATGTGCCATCATCAAAGCTATGCCCGGGGCGGTTATTAAATACATGCCCACTTAATTCGCCAGCGACCGGTGCCTCCAGCTCGCGCATTTTGGCTGATTGATTGGTATACCCTGTCTTCCACATCACCGGAGTACCACCAAACGCCGTAATCGCATCCGCCAGCACCGTACTACATTTCACATCAAACACAATCGGCGCCGGGCCTTTTTTCAGGGCTGCTTGCGCCAACACAATCATATAGCGGTCAGCAAATATCATCCGACCTTGATCATCAACCACGCCCAAACGATCACCGTCACCATCCAAGCCAATCCCCAAGGCCGCCCCGTGCGTTTTGACTGCCCGCATCAAATCCAGCATGTTTTTTTCTTTGAGCGGGTCAGGGTGGTGATTGGGGAATGTGCCGTCGGGCTCGATAAACAGCGGCACCACTTCACACCCTAGTCGCTCAAATACCCGCACACCCAACGGCCCGGCTACCCCATTGCCGCCATCCAATACGATTTTGATTGGATGGGGCAAGTGGATTAATTCGGCCACATGCGCCACATAGGCATCATCCACCGAAATTTGGCTGTAGCTGCCATTCCCGTGCGCAAATGCGCCACTCAAGGCAATCTGGCCAACCGCTTGGACTTCTTCACTCGAAAAAGGCACGCCGCCAAATTGCGACTCGTAATGCCGCATTTTGAGGCCGTTGAACTCGGGCGGGTTATGACTGGCCGTCACCACCGCACCACCATCAGCCTTGAGATAATCGACCGCAAAATACATCACCGGCGTCGGTACCATCCCGATGTCGATTACGTCACAACCGCTCGCCTGCAACCCGGCAATCAATGCCGCCGCAAATGCCGGCGATGTCAAACGCGCATCATGCCCCACCACGATTTTTTTGCTACCCCGCAGCCCAAACAACGTCCCCGCTGCCTGCCCCAATACAACGTAGACTGCTTCGCTCAACTCTTGCCCTACCACACCGCGAATATCATATGCCCGAAAAATCGTCGGATTGATGGTGGTCATCGATTTCTCCGTATTTGTCGTATATTGATAAATTACTACATATTATAATACATCTTACCGCCCCAAAACGACCCGCACACTCTTTTGGTGAGGCTATTCGCTAAAATAACCGCGACTGCGCTGATGGCACCACCTCTACCGGCGGTTCTGATTCCACATCACGCACATTGACTACAGCAGAATCATCCGCTTCTCCTACCAGCGCCATAAACGCATTCCAGTCAATAATTGCCACGTTGTATTCGGTGGCTTTTTGGATCTTGCTCCCGCCTGGCTCACTCCCCGCCACCACATAGCTGGTTTTTTTCGACACACTACTGGTAGGTTTGCCGCCATGGCGCGTAATCAGGGCTTCGATTTGTTCACGGGTATAATCAGGCACGCTCCCCGTCACCACAATCGTCATCCCTGCCAAAGAATCACCTCGTGGCGCCACCCGCCCACCACGTACGTTCAATCCGAGTGCCGTCAATTTTTCCAGCAATTGCTGATTCCCCGGTCGCCCAAAAAACTCCGCCACATTCTGGGCTTTGACCGGACCAATCCCATCGATTTGACTCATCTCGACCACACTCGCATGCGCAATCGCCACAATACTATCAAAGTGTTGGAGCAACAATTGGGCCACTTTGTCAGCCACCATATGAATCCCGAGGCTGATAAATACCCGCAGCACCGGTTGATTTTTGGCATTGGCGATTGATTGCATCAAATTAGCAATTTTTTTCTCACCAAAGCCTTCCATATCGACAAAAACATCTGGGGTCAAAGTGAATATATCGGCGATATCGCTCACCAATCCTTTTTCGACCAGCATGCGCACCTGTTGTTCACCCAGCCCTACAATATCAAGAGCCTCGCGCGACACCGCATATTCCAGCCGGCGTTTGCGTTGTTCGGGGCAACCATCACTATTGGGGCACCGCCACGCTACTTCGTCCTCGGGACGCACCAGCGCAGTCCCACAGACCGGACAATTGGTCGGCATTTGCCATGGCACCGCATCAGCCGGCCGCGCTGCCAGCAATGGACCGATGATATAGGGGATGACGTCACCGGCGCGCTTGAGCAACACCCGATCGCCAATCCGAATGTCTAATTTGGTAATCAAATCCGCATTATGCAAACTTGCATTGCGGACCGTGACGCCACTCAATTGCACCGGCTCGATTTCGGCAGCCGGCGTAATCACCCCCGTCCGTCCCACCGCCACCGTGATATTTTTGAGCGTACTCGACGTCTCACGTGCTTCGAATTTGTAGGCAATCGCCCAGCGTGGATCTGTGCCGACGATGCCCAATTCCCGTTGTTGGGCCAGGCTATCAACTTTAAACACAATCCCATCGACTTCGTACGGCAATTCATCACGCTTCATCATCCAGGCTCGAGCATACGTAAGGAGTGCTTCAAAATTCTCAAACCGCCGGGTGTCGTCATTAATATAAAACCCAAGTTTTTTGAGTGCCTGTAATGTCTCCCATTGGGTATCAGGCCAATTACCACTGACTGGACCAATGGAATACGCAAAAAACCGCAACGGACGAGTGGCCGTCACCCGGGGGTCTTTTTGGCGTAATGATCCGGCTGCCGCATTACGGGGATTGGCGGCCGGTTTTTCGCCAGCGCCGCGTAAGCGATCGTTGAGCGCATCAAATTCATCGGTGCGCATATAGATTTCGCCCCGTACTTCAATCTCGCTCGGCACTTGAATATGCGTATCGCGCCGTAATTCCCTAGGCACCGTGTTAATGGTTTTGACGTTGGTCGTGACATCCTCGCCGATTTCACCATCCCCCCGCGTAGCGGCCCGTACCAGCACACCGTTGACATAGGTCAAGGCGATGGCGAGACCGTCGATTTTGGGCTCGGCCGTCCACGCCATTCCGTTGATGCCGATTTCTTTAGCGAGGCGAGCATACCAATCATAGATATCTTTTTCTTTAAATGCTTTCGCAAGCGACATCATCACTTGGGGATGGCGCACTTTTTTGAATTGACCATCAATTGCGGGATACAACCGATTGGTGGGCGAATCATCCGCTTGATATTCCGGATGACTCAATTCCAGCATGCGCAGTTCGCGCATCAACCCATCATATTCTGCATCCGAAATAATCGGATCGTTCAACTCAAAATACTGATAATCATGTTTGCGAATCTGCGTCCGTAACTCGTGAATTCGGGTTTCAATTGACGACATATTCCGTACTCCTCTCACCGGTAGCCCCACAACCACGTTGCACGCACACCACAACCAACCATAATATTGTTCATCTTCATTATAGAACGTTCCCCCAATGAGTACTGCACAACAATAAATCCTCCCGCAATCACCGCAATGTGCCATAACAACTATTTGTAAGCACAATACCTACGCCAAAACACCTCACCCCTATCGTCATTCCATGCCGGTTGCGATG
>JBBAWW010000020.1:10763-37943 GCA_040397035.1 Roseiflexaceae bacterium | reverse complement strand
CTCCGCGTGAGACACACGAAATCTCGTATGGGCAGAAATTGATCGGCACACATCAATCAAAACACGTCTCCGCGTCTCCGTATCTCCGCGTGAGACATACAACATCTCGCACGAGTAGCCATTCATCGGCGCACTGCAACCAACAACCATCTCCGCGTCTCTGCGTCCTCCGCGTGAGACATACGAAATCTCGTATGGGCAGACATTTATCGGCGCACGGCAACCAACAACCATCTCCGCGCGCTCTGTGTGCTCTGTGCGAGGCAAACGAAAGAGTAAGGGCGAATCATGCCGGCGAATTCATTCGCCGCTATTCGCCCTAACTCCGCGCGAGACTAAAACAACGCCATCGCCAAGTCGCGCCGCGCTTGGGGCACCAACGGATGATCGTCACCGAGTGCCGTAAACAGCGCCAACAACGTTTTGCGGGCGGCATCGTCTCCCCAGTGGCGCTGAGTGCTGACGAGGGTTAGTAATTGGGCAATCGTCGCACTCGTATCACCCTGGACGAAGGTGCGCATGGCGTGGGCGAATTGTTCTTCGACGCCGGTACTCACCAGCACCGCCGATTGGATGCCATTCAACAATACCAGCCAGGCTTGGGCCGCCGCGTACTGTGCAGATTGCGGACTGATGCTCCGCAAGAGCTCACTCGCTGTGGGATCATTGAGGCGTACCAGCACACCCCCATAGGTTATTTTGACGGCATCGTCGTGAGGGTAGGCACTCAGCAAGCTAGCTAGCTCATGGCGTACCGCTTTAGGGTTGTGTTGAGCGGTTTCACGCAGTACCGCTAGTTGCTGGGTTTGGCGGCTGGGGACGATGCGACTCAGCCAAGTGGTGATTTGTGATTCGGGTAGTGCGCCGGCGAATTGTTCCACCACAGCCCCGTTTTTGAAGGCTTTGACGGCCGGAATGCCTTGGACGCTATAGCGTTGCGACAATCCTTGGTTGTGGTCGACATTGACTTTGGCGAGCATCCAGGCACCATCGGCATTCGTGGCTAGCCGCTCGAGAATGGGCCCCAGCATGCGGCAGGGACCGCACCACGGCGCCCAAAAATCGACTACCACCACGGTGTGATGCGATTGGGCAATTACGCTGGTTTCGAAATCAGCCTCATTGACATCAATAATTGCCGGCATTGCAGATTGGGTCATATCGTTACTCTCTATGGGTTCAGCTTATGCTGTCAGGTGCCAAATCTTTGAAGCGATAGCCCACGCCCCGTTCGGTGAGAATGTAGACCGGGTTGGCAGGGTCGATTTCGATTTTTTGGCGTAAATAGGTGACATATAAGCGCAAGTAGTGCGTTTCGTCGTGGTATTCGGGGCCCCACACCTTGGCGAGTAGCTCGTTGTGGGTCATCACGAAGCCGGCTCGCTGCACGAGGTGATAGAGCAGGCGGTATTCGGTGGGGCGCAAATTCACCCGCTCGCCGTTGATGAGCACTTCGCGTTTGTTGAAGTCGATATGCAGACGCTCATCGACATTGACGTGACCGGGTGCCGACGGTGCGGGTTGGTAATGGCGGCGCAACACGGCTTTGATGCGACTGACCAGTTCGCGGTAACTAAACGGTTTGCCGATATAGTCGTCGGCGCCGAGCTCAAGCCCTTTGATGCGGTCGTTTTCTTCGTCTTTGGCCGTCAACATGATGACGGGGACTTGCGACGACGTGCGGATGCGCCGGAGCGTTTCGTAGCCGTCCATGCCGGGCATCATCACATCGAGGATGACGATATCGGGGATTTCTTCGCGGATGGCATCGAGGGCTTCACGACCATTGCTGGCGGCAATCACGCGCACCCCTTCGGCTTCGAGATTCATGCGTATCATGCTGGTGATACGAACCTCGTCGTCAACCACGAGGACTAATTTGTCACGGAGCTCAGTCATTTTGATTATCCTTTGTGAGGTCGATAAATTCGTCGTATTCGGGAGTACTTTGGCCATTGATACGGGGGATTGCGAGCGGAATCGAAAAGAAGAATCGTGACCCGTGGTGGGCATGGCTTTCGACCCAAATTTGGCCATGGTGCGCTTCGATGATGGCTTTGGCAAGGAATAAACCGAGTCCAAAGCCTTGGGTTTCGCGCCGGAGCCGATTGTCGATGCGATAAAAGCGTTCGAAAATCTTGGATTGTTCATCAATGGGGATGCCAATGCCTTGGTCACTGACCGACACAATCGCTATGCCGTTGTCGTTGCGCGCAGAAATCCGGATGATGCCCCCATTGGGGCTATATTTGAGGGCATTGGTGAGTAAGTTTTCGCAGACGACCCGGATGCGTTCACGGTCAGCATGCACGTCAGGCATTTCGTCGGGGATGCGGATTTCGAAGTTGATTTGTTGGAGTTGCGCCCGGGCTGCCAGTCGCTGACAAATTTGCTCGACAAGGTCACGGATTGGCCATGTGCTTGGCTCGATTTGCATGGCATTGAGTTGCATGCGTGACACATCGAGCAGGCTATTGATTTCACGGGTCAGTCGATCAGATTCATCGATGATGATTTGCAGGCTTTCGTGGATTTGGGCAGGTTGCCAGGTGACATCGGAGCGAGCCAGCATTTCGGCATAGCCACGAATGATACTGACAGGAGTTTTGAGTTCATGTGATATCACCGAAATGAAGGTGTTTTGCATCTCGGATTCGATTTTTTGTTTGCTAATATCACGCACATTGACAATCGCGCCCACAAATACCTCTTGGGCATCGCGTTGGATGGTGTAGGTGCTTTGGATGTAGCGGCGACGATTATCACGGGCAGTAATCCAGCCTTCGGCCTGCGTAATTGATCCGATGTATGGACGTTGCAAGGGGCAGTCGATGCGGCACAGGTTTTCGCCACTGTTTGTTTCGATACCGACCACTTCAGCGCAGGGACGACCATTGGCTTCGTCACGCGGCCAGCCGGTGAATTGTTCCATGGCATGATTAAATGCCACAATCCGCCAGCGGGCATCGAGAATCATCACACCATCCATGCTTTGTTCGACAATGGCGGCGAGGTGTTGTTTTTCGCGGATTAGCGATTGAAATAGGCGGGCGTTGGTAACGGCGATAGCTGCTTGATTGGCAAATGCTGCCAGTGATTGCTGCTCTTCGTCACTAAATGCCACGTTGACCGCTGCCCGAAAGACGAGAATCACGCCGATATGTGTACCATGATAAGTCATTGCAAGTGCATTGACGTGGCGCAGTGGCATGTTAACAAGTAAGCGTAATTCTTGTAAATCGTTTTCGACACTAGCGTATTTGGGATTATTGTAATGCTCGATTAATGACAAAAACGCTGACCACCGTTCGCTCGGAATGTGTGCAGCTGCATTAATGTGTAACTGTCCAGATTCATCGCGTAATGCGATTAAACCCGCATTGCCCGCAAGTAAATCGACTGCAGCGTTGATGACTAATGATAATAATTCTGTAATATCTAACTGCGCAGTCATGGCATTGCTGATGTGCAAAAATAACTCGTGTTGACGTAATTTTCCGGCAATACTATTCGACATCGTAGGACCTCACTCGCACATGATATGAATTATGAAGAGATGATTAATCATTTACAAAATCATTTGCATTTACAAATGATTATATTGTACAATACGTAACGGAGTCCAGAAACCCGTACGTTGTAAATGATTGGAGCCGGAGATGGAGAATCTTGAGCAGAATCGCCGCGCGAAAAAACTGATTATCGACCTTGATCTGACGCCAGATGAAATTCAACAAATCATCGCCACGGCGCGGGTGCATCTCGCAACCTTTGATCCTGATTATCGCACAAATGTCACCCAAATTGCGATTGCGTTGGACAAAAGCCGACCGACGATTTATGGATGGGCCGACAAATCACTCGAAGCCTTGGTGCATGCCTTGCGGATGATCCGCACTGGTCGTCCCCCCAAGACCAACAAAATCGTTCCTGTGACGCGTAAGCGCCGCATCAAGGATGCATAATCCATGCGTGCATTGCTTAGCGTATCTGATAAACGGGGAATTGTCGACTTTGCACGGGAATTAGTCGCACTCGGTGTCGAAATTTATTCCACCGGCAACACCAAAGCCGCTATTGCAGCTGCCGGGATTGCCGTACACGGCGTGAGCGAATTGACCGGGTTCCCCGAAATCCTTGATGGCCGGGTCAAAACCCTGCATCCGGCCATTCATGGCGCGATTTTGGCACGGCGTGATTTAGCCAGCCATATGCAGACGTTGCAAGAATACCAAATCACGCCGATTGATATCGTAGCCGTCAATCTCTATCCCTTTGCGGCGACGATTGCCAAGCCAGGGGTGAGCGAAGCCGAAGCCATCGAGCAAATCGACATTGGTGGCCCGGCGATGATTCGTGCCAGTGCCAAAAATCATGCCTCGGTGTTGCCGGTGGTATCCCCCGCTGATTATGCGGCGATTATTGCGGCGTTGCAACAGGCTGAAGTGCCACTCGCGTTCCGACGCGCCTTGGCTGCCAAAGCCTACGCCCACACTGCTGCCTATGATGCCACCATCGCCAATTACCTTGCGCCCACCAAAAGCTTGCCTGATGCGCTTACGATTCATGTGCCACAGGCTCGGGTGTTGCGCTATGGCGAAAACCCGCACCAAGCGGGTGCCTTGTACGGCGCGTTCGATGATATTTTTCAGGTGCTCCACGGCAAAGAATTGTCGTATATCAACATCCTCGATATTGCCGCCATCCAAGAACTGATCGAAGAATTCGACCCTAGCGAAGGGGTCGCCCTCGCCATCGTCAAGCACACCAATCCGTGTGGCGTGGCAATTGGGGCTACTCCCCTCGAGGCTTGGCAACAGGCCTTTGCCACCGACCGCGAAGCACCTTTTGGTGGCGTGATTGCCTTGAATGCTAGATTGGATTTGCCGTTGGCGCAGGCAATTGACGAGATTTTCTCCGAAATCATCATCGCACCGGCCTTTGATCCTGATGCCTTGACCTTGCTCCAACAAAAAAAGAACCGCCGCTTGGTGATTGCCAAACGCCCCATTGCCGCCGACCAGCAGGTGTTGGTGCATTCGGTGCCGGGTGGCTTCCTCGTGCAACAGCCTGATCGCGAGCTACCACGGGGTGAATCATGGAATTGTGTGACCCAACGTCAGCCTAGTGCCGACGAATTAACCGCCTTGCGCTTTGCGTGGCGAGTGGTCAAGCATGTCAAGTCCAACGCAATTGTGTATACTGCTCCTAATCGCACGTTGGGAGTTGGGGCGGGGCAGATGAGTCGGGTCGATAGCGCCCGCGTTGCCGTCGAAAAAGCCGGCCGCGCTGGTATTTCGTTGCAAGGCTGTGTGATGGCCAGCGACGCCTTCTTCCCATTCCCCGATGGCATCGAGACGGCCGCAGCCGCCGGTGTGACTGCCATCGTGCAACCAGGTGGCTCAATGCGTGATGATGATGTCATTGCGGCAGCCAATCGCCTCGGTGTGGCCATGATTTGTACTGGCCGCCGTCATTTTAGGCATTAATCTATGACATTACTCTACGACGCCAATGGGTTGATTCCTGCCATTGTGCAACACGCCCATAGCGGCGAAGTCTTGATGCTCGGCTACATGAATGCCGATGCGCTGGCTCAGACCCAAACCAGTGGCAATGTGACGTTTTTTAGTCGCAGTCGCCAACAACTGTGGGTCAAAGGCGAAACGTCAGGGAATTTCTTGCGTTTTGTCGAAGCCCGCCGCGATTGTGACAGCGACGCGCTGTTGATTTTGGCAATGCCAATCGGACCCACCTGCCATACCGGCGCGCCGTCGTGCTTTGCCTGGCAAATCGACGGCCAAGCCACCGACCAACGCGTCCCTCCGCTCAGTATGTTGGGGCGCTTGTCCGATTTGGTGGTGGCTCGCAAGCAACAAATGCCCGAAGGCTCGTATACCACCAAATTGTTTGCTGGTGGGGTTGATCGCATCGGCAAAAAAATCGGCGAAGAAGCGGCCGAAATGATTATCGCCGCCAAAAACAACTCTGATGCCGAATTGACTTGGGAAACTGCCGACTTTTTGTATCATGCCCTCGTGTTGCTTACCAACCAAGGCGTGTCGCTCGATATGATTATGGCCGAATTAGCCCGCCGTCATACCACTGACTGATAGTGGTGCAGGATGATTGACGCCCCACGCATGTGCGTGAGGCGTTTTTGTCTATTCACCGCTCACCCAGTACGTTTTTTACAAAAAAATAGCCCCGCAGGGAAGGTGAATAGGCAGGTTATGCCGGGGATGTCGGTGCGCGGTTGCTGCGCCAAGTGATGATGAGGCAGATGAGTGCCGCGAGGAGTGCGCCGCGTTCGAAGCGTGCGCCAAACACTGGTTGGCCGGCATCAATCCAGCCAAACGGCAGATAGAGCCACTGCGATAGCCACAATACGACCTGTACCCCCAGGTTGTCGGGGCGGGCCGCAAACAACAGCAACGTCATCCTGCTCAGCATGAGCGTTGCTCCGGCGATGCAAATTGTGGTGATGGCGTTAGCCCCGCGCGCGTTCAATCCGAGCCCCCAATGCTTGTAAGCGCTGTTCGATTGATTCGTAGCCACGGTCGATTTGGGCGATGTTGTGGATGACGCTTTTGCCACGGGCACACAGCGAGGCGATGAGGAGCGCCATGCCGGCGCGGATGTCGGGGCTGGGCAAGCCTTCGGGCTCGCCAAACAATTTGGCAGCACCTACGACGACCACACGGTGCGGATCGCACAAGACGATTTTGGCGCCCATGCCGATTAAGCGATCCACGAAAAACAACCGGCTTTCGAAGAGTTTTTCGTGGATGAGCACCGTCCCACTCGCTTGGGTGGCAACCACCACGGCGATGCTGATCAGGTCGGCGGGGAAGCCAGGCCACGGCATCGATTCGATTTTGGGGATGGCGTTGTGGGCATCTTCTTGGACACGCAATTCTTGATTGCCCGGCACGATGATGTCGTCGCCTTCTTCGCGCCAATGCACGCCCAAGCGTCCCAACGTCAATTTGGTCATGCGATGTTCGCGTGGGCGGGCGCCGGCAATGCGGATTTCGCTACCGGTGACGGCGGCCAACCCGATAAACGAGCCCACTTCCATGTAATCGGGGCCGATTTCGTATTCGGCACCATGGAGCGAACTGACGCCTTCAATCATGAGCAAATTGGTGCCAATGCCACTAATTTTGCCACCCATGGCGTTGAGGCAGTGACACAAATCTTGGATGTGGGGTTCAGAGGCGGCATTGGCGATGGTGGTGTCCCCTTCGGCCAGTACTGCCGCCAAAATCGCTTGTTCGGTGCCGGTGACACTCATTTCGTCGAGAAAAATGTCGGCGCCGTGCAGTTTGTGGCAGGTCAGCACATATTCGCTGGGTGTGATTTCGATCATGGCCCCCAAGGCTTTGAGCGCTTGGAAGTGGGTGTCGAGGCGCCGACGCCCGATGGCATCGCCACCGGGGCGGGGCAAGCGTACGTGCCCGCGCCGGGCTAGGAGCGGCCCCGCCAGCAGGATTGAGGTGCGGATGCGCCGTGCCAAGGCGGGGTCGGGGTCTTCGTTACGCACTTCGGGGGTATGGAAGCGCCAACTATGATCGCCAGCCGGCGAGATATGCACACCTAAGCCACCGAGAAGGGCACGTTTGGTGACCACATCGCCGATTTCGGGCATGTTGCGCAAAATAACCGGCTCACTTGTGAGCAAGGTGGCCGCCAAGAGTGGCAAGGCGGCGTTTTTGTTGCCGGCTGGGCGGATCGTGCCGCTCAGGCGATGCCCACCCTCAATCACAAAGCGTTCCATGCAAGCTCCTTTTAAATCACGTTGGTCAATGTGGTGAACAAGCCGGCATCGCTGGCCACAGCTTGTTGGATGGAGGCATCGCCGCCAAGGACTACCCGTTGCCAATGGGCATTGAGTGCCATCAAGGCTTCACCATAGCGCACAAAGTCAGGGATAGTGACGGCCAGTGCTTGCTCACGGGTCTGTTGGCGGTACGCATCATCATCGCCAGACAAATGGCGTATGAACGCCGTAAATCCGCGCGCATCGGGTAATTGGTAGCCATCCAAATCACCAGCGGCGCCGATGATTGCTTGGAGCAAGGCATCGTTGTCGAGCTGGACTTGGGTCAACCATTGGCCGGCTTGGGCATAGACGTCGAGGGTTTTGCTGATATTGGGGTCGCGATACGAGAGCATCGACAAAATCCCACTGCGGATGTCGAGTACGCTAAATGCGCCGTAGGCGCCACCTTTTTCGCGGATTTGTTCATGCAAAAAGGTGCGGCTGAGGTGGCGATTGACGACGATATCAGTGCCACTACAGGTATAACCTACTTGGCTTAGTTGCGCCGCCACCCCCACATAATTGACTTGGGCAGGGGCAATCAACGCTTCGTTACTGGGGAACGTGAGCGTTGACCAGAGTTGTGGGTTTACCGTGTGACTAGGAATTTGTCCGCTAATGCGGCTGAATTCGCTCAAGGCACTCGGCACCAGCTCTTGGTTACAGGTCACATGAAAGCGCATGCTGGCTTGATTAATCAAGGCCGTGCGAATGGCTGCCAATTTGGCGTGGATGGCTTCCCATTGGCTATCGGCGGTGGCTGCTAATTCGCGGATGAATTTGAGGTAACTGACGCCACCGAGCAGTTCGTTGAAGCTTTGGATGTTGCCAAAGCGGGCCCGTAAGCGTGAATTAATCAATGCGTGTCCCGACGGAAGTACCCGCGCTTCGCGACTAGATTTGTCTTCTTTGATGAGTTGCAAAATCCGCTCGCGATTGTCGAGGTGGGCCGCCACACTGACATCGCGCATGATGTCGAGGAGCGTGCCGATGTTCTCGCTGGTCGCTTTGCCCCGAATCAGCAACAAGGCGTAATAGTCTTTGCTGAGCCGATTGGTGCCCGTCATCGATGTGGCCGAAACCCCACCAGTGTAGGTGCCGATGCGTTGTGACAAGCGCACGGCGTCGTAGTCACCTGCGCCTGTTTCGGTCAGCGCATCAACGAACAACGGCAGGTAGGGAATCAGATCTGCCGGTAAATTGCGTAAATCGAACCCGATATCGACATACATAATCCCGCTAGTAAAGAGTGGCGCAATCGTCACCGGAATAGTGCCGATGCGCTCGTGCATAAGTGGCGTGACTTTGACATGTGGCTCGAGATCATCACGGGTCAAGCGTGGGATGGTTGCCAACGCTTCGGGGCTATCGGGGGTTTCTTGCCAGTGGGCTAGGCGTTGGGCGGCTGCGTTGATTTCGTCACGTTGGGCACTCGTCAAGGTGGCTTCGGCTGCCACGAGCTCGGCGGCTTCTTGGGCGTCGAGGCGCTCATTGAGTTGGGCATCGGGGGCAACGACTAACTCAAGCATGTGTGGATTGTCGAGCAACAGTGCCTGGAGCAACTGCCCGATGCGTTGGGGGTCTTGCAGGCGCTGTTTGGCGCTGGCCAACGCTGATTCGTAGCGCAAGGCTTTAATGATGTCTTGTCCATACAGCCACGGATTGGTCAAGCCAATCATCAAGGCTAATCCGCGTGGGAATCCGCCGGTGTTGCGCTCGCGTAAATCGAATTCAATGGTGTTGATCGATGCTTGGATTTGGGCGGGATCGACCTCTTCCGTGATGATTTTGGTGATTGCATCACGCACGAGTGGGGCAATTTGTGCGACATTTTCGGGGGCAACACCCTTGAGCCCAAGCGCAAAATAGGTTTGTAGGTTATTGCCAAACCCACCACCGCTGAGATCTTCGCCGAGATCACTGTCGAGTAACGATTTGCGCAGTGGAGCGACGGCATCGTTGAGCAGCACGTGGTCGACAATCATGATTTCCATTTCGTCGACATCATCGAAGTGCTTGTCAATCATCCAGGCCAGCAACACGTGGTGGCGTTGCTCGTCGGCAGTAGCGGGGTAGGCATATTTGGCGGTGCGGGATGCACTCCATTTGGATTGTTTGGCGATCGGTGGTGGTGGGGTTTGGGCGCTGAAATTCGCCAAGTAGGGTTCGAGCCGCTCTAGCCGGGTTTCGATTTCGTCATCACCATACCAATACAACAAGGCATTGCTGGGATGGTAGTAGCTGGCATGGAAGTCGGTGAATTCGGCGTAACTCAGCGTCGGGATAACCCGTGGGTCACCACCCGAATCGTTGGCATAAATCGTATCGGGGAAGAGTTCGTGGCTCAAGGCTTTGCCCAGCACCCGTTCGGCGGTAGCCGATGCACCCTTCATTTCGTTGTAGACGATGCCTTTGTAGGTCAGTTTGCCTGCCTCGTCGAACTCGTAGCGCCAGCCTTCTTGACGTAACGTGTCTTCGCTAATGAGGGGGTGAAACACGGCGTCCATATAGACGTCGACGAGGTTGTACAAATCCTTGAGGTTGGTACTGGCCACGGGGTAGATGGTTTTATCAGGGTAGGTCATCGCATTCAAAAAGGTATTGAGCGATCCCTTGAGCAGTTCATTAAAGGGACTTTTGACGGGAAAATGTTTCGAGCCACACAACACCGAGTGTTCGAGGATGTGGGCCACGCCATTGGAATTGGCGGGTAACGTGCGAAACGATACGCCGAAGCATTTGTTTTCGTCGTCGTTGTGGATAGATACGAGTTGCGCCCCACTTGGATGGCTATAAATGCGCACCGTGGCGTGGATATCGCTGATTTCTTCGAGATGCGTCAAAACAAATTGATGTGACACGACAGCTCCTTTCCGCTTTCTGTTATCATACCACGTGAGCTTGGGTATAACTTAAGTCAGGTTGTGAAATTAAGGATATGGGACGATGAATAAACAAACGATTCGTGATGTGGCATGGCAAGGCAAACGGGCATTAGTGCGGGTAGACTTCAATGTGCCCATTGAAAACGGCGTGGTAGGTGACGACACCCGCGTCCGTTCGGCCATTCCCACCATTCGCTATTTGGTTGATCATGGTGCCTCAGTAGTATTGATGTCCCATTTGGGACGCCCCAAAAACAACGTAGTCGAAGATTTGCGCATGCGCCCCGTGGCTGCCCATTTGGCCAAATTGATGGGTGTGACGGTAATCACCACTGATGCTGTGGCTGGTGCCGACGCCTTGGCAGCCGTCAAATCATTGCAACCAGACCAGATTTTGATGCTCGAAAACACCCGTTTCGACGCTCGTGAAGAAGCTAACGACGCCTCACTGGCCCAAGAATATGCCCAACTGGGTGACGTCTATGTCAACGATGCCTTTGGGGCCGCCCACCGCGCCCACGCCTCCACCGAAGGGGTGGCGCATTTGTTGCCCGCAGTGGCAGGTCTGTTGATGGAACGTGAGCTTGATGCCTTGGCTGGTACACTCGAAGCACCGCAACGCCCCTTTATCACCATCATTGGTGGTGCCAAAATCAGCGACAAAATCGGTGTCATCGAAAACCTACTCAGCAAAGTCGATGCCTTGTTGATTGGTGGCGGCATGGCCAACACCTTTTTGTTGTCCCAAGGCTATGCCATGGGTGACTCTTTGGTCGAAGCATCTAGCCTCGATTTGGCCAAACGGATGATCGATTTGGCTGCCGCCCGCGGTACCAAATTGTTGTTGCCTACCGATGCCATCGTCGCCGACAAATTTGCCGCCGATGCTGCCACCCAGGTGATAGGCATCGATGCGGTCACCCCCGGCTGGCGCATCCTCGACATCGGCCCCGCCACCCAAGCCCGCTATGCCGCTGAAATCGCCCAAGCCAAGACCATCATCTGGAATGGCCCGATGGGTGTGTTCGAGATGCCGGCCTTTGCTGGTGGTACTCGGGCGGTGGCTCAAGCCTTGGCCGACAGTAGCGCCAAAACCGTGATTGGTGGCGGTGACTCGGTGGCCGCCATCGAACAAATGGGCCTAGCCGACAAAGTCAGTCACATCTCCACCGGCGGTGGTGCCTCACTCGAGCTTCTCGAAGGCCGGGTATTGCCCGGTGTGGCTGCCCTCAACGACCGAGCCTAATTTGGTCATGCACCCCCCCCTCGACATCAACGGGATGTCGAGGGGGGGGTGGTGTTGTCTATAATATTTAGAATTCGAGCAACAAGCTATCGGGGTCTTCGAGTAAATCTTTGATATGCACCAAGAAGCGCACGGCAGCGGCGCCATCGATGATACGGTGGTCGTACGACAAGGCGATATACATCATCGGGCGGATTACAATTTGGCCATTCATGACCATGGCGCGCTCTTGAATCTTGTGCATCCCCAAAATTCCCACTTGGGGCATGTTGAGGATGGGGGTTGACATCATCGAGCCAAACACGCCCCCGTTGGTGATGGTAAAGGTGCCACCCGTCAAATCAGCCAGGCCTAGCTTGTTGTCACGAGCGCGTTTGGCGAGGGATTCGATCCCTTTTTCGATGCCAGCGAAACTCAAATTGTCGGCATCGCGGAGTACGGGCACCACCAGCCCATCGGGGGTCGATACGGCGATGCCGATATCGTAGTAATACTTGTAGAGAATCTCGTCACCTTGGATTTCGGCATTGACGGCCGGGAAAGCTTTGAGGGCACTGACCGTTGCTTTGGTGAAGAACGACATGAAACCCAAGCCCACGCCATTGTGCTCTTTGAAGCTATCTTTTTTGCGTTTGCGGATGTCCATCACGCGGGTCAAATCGACTTCGTTGAAGGTGGTCAACATGGCGGCCGTTTGTTGGGCTTGCACGAGGCGCGTGGCAATCGTTTGGCGCCGGCGTGACATTTTGACCCGCTCTTCGCGGCGGCTACCGCTGGCGACGACGGGTGCTGGTGTCGCAGGCGTGACCGGTGCGACAGGCGCCGGGGTACTTGCTTTGATGACGTCGTTTTTGGTGATGCGCCCATCAGGACCGCTACCACTGACGGTGCGCAAATCGACGCCGGTATCGGCGGCCACATTGCGGGCCACGGGGGTGACTGGCGCTTCGCTGGCGGGAGCGGTTGCCACTGGTGTCGCGGCGATGACTGGTGCGGGGCTGGCTACAGTTGCTGCCGTATCAATGCTGGCAATCAGTTCACCCACCGCCACATTGTCGCCTTCGTGTTTGTGCAAGGCGGTGATCACACCGTTAGCACTGGCACTGACCTCGATGTTGACTTTGTCGGTTTCGAGGTCGGCAATGATTTCGCCGGCATTGATGGCTTCGCCCACTTTTTTATGCCAGCGAGCCAGGGTCCCTTCGACGATTGATTCACCGAGAATCGGGACTTTGATATCGACGTTCATGATGCATCCTCCATGGCGTACGGTTACGCCACAATGATTGGTTGCGATTGAATTGGGCTATACACTGCGTTATTGATGATGCGTTCTTGTTCTTCGGCATGGTCAGATTGTGAGCCTTCGGCTGGGCTCGCCGATGGTGCCCGCCCCACATAACTAAACTGTGTATCAGGCGCAAGCAAGGTTTTGATGCGTGGGGCTACGTATGTCCACGCCCCCATGTTTTGTGGCTCTTCTTGCATCCACACCACTTCGCGGGCATTGGGATAGCCTGCCAAAATCGCCACTAATTCATCTGCCGGGAAACTGTAGAGTTCTTCGATGCGTACCACTGCCACGTGTGGTGCTTGTTCTGGTGTCACACTCCCAACGAGGTCGACATACACTTTGCCCGAGCAGAGGATGATGCGCTCGACCTGATTGCGGCGGTCGTTGGCGCTGGTATCGTCGAGTACCCGATAAAAGCGTCCGTCGGTCAAATCGCTCAACGAAGAACCTGCTTTGGGGTGCCGGAGCAGGCTTTTGGGAGTCATCAAAATCAACGGTCGCGGGTCTTCGGTGCGGAGCATTGCTTGGCGGCGCAATAAATGAAAATATTGGGCTGCGGTGGTGCAGTTGGCCACACGGATATTGTCGTCGGCAGCCATTTGCAAAAAGCGCTCCAAGCGCGCACTCGAATGCTCGGGCCCTTGGCCTTCGTAGCCGTGCGGTAACAACAAGATCATCGACGGCTGTAAGCCCCATTTTTTGCGGCCAGACACGATGAATTGGTCGATGATGACTTGGGCGCCGTTGGAGAAATCGCCAAACTGTGCTTCCCAGAGCACCAAACTGTCAGGAGCGTGGGAACTATAGCCATATTCAAAGCCTAGTACGGCGTTTTCGGACAACGAACTGTTGTAGACCGCAAATGAGGCTTGGGCTTGGGGGAGGTGTTGGATGGGGGCGTAGACTTGGCCGTTTTCGACATCGTGCAATACGAGATGACGATTGCTAAACGTGCCACGCTGACTGTCTTGGCCCGTCATGCGGATGGGCACCCCTTCGGCAATCAGCGAGGCAAACGCTAGCGCTTCGGCATGCGCCCAATCGATGGCACCGATTTGCGCAAAGGCCGTACGGCGTTTTTCAAACATGCGTACCAGCTTGGGATTGATGCTGAAATTATCGGGAGCACGCAGGAGTTGCGTGTTGTATTCGTGCAATTTGTCGGCACTGACGGCGGTTTGGGTGCGGCGCGCCAACCCTGCGGGCGGCTCGGTGAGGGTGGTGGGCATCGTCGGGGCAGTTTCGGCTTGCTGTTTGGCTTCTCGGAGCTTGGCGATGAGATCGGCTACCATGCCATCGGCTTCGGCCTGCGTGACAATCCCATCTGCCACCAAACGATTCGCCCAAAGCTCACGGACAGTTTTGTGTTGACTGATTTGGGCATACATCAATGGTTGCGTAAATGAGGGCTCGTCGCCTTCGTTGTGCCCCCAGCGCCGATAGCCCACCAGGTCGACCAAAAAGTCTTTGTGGAATTCGTTGCGGTAGGCCAGCGCCATGCGGGCGGCAGCCACACTGGCTTCGACATCATCGGCATTGACATGCACGATGGGGATTTCGAAGCCTTTGGCGAGGTCACTCGAATAGAGCGTGGTGCGGCTATCGTGGGGGTCAGTCGAAAAGCCAATTTGATTGTTGAGGATGATGTGAATCGTCCCGCCAATGCTATAGCCCTCGAGGTCTGACATGTTGAGGGTTTCGGCAACCACCCCTTGCCCGGGGAAGGCCGCATCGCCATGGATGATGATGGCCAGTGACGCCGAGCGATCACGCACCGGTGCGCCATGGGCAAAGCGGTCATCCTGGACGGCACGCGCTCGACCTGCCACCACCGGATTGACAAATTCGAGATGGCTCGGGTTGGGGGCGAGGGTAATAGGCATCTGCTCGACGCCACTCTCGCGGAAGGTGCGTTGGGCGCCGAGGTGATATTTGACGTCACCCGTCCAGCCGTGGGCTTCACGCACCACGGGGTGGTGGGCGTCACGATGGGCGAGGATGAATTCACTCAAAATATGATTGTAGGGTTTACCGAGGGCGTGGGCGAGCACGTTGAGCCGACCACGGTGCGCCATGCCGATGACGATTTCTTTGGTGCCGGCCACGGCTGCGTTGCGGATGATTGAATCCAGCATGGGCATCAACATGTCGCAGCCCTCGAGGGAGAAGCGTTTTTGACCGACAAAGGTGGTATGCAAAAAGCGCTCGAAGGTTTCGACTTCACTCAGGCGGGCCAAAATCTCGCGCTTGCGCCGTACCGAAAATCCATAGAAAAACTTGCGTGTTTCGATGGAGTCATGAAACCATTTGCGCTCTTCATAGACTTGAATATGGTCTGATTCGTAGCCTAGACTCCCCGAATAGAGCGCACGTAACGCTTGTACGCCAGTCAAGGCATCATTACATTCTGCTTCGAGTGGACTGCGCAAAATCGATGCAGGCAACCCGCGTAAGTCAGCGTTACTCAGATCGTGGTAGGCTAATTCGAGGCTAGGATCACCAACAGGTTGCTTCCCAAGTGGGTCAATATGTGCAGCTAAATGCCCCATCTCGCGGATAAAACGAATCAGCCGCGCTGCGGCGATTGCATGTACATTGTCGACGGTATCACGGGGTGCAGTGGTTGCTCCCGGTACCGCAGCAGCAGTGAAAAGGTGGGCGTTTTCGAGAAATAATTGTCGAAATTCTGCATCGACCGATGCGGGGTCTTTTTTGTACTGTTCATATAACTCGAGTACATAGCCTGCATTTGGACCAAAAAATTGTGCGAAGGATCGCATCACATCATACTCCTCATAGCCGTATGTGTCGCAATTACACACGGAAATGGCACCATAGTCAAGCGGATACAGTATAGAGGTGGACGTGCCCTTCGTCAAGCATGTTATTACCATTTTGCGGATACATGAGATGTTGTTTGTGATTCGCAATCTGTAAAAAACACGTTTTTCTGGTGTTTTGATATGTTTTTTGGACAAAAAAACTGCTGATTACCAAAAAAATATTGGCTGGCTATGACGTTTTTGCTAACATATACAACGTTACTTTGGTATAATAGCCGCATATGTAAAAAGGAGGGTGTCGTGCGTATTTCTCGCGCTTTAATCACCGCTGCCTCACCGGCACAACATGCCTTGCCCTTGCAACGACTTGTCGACCGTGACGGAGTCACCAAGTCGCTCTTACGGATCATTGCCGAAGAAGCCTTGCAAGCCGGCATCGATGAAATCGTGGTCGTCGTCGCGCCGGGGACGGCTGCGGCCTATCTCGACGCCGTCAACGATATTGCCAAACATTTGCGCTTTGTCGAGCAACCATACCCACAGGGGTACGGGCATGCGATTTTGATGGCGCGTGATGTGATTGGCACTGATCCCTTTTTACATCTGGTTGGTGATCATATCTACCTCAGCAATGAATCACGTGGCTGTGCCCGCCAAATCGTTGATTTGGCTATGACCGAACATTGCGCGGTATCGGCGGTGCAATCGTCACGGGAACACTTGTTGCCGTACTACGGTGTGGTGGGCGGTCGTCCATTGTCGGGTAACGCCAATGTGTATACCATCGAGCAAGTGGTCGAAAAACCGACCCCCACTGCGGCCGAACAGCAACTGCTCACGCCCGGTTTACGCGTCGGCCACTATCTATGTTTGTTTGGGATGCACGTCTTGACTCCTGGGATTTTCGACATTTTGACGGCAAATCTCACCGCTGCTCCCGACGATGTATTGCAACTCTCACCGGCGCTACATCAACTTGCCCGTCAAGAACGCTACCTCGCCTTGGCGCATATTGGCCGTCGCTATGATACTGGTGCCAAATACGGCTTATTGACCGCACAACTAGCCCTCGGCTTGAATGGCGTCGATAGCGAGGATGTGATGGCGACATTGGTGGAATTATTACTACATCGCCGCAGCGAATAGGAGCATCTATGTCGCAATTATGCGCCATTATTATCGCTGACGACGTACTGCTACGTGATACCGCGCTCGAATCGGTGTGTGGCAAGGCATCGTATCAGACGTTGTTGCGCGAAATCAACGCCCTCGAGGAATTTCGCCAACAACGTACCAATTTGTACGAACGTGTACGCGCGCTCTTTTTTTTATATGCCATTCATCGCTTTTATTTGCCTGCGCATTATCCCGCAACCCAAGCTACCCACGTCCCCTACGACGGCTATGTGCATTTGCTCAATCGGCGCTTCGAAGAAGCAGTAACCTTGTTTGTGGCTGCCTTCACGCGTGCACCATCGGATGCGTTGTCGAGTGCCTTGGCGACGGCCTATCACCAACAGGCCTTCCAGACGTTGGCCGACCAGGTGCGCCAAAGTGTGCGGGCAGTGCGGGGCAATCAATGGATGTTCCGCATGGGGCATCCCGCCGATTACCCGTTGCGCATCCATCCCCGCCTCTTGACTCGTGACGCCGATCAGGCCTTTCCGATTTTGCAAGAAGCCACCCCCGTGCGGATGGATTTGTCGCACAGCGGCTGGAGTGATATTTTTTTCTTGGGGATGGATTTCCCTGCCGGTGCCCAAGTCCTCAATATCTCGGTCGATTTGTGTGTGCGCGGCCGTGATGCCACTACGCGCCCACCAGTCGAAGCCTATCTGCGCGTGATTGATGAACCGTTGTTGCGCTTGACGAGTGTCGACTTGGGTGTGACTGCCGATATTACCGAGTTGGGTGAAGTCTTTGACTTTGGCCGCGATTATATGGGCTTACTCAAAGGGGCGGTGATTGCGGCGGGGATTATCCCGCCCGGGCTCGAGAGCTCACAGCGCTTGCTGGCCGACGTGTTGGCGCGCTTGGTGGGTCCTGGTCACGGGCTCGAGCTGGTGTCGTCGGTCAACGACATCCCCAAAGGCTCGCGCTTGGCAGTATCGACCAATCTGCTGGCCGCCTTGATTTGTGTCTGTATGCGCGCCACCGGGCAGACGGTCAATCTCACTGGGGCCCTGCAAGAATCTGAACGGCGCTTGGTGGCGGCACGGGCGATTTTGGGCGAATGGTTGGCCGGCTCTGGCGGTGGCTGGCAAGATTCGGGCGGCGTGTGGCCAGGGATTAAACTGATTACCGGCGTCGAATCACAACCCAACGACCCCGAATACGGTGTGAGTCGTGGCCGCTTGTTGCCACAACATCGTGTGCTGGGCACAGACGAAATCTCCCCCGTAGCCCGTCAACGCCTGCAAGACAGTCTGGTGTTGGTGCATGGGGGCATGGCCCAAAACGTCGGTCCTATTTTGGAAATGGTCACCGAAAAATATTTGCTCCGCGCTGGTGCCGAATGGCAGGCCCGCCAAGACGCCATCGCCTTGATGACCGAAATGATTGCCGCCCTCAAAGCGGGCGACATTCGTACATTAGGGCAAATCACCACCCGCAATTTCATGGGTCCTTTGCAAACTATCATTCCCTGGGCCACCAATCGCTATACCGAAGGGCTGATTCGCGCCGCCCAACAACGCTTTGGTGACCAGTTTTGGGGGTTTTGGATGCTGGGGGGCATGTCGGGTGGGGGCATGGGCTTTATCGTCGACCCCGCCATCAAAACCGAAGCCCAAGCTGCCTTGCAAGAAATCATGGATGCCGAGCGTTTGGCGCTCCAAGATGCCTTGCCGTTTGCGATGACCCCCGTGGTCTATGATTTTGCCATCAATGAACGGGGCACATGGGCTGAATTACTGCCCGCCACCAATCGCTTGATGCCGGTAGGCTATTATGCCTTGCACATGCCACGCCTGCTCCGTGCCGAAGCGCGTGACCTCAATCTGACGCGCCGGCGTGAGCTTGATTACTTTGGGGCTGCCTGCTTGACCCGCCCCGAATTGGCCCGGGTCGTGCCGATGCTGTTTAATCAAATGTTGCCCCATGTGAGTAGTCCAGCCAATCAAACACCCCGTGTACATGACTCATTAATCCAAAACGGCTTTGATCGTGAATTCCACGAACAAATCCGTGCCGATATGCGCGCAGGGCGGATTGGCTTGATGCAAAACCGTTTGCCTGCCAGTAGTACCATCCGTGACGTCGCCCCGAGTGATTTACATGATGCTACGGGTCGTCCTGATGCCGAAATTATCCGACTGGGTGAAGCGGCCTTGGCGCGTGGCGAAGTAGCGGTGGTGTCACTCGCCGGTGGCGCAGGGAGCCGTTGGACGCAAGGCGCCGGTGTCGTCAAAGCGCTCCATCCCTTTGCCAAATTTGCCGGACGCCATCGCACCTTTATTGAGCTACATATCGCCAAAAGTCAACAAATCGCGCGGATGTATGGTGTCGCTCCAGCGCATGTCTTTACCACGAGTTATATGACCGATGCACCACTCCGCCACGCCCAAATGACGGCACAGTCACAGGGGCGACCATGGGGTTATGCCGGCGATGTGCTGTTGTCACATGGCCGGGCTGTCGGCTTGCGGTTTGTGCCGATGACCCGCGATTTGCGCTTTGCCTGGGAAGAAACTCCCCACCAGCTCCTCGACGAACAAGCCCAAAAAATGCGCCAAAGTGTGCATGCCGCCTTGATTGGCTGGGCTCGGTCACAGGGCGAAGGTGCGGATTATACTGATAATCTGCCCAACCAATGTATGCACCCGGTGGGGCATTGGTTTGAAGTCCCCAATATGTTGCGCAATGGCACACTCGCACAGTTGCTCACAAAAAAAACCAACCTGCGCTATTTGATGGTGCATAACATCGACACCCTCGGAGCAACGCTTGATCCGGCGCTGCTTGGGCAACATATTGCTACCCAAAAAATGTTTTCGTTCGAAGTCACTGCCCGCCGTATCGATGATCGCGGCGGTGGTCTCGCCCGGGTAGATGATCAAGTACGCTTGGTTGAGGGATTGGCGATGCCTCGCATCACTGATGAATTCGGCTTGCGTTTTTATAATACGCTCACCAATTGGATTGACATCGATGGGATGTTGTCGCTGTTTGGCTTGACCCGAGATGATATCATGCAAAACTCCGAGCGGGTGAATCACGCAGTGCGTGCTATGGCGACCCGCATGCCCACCTACGTCACCATCAAAGATGTCAAAAAACGCTGGGGCAATGGCCAAGAAGATATCTATCCCGTAGCACAATTCGAAAAACTGTGGGGTGATATGACGGCATTACCCGACGCCACGGTTAATTTTTTGCAAGTGACCCGCCTACGCGGCCAACAACTCAAAGATCAAGCTCAGCTCGATGGCTGGCTCCGTGACGGCAGTGCGGCTTATATTGATGCGCTTTGTGATTGGAACGTTGAATGAATGATTTAGTGATGAAGTTTTGGAGTGATTTGTCCACATTTGCGCAACGCGACGTAGTGACTGCCCTAGGCGATCTGACTCCCTGGATGCAGGCGGCGCGGACACGGCCGAGTACGATTGTGGTTGCATTTCAACACCAGTTGCCGCTGGCGGCCCTCGTGACCTACCACGACCGCGTGGCGGTCGGTGCGGCGGTGCTCGATGTGGCAGTGGTCCGGCAGGTGATTCGTACGACTGATGTCGCACACGAAGTCATCGTACAAATGGTAATGCATCAAGCGATGCTGTTTATTGAAGAAGGGCTCGGTTTAGTGCTGGTGCATGGCGATGTATCTGCGTGGTCTCCCAATGGCTTTGCTCCTGTTTCACACCGGGTCCGGGTGGCGTGGCGCGGCGAAATACCCGCATTGGCAGCCGCCCCAAACCGCGCGCAACTTGCCATCCCTACCACCGCAGAACGCCAATTGATTCAAAGCATGGCGTTAACCGACACGCATGTCGCTGTGCGGATTGTTGATTGGGCTGCTTGGCCGTCGCGACCGTGGCTCCTTTTGTATGGCAACGATGGCCAATTGTGTGCGGCTGCGGATATTGTGACGAAAGGTGACGAAACAATCGTCGTGCATGCCGTGGCGAGTGATGATGGTGCCGCCAGCGATTTGGTTGGCCAATTGCTCCATAGTGGGCTTGTGGCAGCGCCAATCGTTATTCAGTTACCATATACCCATGCAGTCACCCAAATGGCTTTGCATCACCACGGTGTGGTGCAAGTAGCGACTGCCGGCGTACAGGCGGTATTGTTGGGAGTGTTGGATTTGCCGATGATGTTGACTGCGTTGATTCCGGCATTTGAACAACGTTTGCGGGCCTCTGCGTATGCCAATTGGAATGGTGGTGTGCGCATCGAAATCAGTGATGAACGAGCTATGATTATGGTGACCAACGGCAAGGTGACGGTGATTGATGGTACGCGTGAGGCTGATGTGCGCATCAAGCAAGTCGAATTAAGTGCCTTGGCACAAATGACCTTGGGGTACCGTTCAATTGGTGGTCTACGTCGGGCTGGGTTGTTACTGTGCGATGATACCGAATTACCGTTGTGTGATGTGTTGTTCCCGGCGCTGTACCCCCAACTTTCCCTCGAATAATGAACTGAGCTCAGCATGGCGAGTGTGACTGTACATGATGCAATTCGATTAGCGTTACCGGTGTCGACCCAAATTGTCGCTGGACATGCGGGGTTGCACCGTCTAGTGTCATGGCCAGTGGTGGCACGTGGGTTAGCACCATTGTTTACTGAGCTCCATGGCAACGAATTTGCCTTGATATCGGTAGCGGTCCTCAAAGACATCGACCCACCGATTGCATTGCCGACACTCATCGAGCGACTGATTAGTGTGCCGATTAGTGCATTGGCAATTGTCGGGTATATTGATGGACAATCGATTGCCGTGGCCGAACAAGCAAATCTGCCATTGCTCCATCTTGCGAGCGATGTCGATATTCGTGTGGTTGATCGTGAATTGCAACGCCTGATCAGTGACTATGAGGCCCAAGTCGATCGCCGTGCTGCCCAGATTGCGCTCGAATTGGGTGAGCAATCGTTGGCTGGTGGTGGCTTTCCCGCTATGTTGGCGCTACTGGCAAATCGGACGGGGCGTGACGTGGCGATTTATTCGGTCAAAGGTGACATGCTTTCATTTCATGGCTCTACCCAAATCAAATCGACGTTACTCCATATTGCCCTCACTCCTGGTAATCAACGCGTGGGCGGCATTGATACGTGGTGCCTGCCACTCACTGCTGCGGGCCAAGGGATTGGGTTTATTGTGCTGGCAGGGCAATCATTGACTGATGCCGACAAGGCTACAGTCAAACGCGCGGCTATGGCGTTAGCTATGGAATTAACCAAAACCCAAGCGCTTTCGGCCGTCGAAGAACGCTACCGCGGTAACTTCCTCGAACAATTATTGGCAGGGAATCTCTCTGATCCATCTGTGTTGCAACAGCGGGCGCGTGAAATTGGCGTTGATCTGCGGAAACCGCATGTAGCTATGCTCTTTAGTCTCCCGCTCGCTCAGCAGAATCAACTGCAAGCGCAATTCGCCAATGCCTTGCCCCAATTAGGGTCAACCATTCCTTGGTTGGCTCATGCGTTGGGGGTGCTGTGTTTTGTGCCTGCTGATGCGCCAAATAGTAGCGAAAAACAAATCATCCAATTGGTTTTGCGCGATGTGGTTGTCTACTTCCCCACCGTGCGCGCGACGTATGGTCGGGTTGCGGTGGCGCATACTGAATGGATTCGCTCACAGACCGAAGCCGAATTAACCCAAAAACTATTGCGGACCAATTCTAATGTCGCGCTTGGGTATGCCGAAATCGGCGTGTACCAATTGTTGTTGCCACTGGTGAATAATCCCGACGCCATGCTCTTTCATCACCAACATTTAGGTGCATTGCTCGACTACGAACGTGAGCAACATGGTGAATTACTACAAACGCTGGAAGCTTTTTTTGATTGTAACGGTAATTTGGCGCGTACATCTGAAGCAATCCATGTGCATCGTAATACGTTGCTTTATCGTTTGTCACGTATTTCGCAGATTTGTCAGGTTGATCTTGATAATACTGAGACTCGGTTGTCGTTGTGGCTCGCCATCAAGCTCCATCGCTTGATTGGTCATACTGCCACCGATTCGTTATAATTGACAGATAATTGCGTGCGTACTATGCGCGAAAGGGTAGATTAGATGGCGACTCAAGAAAAAATAATGATTGTTACTGGTGCTACGGGTGGCATTGGTCTCACCACTGCCTGTGAATTAGCGGCGACCGGCGCTCGGGTTGTGCTGGTTGGGCGTTCTGAAGCACGCCTTGCCGATGCTGTAGCCTTGATTACGCAGCAAACCCCCAATGCCCAGCTCGATACCATCCAGGCTGATTTGTCGTCACAAGCCGAAGTATGTGCAGTCGCTGATACCATCAAGCAACGCTATGATCATATCGATGTGCTCATCAACAACGCCGGCGCCTACTATACCACGCATCAATTGAGTGTTGATGGCATCGAAATGACATGGGCCCTCAATCACATGGCACCATTTTTGTTGACCACGCAGTTACTTGATTTGTTACGGGCCAGTGCGCCAGCGCGGATTATCACCGTGGCATCTGCGGCGCACCAAGGTGCAATAATTGATTTTGATGATCTCGAAGGCGAAAAACGCTTTAGTGGCTGGAAGGCTTATGGCCAATCCAAACTCGCCAATATCATGTTCACCTACGAATTAGCCAATCGGTTGCTTGAATCGGATGTGACGGCTAATTGTCTGCACCCCGGCTTTGTGGCCACGGGCTTTGCACAGAATAATGTAGGTTGGTTTGCCAAAGTATTTGCGGTCATGCAACGCTACATGGCGATTACCCCAGCACAAGGCGCTGAAACATCTATTTTTCTCGCCTGCAACGATAGTGTTGCCACCACCAGCGGTCGGTATTTTGATAAGTGCAAGCCGGTAGCTTCGTCGAAAATATCATACGATGTGACGACGCAACGCCGATTGTGGCAACTCAGTCAAAATATGGTGAAATAAGCAAGCGAGCCAACAAAATTCAAAACCCCCGCGGAGCTCATGCTCCGCGGGGTTTTTTGTGGCGACTATTCGCCTTGGTGACGATTTTCGCCGAGGCTAGCGGCCAATTTGCGTAATTCTTCGTTGATACCGGCCAATCCACTGACGACCTTGGTATGAGCCTCGGTAACCGTGGGATTTTCCATGGCTTTTTCAACGAATTGTTTGCCTTTTTCACTGGCTTCGGTAACTTTTTCGTTGTTTCGTAGGGCTTGCAAGCGGTCTACTACTTCACCAACACCTTTTTGCAGGTCTTGTTGGATTTGGTGGGCCTGATTGCTATTCAAAAACGCCCGTGCGACGGCTTCGAGTTGGGTGCCTAATGAGCGCAATTCATCGAGCAATGATTCGCTCTGTGCTGAGGTGGATTCTGCGGCTGGGTTTGGGGTCGATTCGGGGGGGATTTGGGTGTTGTCTGACATGATCAGATTCCTTTCATTTTTTGTAACCGCTTTTCTGACGGTTGGGTGTGCGCATTTGTTGCGTGAATTTCTCTGCATTTCTTTGCAAAATTAAAATCTGCTTAGACGTGCGTCTATCACCATTTGGGCCGTACTTTTGCCCCTTGCACAATGTGTTATTTTCAGTATAATTATAATTGACTAATTTGAGTGATTTACTCAATATAAAAAGAGGTATGCAATGGCACGGATTTATCGTAGTGTTGTTGAATTAATTGGGAACACCCCATTGGTTCAAATCAAAGCCCCCGGGGCGACGGTACTCGCGAAGCTCGAGTGGTTCAATCCGGGCGGGAGCGTCAAGGACCGTATCGGCTTTGCCATGATTGATGTTGCCGAAAAAGCCGGCTTAATTACGCCAGGCAAAACGGTCATTATCGAGCCAACCAGTGGTAACACCGGGATTGGTTTGGCGATGGTTGCCGCTGCCAAGGGCTACCGCATGATTTTGACCATGCCTGATTCAATGAGTATCGAACGCCGCAAATTGCTCAAAGGCTTTGGTGCCCAAGTGGTATTGACACCAGCGGCCGAGGGGATGCGTGGCGCAATCGCTCGGGCTGAGGCCTTGGCTGCCGAAACACCCAACGCCTGGATCCCACAGCAATTCAATAATTTGGCCAACCCTGACGTTCATCGCCGCACCACAGCCCTTGAGATTTTGAATGACACCGATCACAACATTGATATTTTTGTGTCTGGTGTAGGTACTGGTGGCACTTTAACTGGTGTGGGTGAAGTGTTGCGCCAACACAAACCAGACATCAAAATCGTAGCGATTGAGCCCGAAGCATCACCGGTGTTGTCGGGTGGTCAACCAGGCCCGCACAAAATCCAAGGTATTGGGGCCGGATTTGTGCCGCAGGTGCTCAATACTGCAGTGTATGACGAAGTCATCAAAGTCAGCAATGATGATTCATTTGCGACGGCGCGCCGGCTGGCCCAACAAGAAGGTCTGATGGTCGGGATTAGTTCAGGGGCTGCGGCCTTTGCCGCCATCCAATTGGCTGCCCGTCCCGAAAACGCCGGCAAGACCATCGTCTTTATTTCGGCGAGTAATGGCGAACGCTACTTGAGCACCGCCCTCTTCCCAGACGAAGCCTAATTATTGTCTCAGCCGATAATTCCCCTCACATCACCCGATGTGAGGGGTTTTGTTTGTTACAATGCAATGATGAATGCTACCTGGAATGAAGGCATACAATTTACTATGGACGAAATTTTAGCAGGGCTTCAAGCCGATGCAGATGCCTATAGTCACGAAGAACCAGATGTTACTCCTTGGCAATTAGCGATATTGAACCGTTTGCGCGATTATGTGGCATTGGTCATCCAGCCATTCAAATTACGCGTGCGCACTATTGTCATCCAACAAGTATTGTCGCAACGCATCGAAATCCGCGTGTCTGGGACATCGGTCGTGACGATTGTATTTGCACCGAGTGAACAACTTGCTGGTGAAGTTGCGTTTTTGCGCACGTGTGCCCTCAAACAATTGCCGGTGCCACGGATTATTCACGCCGACATTTCGTATAATATTTTGCCCGTCGGCTTTGTCGTATATAACCACATTACGGGAACGGCTGTCGGTGATGTGGCAGACGCCACGTTACAACGAATGGCTGCCCGCCAAGTGGGGCGTACGTTGCGTGTCATGCATACATTGCCCATGCATGGGTGGGGATGGCCCACTCCACTGCAAAAATGGCCAATGCACGATTGGCGCAGTGTGTTGCAACAGTGGTTCCGTGAAACCACAATGATTGATCAATTAAACACCGCAACGGCAGCACCGGTGTTGACTAATTTTTGGCAGAAAATCATTCAAGATGACATAATAAAGAATGTCGAACCAGTGTGTATCCACGGTGACTTACAAATGACGCATGTGTATGTCACGGTCCACAGCCATGTGCAACTCGAAGGTGTGGTGCGCCCAGGCTTGATCGTGGCAGGAGATCCGATGTTTGATTTGGCGGCCACGATGCGTACGGCGACATCATTGGCGTTTCGCCAAGGGATTATCGAAGGGTATACGGCCACCGTGCCCTTGCGTCCCGATGAGGTGACCCGGATTAAACGGTTGTCCATCATATGGCGCATCCATGATTTGCTCATCGACAATAGTGTCGATGAGCAGGTGTTGTTGCAGAGTATTACCACGGCACTCGCTGGTGTGGCGGTGTGAAACGGAGGGGGTGTTATAGGGGTGCAGTACGGTGCAGTTGAATGTCTTCGAATGACAGTGGGTCGTCGTTTGGTTCAATATGGGTAATGACATTTGTATTGTGAAATGCCACGTGCACGGCAATTTCGATTTTTTCGAGCAGTTTATGACCATGTGCGACACTCCAGTTGCCTGGTACAAGCACGTGCATCGATACAAATTTGCGTGCCCCCGAGATGCGGGTGCGGATGGCATGGAACATGACTTCGTCGCTTTCGAATTGTTTGAGGACGTTGTGCAAGGCTTGTAATTCTGCATCCGCAAAACTGGCATCGAGTAAGCCGTTCATCGAGCGGCGTACCAAATCCCAGCCCATCCGGATGATATTGAGCCCCAC
>JBBAWW010000020.1:0-10663 GCA_040397035.1 Roseiflexaceae bacterium | reverse complement strand
GGCTGGTTGGTCACAATAAATAATTGCCAGCGATAGCGGTCACGGACCCGTGCAAAAAAACAAGGTGCTGGTCCAATAATGCGCGTATCTGGTGCAAGCGCTGCCAGGGCTGTGGTGATTTGGCTTGCATCTTGTTGGGCGTTTCGTTGGCAGATAGTGCTGTTTTGATGTTGCCAGACGAGTTTGATCATACGGGCAAATGGTGGGTAACCGAGGCGTTGCCGGTAGGTTATTTCGTTTTCATAAAACAATTGGCGGTCATATCTGGCTGCCGCTTGAATGGCGTAGTGTTCGGGTTGATAACTTTGAAAAATCACTTCGGCGCTGCCACTGCGGCGCCCAGCCCGCCCTGCGACTTGGGTGAGGAGCTGGTAGGTGCGTTCGGTGGCGCGCATATCGGGTAATTGGAGTGCGGTATCAGTATTGACCACACCCACAAGCCGGACTTTGGCGAGGTCTAGTCCTTTGGCAATCATTTGGGTGCCGACGATGATAGCAGATCCGAGGGTATTGGCTTGACTAAGTAATTGGGCATGGTCACTCGCACTATCGGCGGTATCACGGTCCCATTGGATAATCGGTATTGTTGGCCAGAGCGTCGCAATCACCTCGCAGACCCGCTGAGTACCACTGCCAATATCCAAAAAATCATGATGGAAGCAATGCTGGCAATTGGCATCCAAATAGCGTTGCAGTCCACAGGTATGGCAGACGCCGATGGTTTGCCCGGCACGGAGATGTACCACGAGTGGTGCACTACAGCGTTCGCACTGGGCGACTTGCCCACAGTTACGACAGAGGCGTGATCCGCTGGTGCCACGTCGATTGAGCAACAATAGTACTTGATGCTGTTGTTGCGTATATGCGCTGATTTGCTGGGCGAGGGTGGTGCCGATGAGGCCATAGCGATCGACACTTTTTTCGATGCGCATATCGACAATTCGAATCGGTGGCATTGCAATCACATCGCGGCTGGTGTCGACACGCTCTGAGAGGACAAGTTTGGTGATGCGTTGTTGGTTTGCGGCATACAGCAGCTCTATCGACGGCGTCGCACTCCCAAGTACGATGGGGATGCTATTGAGTTTGGCGTACATAATGGCACAATCACGGGCATGATAATAGGGCAAAAATTCGTTTTTGTATGATCCATCATGTTCTTCATCAACAATAATCAGACCGAGTGCTGCTATTGGCGCAAATAATGCCGACCGCGGGCCGATAACGATATCGACGTGGTGTGATTGGATGGCATGCCAGCGTTCGAGGCGTTGTTTGGGGGTTAATTGGCCATGGATAATCGCGACGCGCCCTAGGAATTGATTGCTGAAGCGTTGGCCTAATTGCGTCGTCAACGCTATTTCTGGCACAAGCACAATGGTTTGTTTGCCACAAGTGATAGCTTGTCGAATCAGCGCAAAATAAACCTCGGTTTTGCCGCTGCCGGTGACGCCATCAAGCAGAAACGTGTGGTGCTGTGGCGTGCTGATATGTGGCGCCACCGTTGCGACTGTGGCATGTTGCGCGGTTGTTAGGGTTGTGGCCAACGGGAGTGGTGGTGGCGGGGGTGGTGGCGCTACGATGTGGTGGATTACAACCCAGCCACGGGCGATTAATGGTGCGAGTTGGGCGTGGCTAGCAAATTGTGTCAATGGTAGCGTGTAATCAGCCACTGCACCTAATTGGCTAATGAGGGCACGTTGTTTGGGTGCGCGCGCAAGTGTGAGCAGTTCTGCGGGGGTTGGTTGATGAATCAGTTGTGCCACTGCGGTGGTAAGGCGCTGGGTGGTCGCAGCCGCGACGGTATATGTAGATGTCACGTACCCACGTGCGTGTAACCAGGTCAGGATTTTGTTAATGCGTTGTGGGGTGCCAGTGAGGTGTGATTGGATGGCGTCATGGCTGAGTGTGGGTTGTTGCCGTAATAGGTAGAGTACGCCACGTTCGTCGTTGGGCAATTCATGCAGTGCTATTTCATTGCCGTGAGTGGTAATACTCCAGACTTTGGTGGGTTTGCCAATTGCCCCAGAGGGGATGAATAGCGGCAAAATAGCGGCAATGGGGGTGGCGTAATGGCGCGACATCCATTGTGCCAAATCAACTTGGGGCGGAGTAAGTGCGATTGTGGCCCATGACGTAATTGATTTGAAAGTGGGTGCTGTCGTGGTGCGTACGTCAGAAATAACTACGCCGACCACGATTTGTTTGCCGAGTGGGACATAGACGATTTGGCCACGCTGGGGGATATGGAGTGGGTCGGTGATGGCATACGTCAAGGCATCGGCAATGCCGTATTGTTGTGCATTACGAATGAGTTGTATATCAACGATTAGGGTATTCATATGATAAGTGTACCAGATGCAATACCGATGTTCACCTGACGAGGATTGGTGGATGGCGGTTAAAAAATATTTTTTGCAAAATGCAGTGAGCTTTGGTATAATCCACTATTGGGATTATTCACTTCTGCTCCACCATCATTTACACAGCGCAAGTATATGCACTGAGTGGGGCAACACCAGAGGAGGCACAATGCGCGACCGTAAGCGTGAGTACGAATTATTGTTCATCGTCTCGCCCATGCGTTCATCGGAAGAAGAAATTTCTGCCACGATTGAACGTGTTTCACAGCAAATCACCGGTGTCGGTGGTATCGTCAACACTATTTTGCAGACGTCACCATGGGGGCGCCGCAAGTTCGCCTACCCAATGCGTGAGTATGCCGAAGGCGAAGCAAGTCGCCGCGTGTTCACCGAGGGGTATTATGTGTTGGTGAATTGTACGTTGCCAACGCTACAAATCCGTGAGTTGGAGCGTCTGTTCAAGCTCAACGAGGCGGTGTTGCGCTATTTGTTGACGCAAATAGAGCCTCGTCCCGTGGTCGCCGTTGCAGAAGCCCCAGCATCAGAAGCGTAATAACGCACCACACATAGAGGTGAAACATGACGGAAGATACGCGTAAATCCAATAGTCAGCGCCGCAAGTTTGGTGGGCGCCGCAAGGTTTGTATTTTTTGTGTCGACCAAATCGGTACTGTAGACTACAAAGATCTCAAGCGTTTGCAACGATTTGTGTCAGAGCGGGGCAAGATTTTGCCACGCCGTCGCAGTGGCACGTGTGCCAAGCACCAGCGTTCGTTGACGGCCGCCATCAAGCGTGCCCGACAGATGGCGTTGTTGCCGTTTGTTGGTACCAACAGCCGCTAAATTTGTTCATTGAATGCGGTGCGTCGAACGGCGCACCGCATTCATGTTATCTACGTTTGTTGCTTCCATTCAAGAGAGGTTGGGCATGACACAATCGAAAAATGACGCACGTGAACAAGCGCGTCGCGTGGCGGCTAATCGCCATATCACAAAAAGCGAACGTGAGCATCAACGACGTCGATTGGTCATCATCACGACTATCGTCGCTGTTGCGGTTGCGTTGGTCTCCGTCGTTAGTGGTGTGCTGTATGACAACGTATTCATCCCTGCCCAAACGGTTGCGACGGTGGGGAACGTGAATTTGTCACGTGAGATGTATGTCCGCGAGAAGCGGTTGTCGCTTGCCGCAAACATGGCCCAAAATTTACTTTTGGCGTCGTTTGGTGGCCAGTTTGCAGAGCGTTTCCAACAACAGAACCCGTATCTCGAATCACAGATTGCTGGCTCAACCTATGACGAAGAGCCCGATGGCCAAGTTGTTGCCGAGTGGGTGCAAAACGAATCGCTTCGTCAAGCAGCGCTTACAGAGTATCAATTGACGGCATCTGAGGGCCAATCAGATCAAGCACTCGTGGCCGATTATGGCATGGTGTTTAGTGAGACTGCGACTCCGCTAGCGATTACCGCCACCGTTGCTCCCACATTGACACCCGGCGGGCCGACGGCGACTGCCGAGCCAGAGCCAACCAATCCTCCACCGACGGCCACCCCTGACGAAGCCAAGGCCAAGGATGTTGCTGGCAAAATCGTCGATACCATCTTCACCAATTACACCACGGCCATGCAACCAACGGGTGTCAAGCCGGTGTTGACCCGCGATGACTTCTTACACGCCTTGCAGCGCCAATACGAGCGCCAAGCGTTGTTGGAACAAGTCAAAGCAAAATTGTTGCCTGCCGATACGTTCCAGGCTTCGACGGAACCAACCGGCATTGATACCAGCCAGATTTTTGTACGCGTAGATGTGCCGGCAAATGCCAGTGATGCAGACAAAGATGCCTTGTACGCGGCTCAAAAAAGCCGCGCTGATGATATCATCGCCAAGCTCAACGCTGGGACAGACTTTGCCACGTTGGCACAAACCGAATCAGACGACTTCACGAGCCGCAAAAACGGTGGCAAAATGGATTCGTTTGACTTGACCGGCAAATCAGTGGCTGGGAGCCAATATGATGCGGCGTATGTGGCAGCTGCGGTGGCCTTAAAGCCCGACGAAGTCGTGGCGGCACCGGTCCGCACCGAATTCGGATGGCACATCATCAAGCTGAATGGTGCGACCGTGCCGTCAGTTGAAGAACAACTCCGTAACGAGCGGAGCGATGCCTTCGAAACGTGGTTTACTGCACTAGAGACCAAGTATCCCGTGTCGTATGCGACGGCTCCGACGGCGACGATTGTTCCTGCCCCCACCGGTGAACCAGTACCGTTGCCCACCGCCCCACTGGCAGGTTATCCGACGTCGACTTCCACTCCGGTGGTGGTTGCGACGACGACTGCTACGGCGAAACCCTAAAGTTATTGCGGTGGCGACGAGAATCATCTCGTCGCCACCGCAATATAGTGTAAATGTGAGGTCAATATGCGTCGCTGGAAGCCATACCCGTCGCCTGGTCGCTGGTTGGCGCTTGTGCTTGCGGTGGTTTTTACGGGTGGATGTATTGCCTTTGCGATGCTTGCGCATCGACATTTTAGTGGTGCACCAGCAGAATGGACGGTCAATCTCGAATTCTATCTGCAGTTTTTGGCAATGCTGGCGATGCTGATATGCGCTGGTTCAGCCTGGATGCGGTTTATCCACGTCCAAACACTGTGGTATGGACTTGACCGCAATGCAGTCTACATCTCGTCATTGGGTAACCGCGAATTAGTGCCGCTTGATCAGATTCGGCGCCTCGACTTTGGGGTGCAAGTAGGCAAATTACCCCGCTCGTTGTTCCAAGGTATCGGTTGTTATTGGGGCGATACGACGTCGAGTGACCAAACCGCAGTGTTTGTGCGGAGTACTTTGTCGATTAGTCGTTGTTTGTTCATTTTGACAGCACGTGGTACGTATGCGATTTCGCCCAGCGAAATCGAAGCATTTGTCCAAGACCTCGAACAACGCAGTAATTTAGGGGCGACCAAACGTCTAATCCCCGAGACCGAATATGGTCTGTGGTTCAATACGCCATTCTGGAACGACTACAGTAGTACGCTGTTGCTCGGTTTGGCACTCATTATCAATGTCCTCGCAGTTGGGTTGTTGGCGTGGTATTACCCCACCCTAAACGAAACGATTCAAATGCACTTTGATGCTATTGGGGATGCCAGCGAATTACGTCCCCGCCATCAAGCACTCTTTTTGCCATTGGCTGCATTAGGCGTTACTGCTGTCAATTTGATCGGTGCAATGTTGTGCTTCCGCTATGAAAAACTCGTGGCGCGTCTGCTCCAAGTAGCATCGGTTGTGGTACAGATTTTGTTTGCCGTAGCGGTACTCATGATTGTACGTGCCTAATCGCTCCGTTCACCAATCCCCCTCAGCGTCATTTGTGCGCTGAGGGGGATTTTTTGTTATGGTTTTTGTTGGGCAAGTGTCTGTAAGCGGGCGACACGGTCGGCGGTGGGAGGATGCGTGCTAAACCATGTGCCAAAATTATTACCGGTGAATGGATTCACAATAAATAGCGATGCGGTGGCGGGGTTTTGACTAAATGAAGCGGGTTGTGATTGCGCTTGGGTATCAATTTTGGTGAGTGCATCGGCGAGCACCAACGGTTTGCCGGTGATTTGGGCAGCCCCTTCGTCGGCCGCATATTCCCGGGTGCGGAAATGCCCATCTGAATCAGTGTGGCAGCAACTGGCGCCACGATCAACATCGCTAGTGAACCGATGAAATTGGTATTATTGTTTCGTTGGTTACTATAGCCGAGCAGACTTGTCCAGCGGAATAGGTGCGCAAATTGGGTGATGGCCCCGGCAAGGGTCGCACTAATCGCCGCAATCAACGTGTCACGGTGCTTGATGTGGGCCAATTCATGGGCAATGACACCAGCTAATTCTTCGCGATTGAGCGTGTGCATGATGCCTGTGGTCACGGCAACGACTCCATGTTCGGGGTCACGCCCAGTAGCAAAGGCGTTGGGTTCGGCACTGTCGACAATGTAGACTTTGGGGGTGGGAATTTGGGCGCGTTGGGCGAGATCTGCGACGAGCTGAGGAATGGCAGGATTATCATTGGGGCCGAATGGCCGGGCTCCGGTCATTTTTAAGACAATTGTATCGCTCGCCCAGTACGAAATCAGATTTGTAGCGATGGCTATGATAAGCCCCAAAAATGCGCCCCCTGGTCCGGCAATGCTTCTGCCTATCAAAATCAGTAATGCCGTCATAATTGTCATCAAAAATAGCGTGCGTGCTAAATGTTGCATACAGCACCTTTCGTCTAATGATTACCCCGCATGCGCTTGGGATGTGTAGGTTGGTACTCGTTGGTGTGACGCAGATAATTATAGCGAAAAATATTCTCGTCGCACAGAGTGAAGTGCTATTGGTATAATGAAGTGCACAACTTACTCAGATCGCGTGGGTTGCGTGCCACCGGAATAGGTAAATAATGCTCCCTGATTTACTCTACCAATTGAATCGCTTGGTTAGCAATGTCACCTTGATTGTTACGTTTTCATTGTGGGCCTATCTCACCATTCGGTCGTGGGGTGGTGCAGTGGCACGCGCCTTGATGATTATGTTATTTGGGGTATTTACGGCGGTTGCGGCAGATGTGCTGATCCAAGTGGCACATGATGTCATTATTTTAGAAATATTGTTGCGCTGGTCGTGGCTCGGCATCATGTTGGTGCCCACAAGTATGTTGCACATGGTAATCGCATTGGCCGTCCAACTGCAAATCGTCAAACCCCGCATGTGGATTGTCTGGGTGAGTTATGCGATTGGTATCATCTGTGTGCTGTGTGTGGTGATGACCAATCTGGTGGTGGCATTACCGATGCGGATGGGGAGTGTGCCGGCGTTGACCCCGCAACCATTGTTTGGGTGGTTGGCGGTATTTGCCTTTGGGATTGTCACCATGGCTTGGGTGTTGCTGTGGCGGGTGCGGGCACAGGTGTTGACCCCTAGCCTGCGGCGCCGCATGACCTATATGGTGGCTAGTTGGTACGGTCCATTGATGTTGAGCTTTCCGATATTATCATTGTTGCCAGCGGCCTATCTGTTACCCGAATCTATGAGCCTGATTCTCGGGATTGTGGCTGCTCCTATCGCTGCCATATTTATGATGGTGACGGCCTATAGTGCCACGTTTGTAGGCTCGCCACAGCCCGATCGCATCGTCAAGCATGATTTTTTGCGTTGGTGGCTGTATGGTCCATTTATCGGCGTGAGTATTATTTTGTTTTTGCAAGTCGTGCCAGTATTTGCCGGCATATCGCACCTCCCTTCCGAAATATGGGCCGTGTTTGGAATCATGATGATGACGGTCATCATGCCGATTTTGGTCAACCAAATCCGCCCCTACCTCGATAACCTGATCTATTCCAATGACCACGAAGACATCGATTACTTGCGTACCCTGCCCCGTACCACCTTTACCCAGACCGATTTGCGGAGCCTGCTTGAAAACTCGTTGACGGTCATGTGTGGTGCCACCCAGAGTGATTCGGCGTTTGTAGCCGCCCCTGATGACTTTGGGGTGTATGCCGTCAAAATGATCGTCGGTGGGCGCCGGCGTATCCGCCAACTCTTTGACCAAATCCCACTCGATGCCTTGATGGTGCAGTTGCAACCACACCAAAGCCCACAACCACTCATCCTCAATGAGTATGGGATTGCCGTATTGCGCGATCCTGATGGACACATCGTGGGAATTTTGGGGTTGTATCACTACGAACGCATTACCGCACCCGATGTGCAACAACTCGTTGCCACCCTGACCCGCCAAGTCGAACATGCCTTGGTGATGGTGACAATGCAACAACGCCTCATCGATACCTTGCGTACCATGGCTCCCGAAATGAATACCTTGCAACAGATGAGCTCGCGCATCGAACAAGCCACCCCCGACGCACTGCAATCGCTCGAAGACGACGTCGCCATGATGCCCGAATTCACCCAAATGGTGCGCGATGCCTTGAATCATTATTGGGGTGGTCCCAAGCTATCCGATAGCCCGTTGCTGGGGTTGAAATCGGTCAAACGGATGCGGGAAGCCCAAGGAGGCAGCCCCACCAAAGCGTTGCAACTGGTGTTGCGCCAAGCTATCGATAACATCCGCCCCGATAGTGTGTTGGCGACGACGGCCAATGAATCGATTCTGTACAATATTTTGGAGATGCGCTTCCTGCAAGGCCGCAAAATCCGCGATACCGCTGACCGCTTGGCGATGAGTGAATCAGATTTGTATCGCAAGCAACGTATCGCCGTCGACGAAGTGGCCCGCCAAATCGCCATGATGGAAGAATTGCAGCACGAGGGAACCGATAAACTGATGGTAGTACCCAAATAAGTGCCGGTGTGATGGTGGTATTGTTTTTTTGGCAAAAAAATCAGGGCACAGGCGTGAATAGGTGTTGGATGGGATAGTCGTATGTGCACGATTTGTGGAGCGCACACGAAAACCAGCGCATCGTGGAATTGTATGCAGGCTGATTCACGTCGCGCCGGAATGTTTTTTCCAAAAAAGAGATTACTTCACGCAAAAGTAGGAAAATTCACGCTAATTTTATAATAGTGGTAGAATAGAATTCGATATCGGTCAAAGTAAAAGAGGCACATTGTGAGTGATCAAGTATATGATGTCGTGATTGTCGGGGCAGGACCTGGCGGATATGTATCGGCGATTCGGTCTGCCCAACTGGGATTGAAAGTCGCGATTGTCGAGCGTTCGATGATGGGTGGTGTCTGTCTGAACGTGGGTTGTATTCCCACCAAAGCCTTGTTGCATACCGCCGATTTGCTCGAAGAAATCCACGAGAGTGCCAAGTTTGGCGTCACCACCAGCGGTGTCAGCCTTGACTGGAATGCCTCAATCAAAAACAAAGATGGCGTCGTCAAGCAAATGACCCAAGGCGTGTCGTTTTTGATGAAGAAAAATAAAGTCGATGTCATTATGGGTGCGGCTGTCCTCGGCGATCGTGGCAACGTGGTGGTGACGGGTGCCGATGGCGTAGCGTCGACCATCACCACCAAAAATACCATTATCGCCACCGGTGCCAAACCCCGCGAAATTCCCCAAGTTGGGGCGATTTTTGATGGCGAGCGCATCATGTCGTCATGGCAGGCCTTGAGCATGAAAACGATCCCCCAATCGTTGTTGATTGTCGGTGCCGGTGCCATTGGCGTCGAGTTTGCCTCGATGTTTTGCACCTTTGGCAGCAAGGTGACCTTGGTCGAAGCTTTGCCCCGGATTGTCCCCAACGAAGACGAAGAAATTAGCATTGAGTTGACCAAGGCCTTGAGCAAGCGTGGGATTACGATTATGACCGGCGCCAAACTGCAAAACGTCGCCCACCATGGTGACGGCGTGCGAGCCGTGATTACCGATGCGAGTGGCAAAGAAGTCATTATCGATGCCGAACGCTCGTTGATTGGCATCGGTATCGTCCCCAATACCAAAGAACTGGGTCTCGAAGCCCGGGGCGTCACCCTCGACCAACGGGGCTTTGTGCAGGTCGATGCCATGATGAAAACCAGTGCTGAGGGCGTCTATGCCATTGGTGACTGTGCCATTACCACGCCGTGGTTGGCCCACAAATCGTCGGCCGAAGGTATTTTGGCCGCCGAAGCGATTGCCGGCCACAACCCCAAAGCCATCAATTACGGCATTATCCCAGCCTGTACCTACTGCAATCCCGAGATTGCCAGTGTGGGCTTGACCGAAGCCAAAGCACGCGAACAAGGCTATGATGTCAAAGTCGGTAAGTTTTCGTTTGCCGGCAACGGCAAAGCCACTATCCTCGGCCAACGTTCAGGCTTCGTCAAAATCGTCGCTGAGAAAAAATACGACGCCGTGTTGGGGATGCACTTGATTGGCCCCAAGGCGACTGAATTGATTGCCGAAGGCGCCTTGGCCTTGTCACACGAGGCCACCGCCGAATCGTTGATGCGCACGATTCATGCGCACCCCACCCTGTACGAAGCTTTGGGCGAAGCCGCTCATGCTGCTGCTGAGGGTGCGGCTATTCACATGTAAGAAGAGGCCTGTAGATGCCAGTTGTAATTCGTTTGACTACCGCTGATCATGGCGGTACCACCATGGCTTGTGGCACGGATGGGAATGATTGTGGTCCCGATTGTGGCTGTGGTTGCCCCTATACCGGGATGAACGAGCGCGGTGCCGTCGAGGATGTCTATGCCATCGAATCGCGCTACCCGGGTAAGTGGTTGGCGTTGGTAATCCCCCCCGGCGAAGACGAGTACCACCCTGAACGGGGCATGTTGGTGGCGTATGGCGATGGCGAAGA
>JBBAWW010000019.1:19005-38109 GCA_040397035.1 Roseiflexaceae bacterium | reverse complement strand
ACGTGCGCGTGCGACAATCCGTGGACGTGCGCGTGCGACAATCCGTGGACGTGCGAGGACATGCCTCGCACCTACGGATATTTCGTCATATATGACGAAATATCCGTGGTAATTCGGAAAAAGCGCCGAAGAAAAAGATGTCATTCAGCCATATGCTTAAACACATGAAACAAACAACTCTTATCCCTCACATGAGTAGCACCGAATTATTTCGGCGCTACCGTAACTGCAAGAACGTCCAAGAGGCGCGGCGCTGGCATATTTTGTGGTTGCTTAGCAGTAATATGCCGGTCAACACAGTAGCCGCCACCACGGGCATGAGTCGCACCTGGATTTGGCACATCTGTACGCGCTATAACGCATTGGGACCTGCAGGAGTGCGCCGCCAACAAACGCGCAAAGCCGGGGCACAATCGCTATTGAGTGCGACGCAATTTCGGCAACTCCAACATGCAGTAGCACAACCAGCCCACGACAGTGGCCGTTGGACGAGCCAAAAAGTAGCGGCCTGGATTGCCCAGGTCACCAATCGCACCCATGTTGCCACCCGCACGGGATGGATTTATTTATGTAAATGCAGAGAGGAACCAACCACCACCCTAATCAGCCAATAAATCTTGGCGGATCTGACTAATCACCTCATAAAACGTCAAGGTGGAGGCAAATCGGGTTGATGCTGGTATAGTGGTTCCCACCATTTGTTGCGCCATCACCAATTGCTGCTCAAAGACGTGATCGAGCATGGGTCCGCGGTAGATGCGGCGTTCGACACGAAATTGTTGAATCAAGCCACTCAACCGCAATGTTTCAGGGGCATCACCTTGTAAGGTTAATAGCCCACTATAAATGTCCATGATATAGAGCATGTCTTGCATGCCCCCTGCCCGTTGCAAAAAGTCAAAGGCTGTCTGCAATTCACGGCGGGTTTCGGTGTATTTGCCTTCGAGGAGATAGACGGCAGCCAGGCGCAAGGCACAGCCGGCGATATTCATGGGGATATTGAGGCGCGTGAATTCCGTTTGGGCAAATTGCAAATATTGACGGGCACCATTAAAATCACCAATCGCAATCAAAATCAACCCGCGGTTATACGAGGCGTCAAGTAATCCCAATGTCACCCCGTTGGTACGAAATAATTCAATCGCTTTGTCACTATGCGCCAACGCCTCGCGCAAGTTTGCGTTGATGAAATACATATAGGCATACATATCATGGGTACGGGCCAACCATGAGATATGTTGATTCTGCGAAAAATACGCAATCGCTTGATCCATATATGCGCATAATTCGGCAAATGGGATCGTTATGTCCGTATCAACATCAATCAACGCGTTCATGCCGACGTCGTTGACCACCCGGCCCCACAAAAACGGCAAATTATGCTGTTCGGCAAACCGTTTGGTGCGTTGCAGATAACTCATCGCCAAACTAATCATACCCCGAGCGCTATACAAACTTCCTGCCACAAACGATAATTCGGCACTTAACGGGTGAATATCACCGAGAATCACCATGCAGCGCTCGACCAGATCAATCGCCGTAATACTCAAGCCATGACGTAGCCACAAGGTATGCCAATTAATCAACACAGTAGCCGCTTCGACGGTCATATTACGTTGGAGTAATTGTGCGACCACAGAGAGCGTCAACACCACATCGCTGGTTTTGTAATAAGTGGTCGCATCATGACGCGCATCTTCCCAATTAATATCGACGCGCCCAAGGGCTTTCACGACGTCACGTAACAAGCCACGGTAGGTTTCTTCGGGAATAATCCGCACGAGTACTTGGCGAATCACCGCATGCACTGCGTAATGAGTATCTTCGCTTTGGACACGATAAATGACCTGACGCTGTGCTAATGCCGCAAGTTGGTGCGCGAGATTATCATCGGACACGCCAAACACACTCAGTGCCACCATCCCCAAAAACCGAGTGGTTACCGGAGTCATAAAGAGGCTCAATAACGCCAATATCCGCATCTCACTAGGATTCAACACCGAGAGGGTACGCTCGACAAAATCATGTTTGGGTAATGCCTGTGGACCCAAGGCTACCGCATTGGCAATCATCCCGATTAGCAAGGGATTGCCTTCCACCGCCCGACATGACTCCAACACATATTCTGGTTCGATATGTTGGCCACCGGCTTGGGCAAAAATTCGCATAAACAATTGACACGCCGATGATTGAATATGGTCACTTTGGAGCGGACCAAGGGGACGTTCATAGTAACTCACAAATTTGCTTGCCACACCGACTTTGCGGGAAGTAACTAGACAGCGCACCGATGGCAAATGCACCATGATTTGATCGATGAGCGTCTCGGGCACCATATGCTGGAGATCATCACCATCGGCATTATCAATGAGCAAATAGGGTTGTTCATTGCGCAACACCATTTGTAGGCGGAGCAATACCGGCTCATTGGCAATTGATTTGACGTGGAATACAAAGGCTAACTGCTCATAGAGTTGGGCGAGCGTGGTAATGCCGTTGGCATCGAGGTAGTAGGTTTTTTGGCCGTGATGGGCTTCATAACGCCGTATTAGTTCGAGTGCAATGGCGGTTTTGCCGATGCCAGCCGGTCCCGTCAATGCCAGATTGGCATGCGCAATCACCGGCTGACTCAGTTCGTCAATCACACTATTGCGCCCGACCAATGCCAACTGCACGGTCGCTTTGGGGGTAAAAAATCCATAGCGTTGCAGTGCTTCTTGCCAGGCCGCTGGTGCAAAATAGCCCGCAAACGATTGAACGGCACTAATCGGCACGCGCACCGCCACGAGCAATTCAAAAAACTCATCGGCAGTAAAAATATGTGCGTCGTAGTCGAACAAGACGGCCACCACCGCGGTAAAGACATCGAGTGATGGGCCGATATCACGATCAGGCCGGGTCATAAACATGTCATCAAAACGGGCCCGGCTGACACGAATGCCCCGTTGCTGGAGCGCCTCGAGCATGTCGGCTAAATATATGCGTTGGCCACGAATCTTACCGAACGCTTGTCTCATCAACGATATTGTTTTTGTTTTATCAAAAAATAATTCGCTCATGCTCACCAAAACCATATCAAGATACGTTACGCTAATAGAGCAATTTTACCATGAATAATGAACATATCGACGTCGTAATTGAGTGTGTTTTAAATTTACACACCAATTTATTTTTTCATCACAAAAACACCTTTGCACGATATATTTCCGCATAAGAAAAACCACTATGCACTATTGTCATGACAGGAATCACGACAAAAAACATCCCATCACCAATTTTCTCTGTAATGGAGCATTTTTTGCCATTGATATGCAACTGTAGCGATTTCACACCGCATCATCTTCCCAGGTCGGTTTTTCCCAGCCAAAGTCAATGGCATGGCGTTTGAAGTGGGCTTTGAGATTGGGGTCGTTTTCGATCAGTTCGACAATCCGGCTCAATGAACCATTCAAGGCGTCTTGCATGCCATCGGGGTATTTGGCGAGGCGGGTGGGTTCGACATCAAAAATCAACGACACATGAAAGCGGCTATAGCCATCACTGGTGGTTTGGGGGGGCATCACAAAACTCCTCTAACTCATACGCATCTGTTGGCGCAATTCACGCCATTGGGGACAATAGGTGGTTACCACCTGCCAAAACTTGGGACCGTGATTGGCTTCAAACAGGTGGGCTAATTCGTGGATGACGACGTATGCGATACACGGCAACGGTTGATGCACCAACGCCAAGGCAAAGGCCAGATGAGCAGTGCGGGGATTACAACTGCCCCAACGACTGCACATGTTGCGGATCTGCCATGTCGGCACTGCCGTCTGCATGGTGTGGTGCCATTGTGACACAAACGACGTCAATTGTGCGGCGAGTTGCGTATGCAAAAACTGCTGAAGCAGGCGGTGTTGCACCGGCACACCATCGCGGGCGGTATGGTGGAGCACAATCCGGTCTGCCTGGATGGTCACGTGCCGGGTCTTTTGCATCACCACCTCAATCGGGTAGCGAATCCCAAACAAGACGACGCTATCACTACTCACCGCCGGTGGGGTGGTGGGTGCTGATTGGCATTTGGCGCGTTGCGCTTCGACCCATGGCCAATGCTGGGTGACAAAGGTGTCGACCTGGGCTTGGGGGCAATGCCACGGCACACTGAGATGCACCGCACCGGTGGGGGTCACCCGCAGCCGCAAATATTTGACCGCCTTGCGGGTCATCTCGATTGGGACGTCGTGGTAGAGCAACGTGGTGGGCATAGGTTTCCTTATTTTCGTCACTTCTCTATTTTACGGGAATTTGGGAGGGTTTGGGGATTTTATTTGTCTCGCACAGAGGGCGCAGAGGGCGCGGAGCTGTTTTTGCTGTCAGCGTGACCGATACATGGCTGTCCATGCGAGATGCCATTTGTCTCGCACAGAGGGCGCAGAGGGCGCGGAGCCCCCCAACGGAACCGCCACCCAATGTCATATGCCACCAAGGAGATTCCACGCTACGGTTGCCTTAGCAACCGGCATGGAATGACGCTGGGGGTGGCCGGTTGCCTTAGCAACCGGCATGGAATGACGTTGGGCGTGGACGGTTGCCTTAGCAACCGGCATGAAATGACGCTGGGTGTGGGGTACTTTCGACATCATTTAGGCAACCAAGGAGATTCCACGCTACAGGTGCGAGCACCCTGCATGGAATGACGCTGGGGGCGAACGCTTCCTCCTTCATTTATTGCATCACAACAACCCCGTATGGTATAATCATCAAACGTGGCCCGGTAGCTCAATGGATAGAGCATTAGTCTTCGGAACTAAGTGTTGGGGGTTCGATTCCCTCCCGGGTCACCACGTTACTCCTCCTGCACATGCGCAGGGGGATTTTTTGTTTGTTTGCACCAGATGGCTCGGCTATACTAGGGCAACATCCACCACACCCAAAGGCGCTAATTATGATTCCGTCCCCTATTCGCTGGCCCGCCGGCTATCGCTCGGCAGTCGCATTGGCATTCGATGTCGACGGGCCGAGTGGCGATGCCATGCTCGACGATTCGCTACTCGACAATCTGCGCTACTTTGGCGAAGGCAGCTACGGTCCCTACCGCGCCGTGCCACGCCTACTCGATTTACTGGCGCAATACCAGCTCCACGCCACGTTTTTTATCCCTACCTGGGTAGTGACGCACTGGACCAGCCTGTGCGAACGCATCCTCGCCGCCGGTCACGAAGTGGCCTATCACGGCCATCGCCACGAAGTTTTTTTTGATTTAACCATTGACCAACAACACGCAGTGATGGAACAATCACGCGCGATATTCCAACAGCGCCTAGGCATCACGCCCACCGGCTTCCGCACTCCCTCAGGCGACTGGAGCACCGCCACTGCCACGTTGCTCCATACCTTTGGCGTCAAGTATTCGAGTTCGATGCGCGGCGACGACCGCCCCTACTTCCACCCGGCAGCGACTGGAAGGAATGGCTTGGTCGAATTACCAGCCCGCTGGGACATGGACGACTACACCGCCTTGGCCTACTTCGAAGATCCAGCATTCCCCAGCGGACTCGACCGCTTGGCCGATTACCGCGCCGTGATGCGCAACTGGTCGGCAGAGTTCCAGGGCTATCATCGCGACGGATTGTTTTGGACGACGATTTTGCATCCCAAAGTCAGCGCCAAACCGGGACGCTTATCTATCCTCGAAGGATTATTCCAGACCATCCGCCAATACGACGATGTCTGGGTGGCACGGGGCAACGATGTCGCCGACTGGTGGATTCAGCAATACGGCCAAGGAGGCAACAAATGACCACATTACCCAACAGCTATTGGCCCGCCGGCAAACGCTGTGCCGTGCTCATCAGTGTGCTGTTTAATGATGGACGTGACGCCGTAGCCCAAGCGCCTGATTTACCGCAGCGGAGCAAAAGCTTCTCGGTATGGCAATACGGCGCCTTGCGGGGGGTCGATCGCCTGCTCCAAACCTTCGCCGATTTCACGATTCCTGCGAGCTGGTTTGTGCCAGGGCTGGTAGCCCAACAACACCCCCAACGCATCCGTGACATCGTGGCAGCCAACCAGCAGCTTGCCAGCCTCGGCTGGGATTTTGAAGCCTACACCACCCTTGATGCGGCGACCACCCACACTCTATTGACCCAAAGTAAATCGACACTCGAGCAGGTGAGTGGCCACGCCGTACAGGGATTCCGGTTACCGCGTGGGCGCTGGCCACGGCGCTTCGATGTGGCGTTGCAGTCCGCAGGGTTTGCGTGGTCGGCATCACTCAACGGCGATGATATGCCGTATAGCCACCACAGCGGGCTGGTCGAAATCCCGGTGCATAGTGAGCTCGACGACCGCCCCTACTTCCAATTCAACTTCACCCCGGCCTTCCCGCCCGGACATAGTCGTTTGCCAGCCTACGACGCCGTGTTGGCGAATTGGCTACTCGAATTCGCCGCCTACCGGCGCTATGGTGGTTGCTTTGTGTTGCAACTCCATCCCGAGTGGATGGGGACACCCGGGCGCAATCAACTGTTGCGTGATTTTTTGCATGAAATCACTCGCCACGACGACGTCTGGCTCGCCAACGGTGACGCCATCGCCGCGTGGCATGCCAGCCACGCCCAGCCACTGCCTACTACCCACCCCCTCAACGTCTACGAAGTCTACCGCCAAGAACGGGGGCGGCATGCCGACTAATACGCTCACCAGCCTGGCACAGGCGGTACACACCACGCGCTATGCTGATTTTTCGCCCACCACCATCCACAAAATGAAAATCCACCTACGCGACACCCTCGGCGTCAGCCTCGCCGGCACCCACACCAGCGAAGCGACATTGTAAGCATATTTTTTTGCGTTGCGGCATTCTCTGTTATAGTAGCCCAAACGATTCAATAAGCGGTCAGGGGGGACACGATGCGTACCCGTCATTATGGCGCAATCATCGTTGGCGGTGGGATTTTGGGGTGGAGCACGGCCCACCACCTACAACAACAAGGGATCCACGACATCGCCATCATCGACGTCAGTCACCCAGGCGTTGCCACCACGGGCGCCGGCGCTGGCTTTGTGGGAGAGTGGGCGGCGGGATTTGGACCCAAAGGGTGGGGAGCCAACGAACTAGCCCTCGAACAATACAGCCTAGCCTTTTATAAAGCCCTCGGGCAACGCCACGACATCCACCTACGCACTAACGGCAATCTCTTTTTGGCACGCAGCGCCCATGGCTATAACACCTGGATTGCCTCCATGCTGACACACCCCCTCGCCCCTGCCGATACCCGCGCCCTCAACCCCAGCGAAATCCACGCAATTAGTGGCGGCAGTATCGCGACAGACGAGGTATATGGCGCCGTCTACCATCCCCAAGGCATCCAAGTCCATACTACGCCGGCAGTGGTTGCCATCGCCCACGACGTATTGCGCCACGGTGCCACGGCGATTTATGGTCAGCAAGTGGTCGAATTGGTGCACGAAAATGGCCATATCAGCGGAGTCAAAACCAATACTGGCCAGCAATACCACGCCAACCACGTGATTGTAGCGGCTGGGGCATGGAGCAATACGTTGTTGCGCACGGTGGGATTAACCCTGCCGTTGTACCGCGTGGTGGCTACCAGGATTATTGGCGAAGTGTGTGGGGTACCTGATTGCTTGCCCACCGTGATGATTCCCGAGCAAGGCGCCTGGATCCGCGAGCATCAGGGGGCCTTGATGTGGGGCACAGGTGACGGCTATGCGGCGGTCTACGATTTGCCCCAGATTGCCACCGTCGGCACGCGCCCGTACTACCCAGAACTGGTGACGTCGTTGACCAACGCCGTCCAAGCCTCGTTCCAACGCTTGTTCCCTGCCGTCGACATGAGTGTCGCCAACTGGACCCAAGGGATGCCGGCCTATACTGCCGACCGCACCTTTATCGCCGGCGCAGTGCCGGGCATCAACGGACTGTGGGCAGTCACCGGCGACAACGAAGCCGGCGTGACGCATGCCCCAGCCCTCGGGCGCGTAATGGCAGATTTGGTCACCCAACATATCCGTCCCGAAATCAACAATGCCAGCTTTGGACTCGCACGCTTCACTCAGGCATATGCCGACGAACAGGCTGTGGCCGCCGCCATGCCGCCACGACGCTAGAAACAACACCACCATGCCACACCTCGGCTATGTCACCATTGTCGTCAACGATTATGATCACGCTATCGCCTACTACACCCAAGTGCTTAACTTTGAGGTCTACGAAGACCGCCCGCTGGGACCCGGCAAACGCTGGGTGCTCATCGGGCCAGCCACCCACAACGGCAGTGCGCTGTTGTTGGCACAAGCGGCCACCCCCGACCAAACTGCCCATGTGGGCAATCAAACCGGGGGACGGGTGGCCTTTTTTCTCGTCAGTGATAACTTTGGCCATGACTATGCGCGGATGCATGACTTGGGCGTCACATTTATCGAAGCACCGCGCCACGAAACGTACGGGAGCGTCGTGAAATGGCGCGATTGCTACGGCAACAATTGGGACTTGTTGCAGCTCTATGATATACCTGCACAATAATCCATAGTGGTTTATATCAACGAATCAAAAAACGTGATTGTTTACAAAATACTACGAAGTGACAATTATTTGTGTAAATATACACAATCAATACTTGATTAAAATCGGTTATTTATCGGCAATTACCATTTTTTATTTGACAAAACATCTTACTTATAGTTAAATCTGTATAGACAGATTTCATTTTTGCAAAGTAATTCGCTCAAGGTTTTTTTGTTTATCAATATTGCGCACACGTGTGCACAATAAACACACCAATACAAAGGAGTAGGTGTATGCAGGTAAGTGTGATTAGTGATTGTTTTGATGATAAATCGGTCAGCGAGATGGTCGCTGCTTGCGTGGCGCATGGCGTAACGGCGGTAGAACTTGGCACGGGGAATTTTTCATCAGCACCGCATTGTAATCTACATGAATTACTCCATGATGCCGGGCAACGGCGACGTTGGCATACACAGTTCACGGAGCGGGGAATTACCATTAGTGCGCTCAATTGTTCAGGGAACCTACTCGATGGAGATATGCAACGCCGCACCCAGGCCCAGCGAGTATTTTCTGACACCTTACAACTAGCTGAATTACTCGAAATCGGCACCGTGGTGGCAATGAGTGGATGTCCGGGTGAACCCCACAACGGCGGATTTTTTCCCAATTGGGTGACCTGTGATTGGCAGCCCGAGTTTCAGATCTTGCTTGCGCAGCAATGGGCGCAGATAGTGGCACCATTTTGGCAACAGGCAGCCACGCAAATCGCCAGCCACGGCGTGCGGGTGGCGATTGAACCACATCCGGGGCAAGTCGTCTACAACCCGCACACCTTTTGGCAACTGCATCATATTACGGGTGATATGGTAGGGGTCAATCTCGACCCAAGTCACTTGTTTTGGCAGGGTATCGATCCCATCCGGGTGGTGGGAGCCCTCAACAGTCATATTTATCATGTGCATGCCAAAGACTGCTGGATCAACGAAGATGAGTTGCGCCTCAACGGTGGACTCGACACGCGCCACGGCGACGGCACACCCCGGGCGTGGGGGCATTGTTTGTGGGGTGAAGGGCATGATGAAGTCTATTGGGCCGAATTTGTAACTGCCCTGCGGCGCCACAACTATACCGGTATGTTGAGTATTGAGTATGCCGGTGCCGACGAAACTGTCGATACCGGGATCGCCACAACTGTGGCATTGCTCAAGCGGATTACGGCGACATAAGTTAAAATGGTACAACCAGCCGTTGGCTGTGAGTATAGATGGCATTCGTAGGATTGCGAAGGAGCAAACACATGGGCCACAATCAAAAAATTCCAGGGGCAGGTATTAGCCGGCGCAACATGTTGCGTTTGATGGCTACTGCTACTGGTGCCGCAGTGCTGGCAGCCTGTGGCAGTAGCACGAGCGCACCCGCCGGTGATGCGGCAGCGAGTGCGGAGCCAATCGAATTGACCTACATGACTCCCGACCGCGAGTTGGGACAAAAGGTCGATCAATTGGCAATTGCCAGCTTCAATGAACGCATGAAAAAAGAAGGCAAGCCGTGGAGCGTCAAAGGCGTACCCGGTCCTGCCACCGACAACGACTACAACACCAAAGTCAACGTCGATGCCAGTGCAGGTACCCTGCCAGACATCGTGTCGCTTGGTGCCAGTGTCGTTGCTGACCTCTCCGCTGGTGGCGCCTTGGCCGATTTGAGTGGTCAAATCGCCAAGTGGGACAACTACACCCACATCTACCCCGTCCTCAAAGAAGCCAACCTCATTGGTGGCAAAAACTACACCACGCCAGGTAGTGCCTCGACCTTTACGTTCTTTTATCGCAAAGACGTATTGGCCAAAAACAACATCAAAGATGTTCAACCCAACACCTGGGACGACTTCTACGGGTTGTGTGACAACATCGCCAAAGCCGGTATGGCCGCAGTCTGTCTGCCAGCCGCCACTGCCTGGGGCGGCGGTTCGTGGGAAGAAGGCTTCCGCCAAGTATGGATGAGCTTTAACGGCGAAATCTATAGCGAAAGCGAAAGCAAGTGGGTTGTGAGTAGCCCCGGCTTGCTCAAAGCCTTGACCGTCTACCAAACCTTGGCCAAAAACAAGTGGTTGACCGTCGATGCCTTGCTCAACCCCAATCCATGGGAATCAACCAAGTACCAGATGTTCCCCAAGGGTGAATTGGCTGTCGTTACCGGTGGTGACTGGCAATGGACGTTTGACTGGGGTCCCGATGGAGCCACACCAATCGACGGATTGTTCGAGAAAGTCGGCCGCTGGCAATTCCCCAGCGAAGACGGCAAACCGTTCGTCTTTGTTGGTACCGGCGGTGGACCTGCCGTCAGCGCCAAAACCAAGAACCTCGATGCTGCTTGGGCCTTCCTCGAGCACATGTCCCGCGCCGAAGTGACGTGCGAAGCCAACAAGATTTATCTTGGCGGACCTTCAGGGCTGGACAACTTCGCCGAACTCTGCCCCGAATACAAAACCCAAGTCGGCGGCAAGATGCTTGAGGCGACCAGTTTCTTTGGCACCGGCAAGATTTTGCGTAATCGCGTCGGCGAATCCAAAATCGTCGATGGCATTTGTCGTGCCACCGAAGACGTCATCACCCTCAAGTCGACCCCCGAAGAAGCCATGGCCGCATTTGCTGCAGCCATGAAGGATTCGTTGGGCGAAGACAAAATCAAACAAGCCTAATCCCTGATCCACACACGTCCTCATCAGCAGCGGTGCTGGTGGGGACGTGGCAAAGGAGCCACCATTGATTAGTCGTCGCTCAGAACGCACCATGCTGGCGCTTTTTTTGGGGCCAGCAGTAATTATTGTGTTTGTTTTCACCATTTTGCCGGCCTTGTGGGCCATCTATGTCAGCTTTACCAACCGAGCCTTGACGGGCGAACGCTCCGTCGTCTATGACTTTGTTGGCATTGCAAATTATGTCAAATTGCTGTCAAACGAAATATTCCTAAATTCGATTAGCCTAACGTTGTGGTATACGTTGTGGACCAATATCGGCCAATTTATCCTTGGCCTGGCTACCGCGTTGTTCCTCAATCGCGCCAATTTATGGGGCAAAACCTTTTTGCTGGCCGCTGTGGTATTGCCGATGGTCATCCCCGCCGTCATCCAATCGTTGATTTGGTCATCGATGCTGGCCATGGGTGAATACGGCACGCTCAATCGCATCATCGGGTTAGTTGGATTTGCGCCAGTCATGTGGCTACGTGAAGCACCGATGGTGTCAGTCACCTTGGTGAATTTTTGGAATAATTCCGGGTTTGCGATGATCTTGTTTCTGGCAGGACTCGAAAACATCCCCCGTGAAGTGATTGAAGCAGCCCGTATTGATGGTGCGAGTGCCTGGCAGAGCCTTATCCGCATTCGGCTCCCATTGATTAAATATGTGATTATGTTATGGCTTTTGCTCAACACGCTGGGGTGTTTGGGAGTATTTGACCTTGTTTATACACTTACCCGTGGTGGCCCAGGCAACAGCACCCAACTGGTGGGTATCTATATTTATGACCAAAGCTTTAAGTTTTATGAGTTAGGCATGGGCAGTGCCGCCTCGGTTATTTTGTTGTTTATCAGTTTGATTATCGGGCTGATTTATGTGCGCGTATTGCGCGTTACGCTCTAGCGAGGGAAGCATGCAACAGATTACACCTGCACATCAGCAACGTACCGCCGCCCCATTCACGCTGCTCCAAAAACTGCCGTTAATTGGCATCTACATTTTCATGGCATTTCTGTGTCTTTTTTGTTTGGCGCCGTTTGTGTGGCCGATTTTGAGTGCCTTTAGTATCAAACCCGAAAACGTCTCGGGGCTCTATTTGTATATCCCGGCGGCTTGGACATTCAAGGGCTTCGACGATGCGATTTTCGGGCGTGGTCAAGCGTTGATTTTGCTCAAAAACAGCTTGCTCACTACGGTGGGTGGCGTCGGATTTGCAGTAATTTTCAGTGCGCTCGGTGGCTACACTTTGTCACGCAGTGAATTCCGCTTCAAAAAAGCCTTGATGTATGCCTTTTTGTTGATTCAAATCATCCCTGCCACCGCCACAATTTTGCCTTTTTTCATCATCATGCGTGAATTACGGTTGATTGATTCGTTGTGGGGCGTGACGATTGGCTTGACGGCCGGGCAGATTCCCTTTATGTTGTGGGTGATGAAGGGGTTCTTTGATGAAGTCCCCAAAGAACTCGAAGAATCCGCGGCCATTGATGGGGCCACCCGCTTCCAGATTTTGTGGTATGTGATTGTGCCGTTAGCGTTGCCTGGATTAGGGGCGGCCTCAGTGCTGGCATTTAATTCAGCCTGGTCGGCGTTTTTTATGCCGTTGATTTTGTTGTCGTCACCCGATAAATTCATCCTCCCCCTCGGGTTATTCCGCTCGATTATCGGCTATACCAATATCGACTACCGCATGATGAACGCGATGTCGATTATTTATTTGCTGCCCTCGTTTCTCTTTTTCTTGTTAGCGCGGCGCTACCTCGTCAAAGGAATGATGGCCGGCGCCATGGCCGGGAATTAGGGATACGGCAGACTCAATGTCACTGTCGTGCCCTGATCGAGCGCCGACTGCACGGTAATCAAGCCGCCATGGGCCACGGCAATGGACTGGGCGATGGCCAACCCGAGCCCGGAACCATTGCCAATCGAATTATCGGCACGATAAAAGCGTTGGAATACCAAATCAACCTCGTGTGCAGCAATCCCGCTGCCCTGATCGATGCATTGGATGACGCAACAGGCGTTGTCCAATGCATACGTAATTCGTACCGTTTGCTGGGGTTGACTATGACGAATGGCGTTTTCGAGGACACTTGAGAGTAATTGAATCATGCGGGTAGTATCAATCACCAATTCGATTGGCTGAGCCGCGTGGGTGATGTCAATATGCACCTGTTGTGTGCCCGCATAATCTGCGTGCATCATGGCTACGTGGTCAATGAGTGTACCAATATCCACTGATGATTTATACAGAACCAATGCATTGGCATCGATAAGCGAAATCGTGCGCAAATCGTCAACCAAACGATTCATCAGCATTACTTCTTCGTACATCAATTGGAAGTGATGGGGTAGTGGATTGATGACACCGTCGCGCAAACTCTCAATTTTGGCGCTAATCACACTCATTGGCGTGCGTAATTCGTGGGCGATATCGGCAGTCATTTGGCGGCGCAACTCGATTTGGCGGCGTACTTCTTGGCGCATTTTGTCGAGCGATGTCGCTAATTTGAGCACCTCGTCAGGGGCATCAGCGTGCAACAGCCCAGATACTTGCACATCTGAGGTACTCATCTGGGGGGCGTTGGCGGTCAATACTTGAATCGGGTCAGCAATCCGTTTGGCCAATGAATTCGACAAAAAAGAAGTCAACAATACCGCAACAATCCCAAACCCGATACAGGCAAGTGTGCGTTCATAGACAACTTGTTTGACATATTTATAGTTATTGAGCGAATAGTCTGGGGGAATAATATAGATTGTTTTATTTTTTTCGACCTGCACGGCAATTTTGCGTGATTCAAATGCCAAATCAACATGCGTTACATTCATGTTTTTGGCATACAAGATATTACCTTGAACATCGGTAATAACTGGCGCTTCTGCAAACTCATTCACGAGTTTGGTAACATAGTCCATTTCGTCGATAAACGAATGTCCCGATACAGGGGATTGATAATACTTAATCGCCGCAGTGCCATACATTTCGGCAATTTTGGGCATATACCGATATATGATGGCATAATAGGCAAAGCCAATTTGGGCGAGCACAATCAAACAGGCACAAATAGCCGTCATGGCCACCATCGAGCGAAAAATCTGTTGGCGGAGACTTTGCATGGTATGGTTCCTTCTTCAAAAACAAAGCCACACTGTAGCGGATCAACGCTACAGTGTGGCTTTGCCATAAACTACGCGCTCGCCTCGGTCAACGCCGTGACCGCTTCAGCGGGCAACACCAACTCCGCCGACGCCGTCAGGTCTTTGACCTGCTCGACGGTAGTACCGCTGGCAATGGCAGACGTCATGCCGGGGCGGGTCATAATCCAGGCCAAGGCGACTTGGCCGGGGGTGGTGTTGAGCTCGCTGGCAATGCGATCGACCACCGCTAGGATTTTGAAGCCCCGTTCGGTCATGTAGTTTTTTTCGACGCCACCAGCACGCGGTGAGCTGGGCAAGGGTTGGCCGGCCCGATACTTCCCCGAAAAGAAGCCGCTGGCCAGTGACGAATAGGTAATCACGCCCACGCCTTCGCTGACACACAACGGCTCGAGCTCTTGTTCGTATTCGGCACGCGCCACCAGATTGTAGCGCGGTTGCAAACAATCGAAGCGGGCCAGATTGAGTTTGTCGCTAGTCCAGAGTGATTTGGTCAAGCGCCAGGCGCTGTAATTGGAGGCACCGAGGTAGCGCACTTTACCTGCGTTGACCAGATCATCAAAAGCCCGCATCGTTTCGTCGAGGGGCGTATTGTGGTCATCAGCGTGGGCTTGGTACAAGTCGATGTAGTCGGTTTTGAGACGGTGGAGCGACGCTTCCACGGCCGAAATAATCCGCAGGCGGGACAGGCCTTCGTCGTTGGGACCAGCACCCATGCGCATGCCTACTTTGGTGGCGATAATCAGGTTTTGGCGGTTGCCGCGGGCCTGCATCCAGTCGCCGAGGATGGTTTCGGATTCGCCACCGACATGGCCGGGTACCCACGAAGAATAGACATCGGCGGTATCAATAAAATTGCCACCACCCGCCACAAAGGTGTCGAGCACGGCAAAGGAACGGTCGCGGTCTGTGGTCCACCCCAACACATTGCCCCCAAAACAAATCGGGGTCACATTCAGGCCAGTACGGCCCATCCGACGGGTCTGCATGATCTGCTCCTCGTAAACACTATTTCACCGTTATTGTACACCAATCTCGCCGCGCACTATGCCTGCCAAAAACGCCATTGCATGGGCAGACACGCGCTATTTGGTGGTACGAAATAGCGTATACTATAGGCACGATATTTGTGTGGAGACGAGGCGTGGGCAATGGCGGTGAGCAACAATAACCAGCAGCAATGGCAGCATACCAATGCCGACACCAATGAACTCTTGCAACGCGAATTAGACGACGCACACCGTACCATTCGGATGTTGATGCGGCGGCTGGCCGAAGAACAAGAACAACAACGCAAAACCCACCACGCCTACGAGCAGATGAAACAAAACATCATCGAAATCAACCGCGAGCAGGCCATGGTCGAGCGTGAACGCAATATGTGGCGCATGCGTGCCGAGCAACAAGGGATGATTAGCTCTGACAATTTGCCCGTGCTCACCGGTGACGAAATCAACGCCATCCGGCGTGCCATGGCGCGCATCCACCACCCTGACCGTGGTGGCGATATCGACCGTATGAAGCTGTGGAACAAACTCCTCGACACCCTCGAAAAACCGCGTGGCAACTGACTTGTTATCCGTTTTCTAGACATATTAGCACCCATTTTCATTCGCACGGTGATATCAGAATAGGAATAATGTATGCGCCAAAGTGGCATTTTGTTGCACCCCACCTCGCTCCCCTCACGTTGGGGGATTGGCGACATGGGGGCGGCCGCCTATCAATTCATCGATTTGTTGCTCCACACCCACCAAAAAATCTGGCAAGTATTGCCCCTCGGCCCCACCGGCTACGGCGATTCACCCTACCAATGCTTTTCGGCATTTGCGGGCAATCCATTGTTGGTGAGCCCCGATTTATTGCTTGGCGAAGGGTTATTGCACCCTGACGACGTCGCCGACTACCCACACCACAGCGACTCGCTCATCGACTATGGTGCGGTAATCCCCAGCAAAACGATGCTACTCCGGCGCTCGTTTGCGCGCTTCCGCAATGCCCCCGCCACCGCCCACAATGATTTCGCCACCTTTTGTGGCGCTGAATCAGCCTGGCTGGGCAATTTCGCCCTATTTATGGCGCTCAAAGAGCGCAACGGCGGCGTGGTTTGGAGCAGTTGGCCGGCACCCCTCGCCACTCGCGAGGCGGTGGCATTGACCGAAGCGAGCCGCGAATTACAAGCCGAAGTATCGTTCCACGCCTATTGCCAGTGGCTCTTTTTTACGCAATGGCGAGCCTTGCGCACCTACGCCAATAGTCGCGGGATTACCATCATCGGTGATGCGCCTATTTTTGTGGCCTACGATAGTGCCGACGTTTGGAGCGCACCAGAACTCTTTTATTTGGACGAGGCTGGCTTGCCGACGGTGGTCGCTGGTGTGCCACCCGACTACTTTAGCGAAGACGGTCAGCGCTGGGGCAACCCGTTGTATCGTTGGGAGGCTCACAAAGCCCAAAACTACAGCTGGTGGGTTGCGCGGATCAAAGCCAATGCGGCCTTGTATGACCTCGTGCGCCTCGACCACTTCCGCGGCTTTGCCGCCTACTGGGAAGTCCCCGCCAGTGAGCCCACTGCCCGGATCGGGCAATGGGTGACGGGTCCCGGCAGTGATTTGTTTGACGCTTTGCAACGCGCCCTCGGACCACTGCCCATTATCGCCGAAGATTTGGGGCTGATTACCCCCGACGTGATGACATTGCGCGATCGCTACAACTTGCCTGGCATGAAAGTACTGCAGTTTGGCTTCCACGGCGACCCCAAAGAGCCGTTTTTACCACACAACTACCACCCCAATTGTGTGGTCTATACGGGCACACACGACAACGACACCAGCGTGGGCTGGTACCACAGCGCTCCCGGACCCGAACAAGAATATATGCGCTACTACGCCGGCGTCAGCCCCCAAAACGTCGAGCCGGCCTGGGATTTGTTGCGCTTGGCATGGAGCTCGGTAGCCACCACGGCGATTGTACCGTTGCAAGACTTACTCAGCTTGCCCACCGAAACGCGCATGAATTATCCTGGCCGGTTAGGTGGCAATTGGGGTTGGCGCTTTCGCTTTACCGACATCCCTGATGCGGTCCTCGAACGCCTGCAACTGGCCACCGTGCGCTTTAATCGCGGCTAACAAATTTCCCTGTGATATTATCGAATACAGTATTCGTTTTGAATCAGACGGTGTCGAACGATGGAAATAATAATCAATCCAGAGCGTCCCGATAGTGCAGACGCCATGGCACTCATCGATGAACTTCAAACATACCTCGAATCGTTTTATGCGCCCGAACACCGGCATGGCTTTAGTGTGGAGCAACTGATTGCGTCCAGTGTCGGTTTTTTCGTATTGCGGATTGATGGGGTAGCTGCGGGTTGTATCGGGCTGCTGTGTCTGCCCGAATATGCCGAAATCAAACGCATGTACATTCGCCCTGCGTTTCGCCGCCAAAAGCTTGGCGTGCGCTTGCTGACCCACGTGCAAGACGTGGCCCAGCAACGTGGTATCCCCCTGTTGCGCCTCGAAACAGGCATCCACCAGCCCGAGGCCAATGCCCGCTATGAATCATTTGGGTTTCGCCTAATTCCAGCCTTTGGTCCCTATCATGATGATGGGGTGAGTTTGTGTTATGAAAAGCCCGCATAATTTCGCGCTACGCAGGCGCTGAGGATCTTAGCGGTGCGAGGCGCGCAAGCGCGGAGGATCTTGGGGGTGCGAGACATGTCTCGCACGTACGATCTTTGGCGGGGCGCAGGCGCGGAGGATCTTGGCAGTGCGAGGCGCGCAGGCGCGGAGGATCTTGGCGGTGCGAGGCATGCCTCCGCACGTACGATCTTTGGCGGGGCGCAGGCGCGGAGGATCTTAGCGGGGCGAGGGCGCGCAGGCGCGGAGGATCTTGGCGGTGCGAGGCATGCCTCCGCACGTACGATCTTTGGCGGGGCGCAGGCGCTATGGGTAATTGGTAATGCGCTGGTAATGGTGATAGTGCATGCTTGCGATAAAGAAAGGAGATTGCCATGTATGTCAATCGCTTTAATCGCAAGCATGGGTTTGATTATCGCCGGCCAGGGATGTATTTTGTCACGATCAATCTGTACCGACATCGGCCCCTGTTTGGCAAAGTAGTAGATGGCCAGATGCAGCTCAATGAATTGGGGCAAATCGCCGCGACCTGTTGGCAAGAAATCCCCCAGCATTTCGCTCATGTGCGCATCGATGCATGGGTCATCATGCCCAGCCATGTGCATGGTATATTAGAGATTACACCAAAAGATGCATCGCCGTTCAGCCGCACCCCTACAACACGCAAAATCATCCCAGCGGCCAACGCAGCCGGGGCCTTGGGCACAATTGTCGGGTCGTATAAAGCGGCAGTTACCCGCCAAATCAACACTAAATGTGTCCACAAACCACTCTGGCATCGGAGCTTCCACGATCGGATTATCCGCGACTCTCAGCATTTGTGGAATACCCGCCGATACATCCGCAATAATCCCAAAATATGGGGGCATTGCCATCGGACGCCATCCCGATAATCGTAAATGCAAGGACATGTCTCGTACCCAAGTCGTAAATGCAAGGACATGTCTCGTACCCAAGTCGTAAGTGCAAGGACATGTCTCGTACCCAAGTCGTAAATGCAAGGACATGTCTCGTACCCAAGTCGTAAATGCAAGGACATGTCTCGTACCCA
>JBBAWW010000019.1:0-18905 GCA_040397035.1 Roseiflexaceae bacterium | reverse complement strand
CGTAAGTGCAAGGACATGTCTCGTACCCAAGTCGTAAATGCAAGGACATGTCTCGCACGTGCGTAAGTGCGAGACATGTCTCGCACAAAGGAGTGATGTATGCCCCACACCATGAAGCGTATCGCCATCACCGGCGTCAAGCAAACCACCCTACTGGATGTACCCATTCCCCAACCCCGCCAAGACTGGGTGTTGGTCAAAGTCCATGCCATCCCGCTCTGTACCGAGTACAAAAATTGGCTCAACGGTAGCGAATACCACGGACATGAAGCCGCCGGCGAAGTGGTGATGGTCGCCCAACCAGGCAAAGTCAAAGTAGGCGACCGCGTCGTGGTCATGGCCGGCACCTCCTGTGGCAAATGCGCGCTCTGTATCTCGGGCGAATACATCCATTGTCAGCAGATGCACGACCCGGCTGAATTTACTGGCGTGGCCTATGGCGGCGATACCCATGTCCAATACCTGCTCAAACAAGATTGGCTCCTCGTCCCCATCCCCGACGACATATCGTATACCCGCGCCGCCCTAGCCTGTTGTGGGTTAGGTCCTACCTTTGGGGCGCTCGAAAACATGAATGTCTCAGCTACTGACACCGTATTGATTACCGGCGGCGGGGCAGTAGGTCTGGGGGGCGTCGTCAATGCCAAATTCCGGGGGGCGCGCACCATCCTGGTCGAGCAAGTGCCTTACCGCCAACAAAAAGCCCGTGAATTGGGCGCAGACTTGGTATTGTCACCCTACGATCCCGAGATCCGCACCAAAATCATGGATTTCACCACTATGCGCGGCGTCGATGCCTGCCTCGAGACATCGGGTAACGTCGTTGCCCAACGACTGTGTATTGACATGGTGCGCCGCCGTGGCAAAATCTCGCTGATCGGCGAATGTGGCAACGATTTGGCCATCCAGGCCAGCAACGACTTTATCCGCAAAGGAATTAGTCTGATGGGGCAATGGCACTACAATTTGAATGGCGCCCACAAGTTGATGCAGGTCATTCGTGATTCGCCAGTTGCTGAACAGCTCATCACGCATGTGTACCCCATCAACGAAATCCAACACGCATTCGCAACCTGTGCGGCGCAGGAATGTGGCAAGGTAATGATTTTGCCATGGCAAGGAGTAGACCAATGAGACTCGGTGGCCCAATTTTTCAAAAATTTAGCACCATCGCTGAAGAAGTGGCGTTGCACCAACAACTAGGGTTTGGCGCAGCCTACTGTAGATATATCGCAGATGAAGCGCAACGCCACGCCTATAAGCAGGCCTTTGCTGAAGCCGATATCGTGCTGGCAGAATTTGGAGCGTATGGGATTAACATCCTCGATACCAATCCGCTGTTACGCCAACAAAACGTCGACGAAATCTGCCGCCGGCTCACCTACGCCGACCAAATGGGCGCCCGTTGCTGTGTCATGCATGGTGGCTCTGTACAAACAGGCGGCTGGGGTAACGCCAATCCACTCAATATGTCCGAAAAAAGTTTTTATGCGACGGTCAGTACCATCCAGTCCATCCTCGACCGCACCCAACCGACCACCACCAAACTGGTCATCGAGACCGAGTCGTACCTCTTGCCTGACAGCCCCGAAATCTATGCCCGCTTGATTGAGGTCGTCGACCACCCAAGCTTTGCAGTACACCTCGACCCCGTCAATATTATCGCCAGCCCGCGACGCTTTTATTACAACGCCCAATTCATCAAACAGTGCTTTAGCATACTGGGGCCGTGGATTGTCAGCTGTCACGCCAAAGACCTCAACATGCCCGCAAAACATGCCACCGTCCAGATAAACGAGACGTTTATCGGCGCTGGCATGCTTGACTACGCAACCTATCTCACTGAAATTGAGAAACTAAACCCAGCGCCCACCTTGATGATCGAACACCTCAACGAAAGCCAATTGACGCAAGGGCTGGAGTTTATTTTCGCCCAAGCCGCCGCCCTCGGCATCACCTTCGAAGGTGCCTCGTACGTGCGTGGCATGCCACGCGCTTTATAAATCCATGCTCGGATAGCCAGCATAATCACCCAAATGTGCCACCGAGCCGGCGCCCACAATGGCGCCGATATGCAGGGCTTCGGGGATTGATTTGCCGCGCAAGCGGGCCGCAATAAAGCCGCCGTCAAAGCCATCGCCGGCTCCCACGGGGTCGACCACACGCTCGGCTTTGACCACGGCGGCCTCGAAGCGCTCACCATCGTGGATGGCCAACGCGCCCCGCTCGGCGCGTTTGAGCACAATGGTGCGGATGCCCAGTTGCTGGGCCGACGTCAGATAATGCTCGTCATCGCCTTCGCCAAACAACGCCGCAGCGTCTTCGTGGCCCATCAAAATAATATCGCTAGCGGCGGCCAGAGGTGTCATGGCAATGCGAGCAGCCTCGGCGCTCCACAAACGCGGTCGGAAGTTGGGGTCAAAGGTCACCATCACCCCTGCCGCTTTGGCCAGTTCAATCGCCTGCGTACAGGTAGCCGCAGCCCGCTCACTCAAGGCCGGCGTGATTCCCGTCAAATGCAAGGCCTTGATGCCCACAAATTGCTCGGCACGCAAATCTTCGGGACCCATGTTGGCTGCCGCCGACCCACTGCGGTAATAAAAGACCCGCCGTGCGCCATCGGCCAACCATTCACGGAAAAACACACCGGTGGGGCGGGTGGCATCGATCTGCACGGCGCTGGTGTCGACTCCTTCGCCAGCCAGCACGGCGGTTATTTTGCGGCCAAAGGGGTCATTGCCGACCCGTGAATGAAAGCGCACCGACACACCCAACCGGGCCAAGGCAATGGCACAATTGGCTTCGGCGCCGCCGATGTCCCATTTGAGCAATGCCGCATCATCGATAGTAACCGAGTCGGGTGGGTAGAGCACGCCCATGCATTCGCCAAACGTCATAACTTCTGGCATGTTACTTCCCTCCTAAGGCAGCCACGCATTGCTTGGCACCGTCGGTGAGCACTTGCCAATCGCCGGCATTGACGGCTTTGGCGGGCACCAGACTACCACCAATCCCCACCCCGATTGCACCAGCGTCGAGGTATTGTTTGAGATTGTCGGCACCAATCCCGCCGGTGGGCATTAATTTCAAAAACGGTAAGGGCGCAAGGATGTCACGAATATAGCCAGGACCTAATGACCGCGCCGGGAATATTTTGATAAACGCGGCTCCTGCTTCGTGGGCCGTCAATGCTTCACTGGGAGTCATGGCACCACAGGCGGTAGGGATGCCGGCTTTGATGCCGGCGGCAATCACGAGCGGGCGTACCGCCGGCGTGACGATAAATTGCGAGCCGGCGGCAATCGCCCCTTCGGCATCAGCCACGGTGAGCGCCGTGCCCACACCGATCAACATTTGCGTGCCCATGGCACTGCGTACGCGACTGATGGCGTCAAAGGCGCCGGCACCAGTCAAGGTGAATTCGATGGCGGTAATCCCACCAGCATACAAGGCTTGTGCGACTTCAACGGCACGATCGTAGCGCTCGAGGCGGACAATCGCGACGATTTTGGCGGCAAACAATGCCGCAATCAGTTCTTCCACAGATACGCTCCCTTAGTTGACGCCCATGTCAGCGGGGTCGGTGTTACACCCTTTTAGTATACAACGTGAATGATTGGCTGCGGTTGTTTTTCGTGTATTAGCACTCGCGTTACCGATTGGCGTGGACGTCTGTCACCTTGACAGGCAGGCGATTCACCACGCCATGCACCGTTTGCACTGCCCCTGAGCGGGTGGTTAGTTCAATGGCCACTTGGGCCAACATTTCGCTGACATTGACCCCTTCATGATATGGCAACGTCACGGTAAATTGGGTGTTGAGTGGCTGTGGATCGGTAAATTTACCATCGACCGCTACCCGCATCACCACCACCGGGTCATTGCTGGCGCGAATCGGCACTAATTGGATGGTCGTAGTGGTTTCTGGGGCGCGCAATGCATATTGTGGTGCTTGTTGGTCAGTGGCAGTTGCCACCACCGTGAGTTGATCTTGCGTCGGAGCATCGCGCCAAATCAACAGGTCATCGATGCTGAGTTGGGCACTCTTGCCTTGGGGGAAGCGCCCGAGGGTGGTGGTATCTGCAATACGGGTCGGTAATGCCACTCCTTGACGTTGGGCCACCAATATGCCATCAATAAAAAACCGCTTCAGCCCCGTCGCCTGTTGCCAATGCGCCGTGATATGGTGGAAGCCTTGGTCGCGGCGGGGGACGCGCAATTCGTCACTCGTGCCATCATCGGCCACACTCCAAAACACCCACTGGGCATGCCCATCACTGGCGACTTCGTAGCGCACTGCAATGGTACCGGCATATTGTTTTTTGGCATCAGGTTGAGCACTACTCGCAAACAGATAGTGCCGCCCCGTGGTCGCCTTGGCAGTATCAACCCATACCGATAGACTGCCACTATCTGCCAGCAAGCGATCACGCCCGCTCAACACCAGCGCACTCCCTGCCACAAACTGCATGGCCTTGGCGTATTTGCCAGCTACCAATACGGGGTAGCCCACGACCTGGAGCGGTGCTTGGGCCAGGTCAGGGGTCACCCCATCATCAAACGAAGAGAGCAAACGGTATTCATTGCGGGGGGCAACCACCACCCGATACGCAGGCGGTGGTGCAACAGCGGTGGCAACTTGATCAGGCGGCAAGAAATCAAACTCGCCCCGCAACGAACTATGCCACAACCACGTACTTGCCAGACAGGCTGGATATCGGGGGCAGGGATCAGCGCCGTTGCCGTACCAGCCATAGGGGTCGACTTGTTTGCCATCGCGGCGTACTTCGAAATGCAAATGGGGCGTGCCAATCACAAACCCGCTTTTGCCACTACTGCCAATCACGTCACCAGCCGCAACCTGGACCCCTTTGCCACTATTAATCAACCCCATAAAGCGCCGACTAAAACGATCAAGATGCCAATACACTGTCGTATACCCATCAGCGTGAGTGATATAGACGCCATTGCCACGTTGCGTGCTGGCATAAGCGATACCGGCTGCCGCCGCCAAAATAGGCGTGCCGATGAGTTGATCCGGGAAGGCAAAATCATGGCCGTCGTGACCATCGTACTGTATATCATGGGCTCCCAAATAATTGACCACCACCCCATCATCACCGGCTTGGGTATCAACCGTAGGGTATTGATGATCGAAATACGCCAAGTGGCGGACCCGCACCCCTGCTTGCCATGGTCGATAAAGGAATCCTCTCGGTGGGGGTGCGGGGGGAGTTTTTTTGCTGACTAACGCGCCATCAAAGTAGGTTGCAAAGGCCTGCACAAAGGCTTTGACTGCCTGTACCCATTGGGTACGGGTACGGCCATGGGCTAGCACTCGTTGCATCGCTACCCCTTCGGGCGCTTGATTGAGATCAATGGTGGTGGTCACCCCATCACTAAATTGCACCACCGGCGGGCGGTCATAGGGACCGAGGCCGGCCCTTAGGCCAGCCGCTGCCCAATCAATCTGGGCGGCAAACCCACGTGGTGCCACCGAGCTAGCGGTAATTGGGGTGGCAAGTACCGCCGCGCCGCCATCGGTGCGACTGAGTAATTGATTGCTGGCTTCGAGCAGTGCCAACATCATGCGCGGACTGACGCCGTACCAATCGACCGTCGAGCGGATAATCCCGGCGGCGGTCTGATTACCTTCGCGGAATTGTGACAGTGGACCAGGGAGTTGAGCGAGATATGTCGGTAAATCAGTTTCAACCAAAGCAGCATTGGGCATAGCAAATACGTGAGGGGCAGGCTGACCACTATATGTCCATAGCCAGACCCACATCATCAATATCTGCACAATTTTTCGGTATTTTTGCCGCACGACTCCACCTTGTACAACCCAAATTGTATGCATCTTTTATTGCGTGTATCATACCACGGTCATTGATTGACATACGATAGCGAAGATACCGGCAAACGAAAATCCCCGCATCGTCATGCACTGCCATAAACTGACGGTATAATAGACCATAATTCGTTTTTTGAAAGTGTCGCACTATGCGTCAACCACCACGCGCTCAACCACAACCGCGCAGTACCGTCGTCCATGACATCACACTCCACGATGATTATTTTTGGTTGCGTGAACGCCAAAACCCGGCAGTACATGACTATATTGCCGCCGAAAATTCCTATGCCGATGCGCATATATCAGTGGCAGCACGTCAATTATTCATCAACGAGCTCCAAGCCCGTTTGGTCGATGATGACGACAGCGCCCCTATTCCCATCGGCGCATATGCCTACTTTATGCGCTACAAAAAAGGGCAACAATACCCCACGCTGATGCGCACTGCCCTGAATAATCCGCAACAATCCGCCCAAGTGGTATGTGACCTCGGCCATGAAGCACGTGGCAAATCCTTCCTCAAGTTGGGCGATTGGGCAGTCAGTCCCGCTGGCACCTACATTGCCTTGTTGCTCGACGACAATGGCAGTGAACGCTTTACCCTGCATATCCGGCGCATCACCGATGGTCATGCCATGATCACCCCCGTCCCCGACCTGCACTATGGCTTGGCGTGGTCGCCCGACGGGAGCGTGCTGGCGTTTGTGCGCCCCGACGAAGCCTGGCGTCCTAGCAGTGTATGGACGTGGCAATGGCAACGCCCTGCCAGCGCTGCCACATGTCTTTTTTTTGAAGCCAACGAATTATATAATGTCCATCTCGAACAAAGTGGCGATCAACGATTTTTGATTGTGGGGAGTCATAGTAGTAGTAGCTCAGAAGTCTGGGTGTTTGACAGCCAACATGACTATGCCGCGCAGTGTGTAGCGCCCCGGCAACCAGATGTCAAATATGACATCGTGATGGTCGGCGAGCAATGTTATATGCGCACCAATCAACAGGCAGTGAATTTTTGTGTGCAGACTCGCATGCTCAGCCACACCGAATGGCAATCGTATATCGCGCATCGTGACGACACGAGTATCGAAGCAATCGACGCGTTCCAGCAGCACCTCGTGGTGTGGGTCCGGCGGGGCGGATTGCCCCAAGTCGAAGTCTGCCCCCATGACCAACAGCCGATGCACTGCCTCGAATTTGGCGATGCTGCCTACCACGTTACGTCAATTTACCAACAAACCTATCACGGGTCGGTACTCTATCTCAGTTATGCCACACCCATTACCCCCCAAACTGTTTTGGCATATGACATGCAGAGTCGCGTCTATACCACCATCAAACAGGATGTGGTGGGTGGCGTTGGGCATATCCCCAGTGACTACATCCTCGAGCGGGTGTTTGTGCCAGCCAGCGACGGTACCCAGATTCCCTTGACGATTGTGCGGCGCCACGACGTAGCCTGTGATGGGAGCGCACCAGCGTTGCTTATCGGCTATGGTGCCTATGGCGCAAATTTGAGTGTCGGATTTGTGAGCGAGCGCTTGAGTTTGCTCGAGCGTGGGTTTGTGATTGCCCTCGCCCACATCCGTGGCGGCAGCGAAATGGGGCGCGAATGGTATCTGCAAGGCAAATTAGCCCACAAACAACACACGTTTGACGATTTCATTGCCTGTGGTGAATATTTAGTTGCCCAGCAATATACGACTAGCGCCCGCATGGCCTGTTATGGGCGGAGTGCCGGTGGATTGTTGGTGGGGGCGATAGTGACGCAGCGCCCGACGTTATTTGCGGCGGCGCTTGCATTGGTGCCGTTTGTCGATATCCTCAATACCATCCTCGACCCAACGATTCCACTCACCATCCCCGAATACGAAGAATGGGGCAACCCCAACGAGCCGGCACAATTCCAGACGATGTGGGAATATTCGCCCTATGACCATACCAATGCCCAAGCCTACCCCGCCATCCTGATGACTGCCGGATTTAACGATCCACGGGTACAATATTGGGAGCCAGCCAAATGGATCGCCAAATTGCGGGCAGTGGCACCTACCGGGCGCTACTACTTGCTGACCGACATGATTGCCGGCCACGCCGGCAAAAGTGGGCGCTACGATGCCCTGGTTGACCGCGCCGTCGAATATGCCTTTTTGTGTGATGTCCTCGCCGTACCGTTGTATTGAAACATTAGAGGTTACCATGAGCACCACTGCGAATCGTCCCGGATTATTTGGTCCCTACGGCGGCAGCTACATTCCCGAAACACTCGCCCCAGCCGTGGCGAATTTGATTGAAGCCTACGCCGCCATCAAAGACGACCCCACGTTTTGGCAAGAACTCGCCCAACTGCAAGCGACGTTTATCGGTCGCCCCACTGCGTTGACCCATGCCACCCGCCTTACGGCGCATTGTGGTGGCGCCCAAATCTACCTCAAACGCGAAGATTTGGCACATACCGGCGCCCACAAAATCAATAACGCCCTTGGTCAAGGCTTGTTGGCCAAACGGATGGGGAAAACCCGCATCATCGCTGAAACCGGTGCCGGCCAACATGGCGTCGCCACCGCCGCCGTCTGTGCCCTACTCGGGCTCCAATGTGTGGTCTATATGGGTGTCGATGACATCGAACGCCAAAAACCCAACGTCTTCCGGATGCGCCTGCTAGGTGCCGAAGTGCGGGGCGTCGCCACTGGCTCACGCACCCTCAAAGACGCCATCAACGACGCCATGCGCGATTGGGTGTCGAACCCCGATTCGTACTACTTGCTCGGGTCGGCACTCGGACCTCATCCCTACCCCACCATGGTGCGTGACTTCCAGAGCATCATCGGGTGCGAAGCCTATGCCCAAATCAAGCAGGCAGCAGGGCGTTTGCCCGATTTGCTGATTGCCTGTGTGGGGGGCGGCTCGAACTCGATCGGCTTATTCCATTCCTTCCTCGAAGAACCAGGGGTGGCGATGCGGGGAGTTGAGGCAGGCGGCCGCGGAATAAGTTTCGGGAATCATGCCGCCCGCTTCGAAGGGGGCAGCAAAGGGGTGCTCCAAGGGAGTTACACTTATATTTTGCAAAACGACGATGGCCAGATTTCGTTGACGCATAGTATATCGGCAGGGCTCGACTATGCGGCGATTGGGCCTGAGCATGCCATGTTGCATGACTCAGGGCGAGTGCAGTATGTGTCGGTCGATGACGAAGAAGCCCTCGATGGCTTCCAAATGCTCAGCAAACTCGAGGGGATTATTCCCGCACTCGAGACTGCACACGCCATCGCTGATGCATTGCGTGTCGCCCCCACCATGCGCCCCGACCAGATTATTTTGGTGAATTTATCGGGACGTGGCGACAAGGATATCTTTAGTGTGGCAGGGGTATTGGGCGTCGATCTCTAACCAGGCACCAATGGCAGTAAAGTTGCACCCACGCGGTACGATGGCGCAACGTGGCAGCATAACCCGAATGTATTGACAACGAAGGACATGACCATGGACATGCAAAGTAATCCTGTCATCGCCGGGATGTCATTCACCCCATTGTTGATGCAACAAATTGCGGTCAGTGTGGTAGGGGTGGCTGCCTTGATTACGGTAGGCGTATTGTTTGTGCGTATCCGGCGCCGCATGGCACTCGATAAAGCCCGTGCGAGTATCCAGGCAGATGCTGATGTGGCGTTACGCGGGTTACGCAGTCGCTTGAATTATGCGGCGCAGCTCCTCAATAGCGAGCGTGATCGCATGGTCTATGACCGCGTCCGATTTAGTGATGAAGATGCCAAAAAAATCGCAACCCTCATCCGACAAGCCGAACACCTCTACCAAGCCACCCAAGCCACCCTCGATCGCACGATTCGGCGCTTACCAGAAGCCCCAACGGCCACCGAATATCATACCTTGATCGAAATCGTCAAGGACTTAACGCCAACTATTCCCCCCATCGAAGCAACACTCCAACAAAGTATCAAGCAACGGAGTGAGCTCGCATCACTCATCCAAAAAAACAACGACCTCATCGAGCAAGTCCAACGTGAACAACAAAAAATCGAACATCGCCTCGCCACACTTGGGATTAATCACCGTGAGCTCCTCGCCACTGGGAACAGAGACTTGGCAAGAGCACATGAATTTTTGGCGAGCCACCAATACGCAGACGCCACTACTCATGCGCAACGGGCGCAACAAATCTATCACGCAGTTGCTACGCATATCACGACCCTATACGATGTGCGCAATGGGGTGACTGCGGGGCGTCACGCTGCCGAAAAAGCCTCCCTACAAGGGTTTGATGTCAGTCATAGCCTCAGCCTCTTTCAAGAAGCAACGCGCCTGCTCGATCTCGCCTTGGCGGACATCCTTATCGGTAACTTACCTGCAGGTAACGCGCTCGTGAGCCAAGCCGAAGCATTACGCCAACAAGCAGTCACCGAAGGGGGCAGTTTACCGATTATCCAACAACGCCAAAACGAAGCGATCGCCCAAACCACTCGTGACGGTGAAGTACTCACTGCACAATTTGCGGCCGCGACTACGGCATTCCAATCAATGAAAAACATGCACCCGGCAACCTGGAATGACCTCATAAATGCAGGCAGCGAAGCAGTAGTGTTGGCACGCTTTGGGGCGCATTATGTGGCGTGGACCAATCGTGTCAATACCCCCCAACAATACACCGACGTCAGTCAACTCTTATCCAATGCCCAAGCAGCCATTCAACGCGCCGGTACCATTTTGCAGATTATCATCCAACGTCACGCCGATTTACAGCGGATGGAATTAATCGCCCGCCAAGAATTTTCGGATGCCGAAGAACTGATGGAGATTGTCCAAGCCCGTATAAACGGCGGCGATAGTGATGTCTCCCACAATTATCCGACCATCAAAGCAGAGTTTTTGGCGGTACAACAAGCCATTGACGAGATCCCGTTTGATTGTGTCGTCAGTTATCGCAAAGCACGCCAATTCATCCAACACACCTACAAATTTTTACCACACAATAACGGCAATACCCCCCTGTTGATTGCCGAACGGAGTCAACGCATCCGCGATATGCTTTGGCGCCAGATTCGCTTGATTGAGCAATTCCATACGCTCCACCCGGTACCCGAAGCTATACCACTTTTGCAAGGATTACAGAGTATCCGTCACGAAGCCAATACTTTTGATGTGACGTGGCATACGGCGAGTGACATGACCGTGCCAATTATTAGTGAATTAACCCGCTTGATTCAACGCTATGACCGCCTCGATAATGCGATGTCGCATATTGACCAACAGTTACGTCAGGCGTGGCAAAATCAACTCCCCCGCGAAGAAGCGTTATTTGGCGCACTGAGTAGTGCCGCACAACGGATTCGTGCCAGCAATGACGAATCGATTCGTACCGCAGCTATCCAACGCCTCTACGAAATCGATAGTGATTATGCTGCCAATCACATTAGTATATCCAAAGCAGTAAACGTTATTCACACAATGAGCGAAGCCTTACCCAATGACAATTTCGGCACCCAAAGTCATATCATTGACCCAGTACCGTTTTTGCAGATGCGCTGTTGGGCAAAAATCGGACCATTTGCCCCACCACTGCAACCCTTGACGTGGGTACCAGCGCACCTGCCAACCAGTTCGGAGTGGTAACAAAATTCACGGTATAATAGCCCTGTAGTTCTGTTGAGAGGTTTACCATGCTAAATGCGTTTCGCCGTAAAGTAGAGCGGACACCCGAAGAAATCCAATCACGGGTGCCCCCCGGCCAACACCTCACCGAAAAATTCCCCGTCCTGCACTATGGTGATGTCCCCCAATATAAAAACTTACCCGAAACATGGGATTTGCGGGTATGGGGGACCATCGATCAACCCAAGCACTTTTCATACAGCGAGTTCCGTGCCCTGCCCACAGTCGAAGTCATCACCGACATTCACTGTGTCACGCGCTGGAGCAAATTAGACACACGTTGGTTGGGGGTACGCTTCCGCGATTTCCTCGAATTGATCCCCGCCTTGCACCCGGGCACCAATTTTGTGATGGCCCACTGTGAATTTGGCTTTACTGCCAATGTCCCCCTCGAATATCTGATGCTCGACGATGCGTTGTTGGCCTACAAATACGACGGCGAAGAGCTCACCCCCGACCACGGCTTCCCACTGCGCCTGCTCACTCCCAAAAAATACTTTTGGAAGAGTGCCAAATGGCTGCGGGGCCTCGAATTCATGAACTCTGACCGCTTGGGCTTCTGGGAGCGCTACGGCTACAACAATAGCGCCAATCCTTGGCTCGAAGAACGCTATTCGGATTAATTACCCGCAGTCCTCCTCACCGTGTGGTGAGGAGGATTATTCGTAACAATGTTTCACCCCCACTTAAAAAAGGAATAATATGACATACCATCAGCGCTGGCTCATTCCAGTGATCATGACGTTGTTGTTCATCAATGGAGGATTGATGTGGTTGATTTTTCGGTATGGGCAGACGCAATTCAGCACCACAACAATTCCCCCACCCGCCACCGCAATAGCAGGGGTACAAACCACCACCATGACTACGCAATGTCGTGATGACATCGCTATCTACATAGAATCAAGCAGACAACGCATCTACACCTTTTATGAATATTATGATGCGATTCCCACTGCCGTATCAACCAGTCAACTTGCCGCCAAGCTCAAAGCCCTCAGCAAAGATGTCCCGGCGTTACCAACGAATTGCCCTGCGGACATTGCCGCACTCTTGAATGCAAATTATCTCAGCGTCTATGCAAGTGCCCCGATTCATTTATATATAATCATCAGCAAAAGTCAGGATGGCGTGATTGAAAACGCCAATACGCGCATGGCACTGCGGCTGTTTCAACAGGAAATAGACATCGCCGAAACAACCACGTGGCGGGTCCTAAAAGCACTCCAACGCTAATTCCAATACATTCTCCTACCGAGGCCTAGCGTTACCACACGATACGACTCACTTGACGATGCGCAGCGCTACAGGTATAGTGCAAGCACCAGCGTGTCCGCCAAATAGCGCCGGTGTACCCACCTATTGGCGCATGCATTTATGCCAAAACGACACTGTACGTTGGCATGCTACCCAGTAGCGACTGCAACTAATTACAAAAAAACTATAACCGCATGCCGAGCGAACGGGCTCGGCATGGACATGTAAACGAGGGGACCTCAGTATGAGTGACAGCATTCTGCAACAAATTTTGGCACACAAAATCGTCGAAGTTGCCCGGCAACGGAGCAAAGTCAAGGACGATGCCATCCAACACAAAGCAACCCTCGCCCCACCAGTCCGCTCGTTTGTCCACGCATTGCGGCGCCATCAACGCCCCACCTTGATTGCCGAAGTCAAGCATGCCTCGCCGTCACGGGGAGTACTGATTGAGCCATTCGAACCATTGGCGATTGCAGCAACCTATAGCCACGGTGGCGCCTCGGCGATTTCAGTACTCACCGACCAACGCTACTTCCAAGGCAGCCTCAAATACCTCGAAGGTATCCGCCAGCAAGACGCCGTTGGACCCGATGGGCACCATCCTCCGTTGCTCCGCAAAGATTTCATCATCGATGCCTATCAGGTGTTTGAAGCGCGCGCCTATGGTGCCGATGCGATTTTATTGATTATGGCAGCCCTGCCCGATGACCAGATCAAGGCCTTGTATGATTTGGCACAGCAGTTGGGCATGGATGTCCTCGTCGAAGTACACGACGACGACGAACTACAACGCGCCCTCGCCCTCGATGTCGCCATCATCGGAGTCAACAATCGCAATCTGCATACCTTTGAATTATCCCTCGACACCACGGCACAGGTGTTTGCAAAAATCCCCACTGGGCGCAATATCACGTTGGTCAGTGAAAGTGGCATCTTTACCGCTGCCGATGTAGCCACCGTGGGTCACCATGGCGCTAATGCGATACTCGTAGGCGAAGCGTTGATTAAATCAGCTGATATGCTCGCCAAAACCAAAGAACTGGCGGGGTATGCGTCATAAGTTATTGCAAATCTGGTGGACATTTACGCGCTTGGGGCTGACGTCATTTGGTGGGCCTACCGCCCATATGGGCTATTTCCATCATGAATTTGTCACCCGCCGTGGCTGGCTGAGTAATGATGAATTTGCCCAAGACAACGCCTTGTGCCAGCTCGTGCCAGGTCCTGCTAGCTCACAATTGGGGATGCTGATTGGGGCGCGCCACGCCGGTGTATGGGGGTCACTCGTGGCCTGGCTGGGATTTACGACACCATCAGCCCTCATCATGCTGCTCGTGATGCGTGGTAGCCCGTGGCTGGAACAGCAAAGTGGGCTGATTCACGGCTTGCTCCTCGGGGCAGCCTGTGTCGTCACCCAGGCCGTCTGGTCGATGGCCCGTACGTTTTGTAAAACCACTCCCAATCAACTGATTGCCGCGATTACCCTCGGCATATTACTGACCTGGAATACTCCGTGGGTGCAGATGGCGTGTCTGGTGGGCGCGGCGATTTGTGGTGCACTCATCCACCGGCAGCAGACACCGACCATCCCCACGAGTAGTACCCTGCTGACTCGCACGCAAGGGAGTATTTTCCTCATTAGCTTTGGGGGACTTGTCCTTCTCTGTACATTCGTGCAGCACCCATTGAGCATATTATTTCAATCGGGAGCGTTAGTCTTTGGGGGTGGGCATGTGGTATTGCCGATGCTCCAACAACGCCTCGTTACCAGTGGCTTGCTGGATAGCACGCAAATCTTGAGTGGGTATGCCGCCGCTCAATTACTCCCCGGGCCGTTGTTTGCGATTGGGGCGTATGTGGGTGGCGTGGCAGGGGGGTATTCGTGGTGGCAAGGGGTACTTGGCGCAGTGGCTATTTTTCTACCGGGGTGGTTGCTCATCATGGGCATCATGCCGTGGTGGCGCCAGATTCAGCAACACGTATGGGTGCAACGCGCATTACTAGGGGTACAGGCCGCCGTAGTGGGCGTGCTCGCAGCCACGTTGTGGGACCCCATCATGACCCACGCCATCGCCAACGGTGTCGATATTGCAATCTGGATTATCGGGACTACTGCATTAATCCGGTTCAAATCGTCTGCCTGGATGGTGACCGCACTCTGTGCAGTGGTGGGGTTGATTGCGATGCGTTATTTGTAAAAAATGCTCCGTGATGACAAAAAAACACCCCCGCATGACCATTAGTCACGCGGGGATATTTGTATCGATTAGGGCGCTTAGGGAGCCGGTGTGTTGACAGCGGGTAACGGCGTTGGTTCGATGGGTAAGGTTGTAAACCAGCCTTCGATGGTATCAAGGGAGCTATCATTCACCAGATACACCTTGGCGTCACCCATATGTTGGACGTAGCGGGCACCACCACTAGGATTCCGCGTACCAATCATCAGCGTATCGATTGGTTTTTGGTCTTTGTCGAGCGTGACGATGGTGAACTGGGGTGGCACCAAACCATACCCCGACAAATCACTCGAGGTGGGCGTAATCACACTGGTCGCTGCCAACTGCGCCACCGCCGCCACCGCCGGACCAATCACGATAGCGTCGCCAGCCAGTTGCTGGGGGGCCACAATCTGCCAGCCATCGGTTTTGCGGGCGACTTGGAGCGTGTTGTCCGCAGTTTTGCTCACGGTTACCGCAAATACCGCTTTCGAATCGGTGTTGGTAACGGTGATTTTGGGGGCATCGACTGCGACTGTTTCACTGTTGGGGTCGGGCACCCAATACAGATACCCCGCCACCGCCGCACACAACACCGCCAACACAATCGTCATTCGGACGTTCATATGACCCTCATTATGCTAACGACGCCGCCACCATACGGCAATCCCTGTGACGACAAACAATAACGGTAACCCGATGACACAACTATAAAAAATCAAGGTGCTTTGGTCGTTGGTCAAAAAGACCTTGCGGTCAATCGGCGCAATTGTTGGCACCGCGATCAAAGAATCTTGGGCTGTAGCCCAGGCTACTGCATTACGAAATAACGCAGCGTTTGCTTGGGCTGCTTGTAGGTAGCCATTGCTCACAAAGTCAACGTCACCAATCAGTACCGCCCGCATTTTGGTGGGGCTTTCGAGTATATACCCAAAGTTCAACGGTCCTTGGGCATCACTTTCCTGCACTTCAACATTCCCATCGGTGAATTTGGTCGCCGCACTACTTTGGGCACTACTGCGCAAAAAGATCTGACGGGTCACCTCTGGTGGCGGATTGCCTACTTCTTTGATACTGCGCACCGAATTAAAGACACTAGCCTGCCCCGTCATGCTACGGGTAATGTCCGTATAGGGGTATTCCACTACCGCTGGGGCGAAAGGATTGCCCACTTGTGACTGTTGGTCGATGATGATGTCAGGTTGCCATTCGAGCCCCCAAATTTCGAGCAAGGCATCCATCGGGGTAGGGCTCAATGGATTAGCCATCAACACCATTCGACCACCATTGTTGATATAGTCAAGGATGCTCTGGAATTCTGGTTGCGTAAAGGGGTCTTGGGGATCGGCCACAAGCAACAGACTATTCGACAAGGGGATTGTCGCCGAAATCGTGAGATTAATCGGGGCTACCTTGAAGTTTTCGTCAGTCAAGACCACTTGTAATTGGCTCAAGCCCGCGGGATCAACGTTGTCGAGTGAGCGTTCACGATGTCCAGTCAACACATATACGGTTGTTTGCACATCTTGCGAGGCCTTGAGGATCGCACCGGTGATGGCTTTTTCGTCGCTGCCACTGGCTTGGATTTTGCGGTCAGCGTATTTGACTACAATCGTGCCATAGCTGGTGATGTTGTCGTTTTTGGCGGCCACAGGGTCGGTGTCGGGATCAACAAAGCGATAACTAAATCGTGGCGAGGCAGCCACATATTCCTTCAAGCGACTTTCGACATCGCTTTGCAACGCTTTGTCTTGGGCACCAAAGTAGCCCACTACTTCTAGTGGTTGGTTGAGCGCGGCAACGATTTGTTTACTTTGTTGCGAAATCGAAAAAGACTGGGTAGCGGTGACGTCGATACGACGATGGAAACGCACAGCCAGCACGTTGCCCATCACCAATAATGCCAACAACAATACCGTCATTGCACTCGCATTGGCGCCATAGCGTAATTGACGCAAGCCCAAAAAAGCCCGCATCCGTTCGATCAATGTCTGCATTAGCGATATCTCCGTGTTTCGAGCATCCGCGTCGCAATAAAGAGTGCTGCAATCGTCACACTCAGGTAATAGACCACATCCTCGAGGTTAATTGCACCACGGGCAAAGTCATTGTAATGCGCCGGCAGCGACAAATAGGTCAGGGCTGTGGCCGAGCCGGTGGCAATATTACCGGCAGCCTCAATCAGCCACAACAGCAACAAAATCCCAAAGCCAAGTACGGCGGCCACAATTTGGTTTTCGGTGACTGCTGACGTCAACGTCCCAATCGCCATCATGGCTGACGTCAGCAATATCAGCCCCAAATAACCTGTCAAAATCGGACCCCAATCGGGCGTGCCCCCGACACGCCACAAAATGAATGGGAAGTAGAGGGTACAAGCCAACATTACCCCAAACATGCCCATGGCAGCCAAGTATTTCCCGAGCACCACTTCCCAGTCACGGACGGGTGCAGTCAACAATATTTCGATGGTGCCGGTTTTTTGTTCATCGGCGAGCAAGCGCATCGTCAACAACGGCACCACAAATATCAACACCACCATGATATTGAAAAAAAGACCTTCCATAGTGGCTTGCTGGCTTTGAATCAAAATCAACGAAAACAAATAGCCGGCAATCAACAAAAAGACAGCCGACACCATGTAGGCAATTGGCGAAATAAAGTACGCCAAGAGTTCACGGCGGGCAATTACCAAGGCGGTACGCATATTATGCGGCTCCTTCGTCTGTTGTAGTAACGGTGGGTGGCGCATCCACAGTGACGACTTCATTATGGTCGCTGGTAGATTCTTCCTGGGTGGTTAATTCAAGGAAGATGGTTTCGAGGCTGAGCGTCACTTTATGGAGCTCCAGCAATCCCCATCCTTGATTCACCACTAACGCGGCCAGTTGGGGGCGGATTTCACTGCCTGCGGCAGTTTCGATATGCAACAAGCCATCTGCTTCGACACTCACACGCACCACCCCCGGTAATTGTTGGATGGCGGTGGTATCGGTTGGTTGGTGGTGCAGGCGCATTTCGATGCGTTCAGATCCTTGCAACCGTGACGTCAGGGCGGTCGGAGTATCTTCGGCCACCACGCGGCCTTTTTTGATAATCACGACACGGTTACACAGCATGCTGACTTCAGGCAAAATATGTGTGCTCAAAATCACCGTGCGAGTGGCGCCTAATTCACGAATCAATTCACGCACTTCGATGATTTGACGGGGATCTAAGCCGACCGTCGGTTCGTCGAGGATGAGGACGTCAGGGTCATGGAGCAAGGCTTGCGCCAAACCAACCCGCTGGCGCTGCCCCTTGGACAATTTGCCGATGCGATCGTCGGCTCTGTCGGCAATATGCACCAAATTCATGGCGCGGTCGACGGCATCCACCCGTTGGGCCATATTGCGTAAGCGCGCCATATGGTCGAGGTAACTCGCCACAGTCATTTCGGGATAGAGCGGCACCCCTTCAGGCAAGTAGCCAATGTGGCGGCGGGCTTGGAGTGAATGCGTCTGCATATCGAAACCCGCAATCGTCACCGAGCCACTACTAGGGGGCAAATATCCCGTCAGCATCCGCATGGTGGTGGTTTTGCCCGCACCATTGGGGCCAAGGAAGCCCAATACTTCACCACGGGCCACTGCAAACGAGACATCATCGACAACGGTGATATCGTTATACCGCTTCGTGAGTCCAGTCACTTCAATCATGCAACCTCCCTAATAATTTGTTGCTGACCGCATAAAAGCTCGCCAGCATGATAACTACTATTACCATACTACAAAACGGCACACACAGTAAATGGCATGGTGTGCAATGATACCAAATCCATTGCATTACGATGCTAAATTAAATTTAAATCGTGCTAAATACAATACCTACGCCAAAACACCTCACCCCTAGCGTCATTCCATGCCGGTTGC
>JBBAWW010000018.1:0-38315 GCA_040397035.1 Roseiflexaceae bacterium | reverse complement strand
GTATCAATGCACCGCCGTACAATCAACAAGCGGCGTAGATTGGCGTAGGTATTGACTTCATACTTCATACTTCATACTTCATACTTCATACTTCATACTTCGTAACCTCGCACAGGGTATGCAGAGGGTGCGGCGGCAACCCCAACGCAATGTGTCATGGGCGCTTTCGCGTAGATGCCAATCAATGGTAATACTCTGGCGTACTTGGCCGACTAATTCTTTGGTGCTTACGATTCCCAATACCGGTGTAGTCCTCGTTACAAAATTGCGTAAGCATGGTATGATAAATAACGTAATACGTTTTTATTATTACAAGAAAGAACGCAATAATGACAATTCCTCCTAGTGAACCGACCATGGCTAGTCCAAAGCGATCATGGCGCAATATCATTATCATGATCTTTGCCGGTGTAGGATTTGTGGTGGTGGCATGTTGTGTCATTGCCGCATTAGTCAAAAAGCCGACAGCGACTACCGAGGTTTCCCCTACGCCCAACAAGGTGACGCAAGCCACTGCGGCTGTTGCGCCTGTGCTCGATTCCAACACGGAAGCGACTGCGGTGCCGCAACCGACTGTCGAAGCTGCCACGTCTACGGCACTTCCCCCAACAGAAACGATGATTCCCGTAGTTGCCGAAGTAGGGCGGAGCCGGAGTAATCCGGTTGCATTAAATAGTGAATATCGTGGTGAAAAATGGTCGTTTATCATCACGGATGTGCAACGCGGTGCACCGGCTGCCAACCAAATCAAAACCGCAAATATGTTTAATGATGACGCCCCACAAGGGAGCGAATATGTACTAGTAACGTTGAATGCAACAAACATTTCTACTGAAGACAAAGCTGAAGATGTGTTGTTTGCAATTGATATGCACCTGACTGGTTCCAATAATCGCTTGTATTCAGCGGTGAGTGTTGTGCCACCCAAGCCGTTTGAAGGCGCGTTATTTCCCAAGGGTAGTATCGAAGGGCAACGCGTGTTTTTAGTGCCAAGTGATGAACAAAACCTGATGTTTGTGGTAAAAGAATCATTTTCCATGACAGCACCACTGTATGTGGCGCTTGACGAAAATGCGTCAGTAACGGTTGATCAGACCGCTGCAATGGCTGACACCACGATTGGTATGACTCGCGATACACCGGCAGCTGCCAACACGTTGGTTGTCGTCAATCCGGTTGCAATTACTGTCGATGAGGTTATTCGCGGTGCCGATGCTGCGACGATGGTCAAAAAAGCCAATCAGTTTAATCAACCGGCACCTGCTGGATCTGAGTATATTTGTATTCGCGTGACCTTGAAGTATCTGGGTGATGCCGATCCCGATTCGACCTACAATACGTTTTTTGCAGGGAATGAATGGCGACTAATTGGAAGCAAAAATGTGTTATATGATGCGCCTTCAATTGTGGCCCCCGATCCACAATTCAGTGGCATGAATACGGATGGTATTTATGCGGGTGCCCAAATAACTGGGTGGATTGTGCGTAGTGCGGCGTCAGATGATACCCAGCTTGTGTTGCAATACCAGCCAACATTTGACATATTTGATGCACATACGCGATATATCGTGTTGCCATAATAATCCGATTTTAGTCATGGTAAATTGTAGGGGCTCGACGAAGTGCGGTGATATCACACCTCGTCGAGCCCCGCGATTTTAGGATATGGTGATACCTTCGTGTGCGGCTTCTGCGGTATCGATTGCCACAAATTCACCATCTGCGCTTTTACTGATTTTTGTGAACCACGCATTTTGTAGTGTCCATGTCATAGTTGTTTGACCTGTTTCGTCGAGTAGTTTGATGATAAGTGGCGTGCGTTTCGTTTAAATGTCGTGCGGTATATATTTCATTATCTTGCACAGGGTACGTAGAGGGCGCAGAGTTTCATGGCATGTGTAGGGGCGAATAAATAATGGTGAATGAAATTCACCACATTCACCCCTACGTCATACTTCACTTCATACTTCCAGCTTCCTCCTTCCTACGTCGTAAAATGGTATGATAGAAGGGTATGTGGATAGTGTTATGTTGTACCAGCGTCAATGTCGCCGCCATACAGCAGCAGTGAATAGGGGTATGGTGCGTGGGTCACATTGACGTTAGTGAGTTATATTATTCGTTGTCCGATGGGCGGGTGTTGCTTCGCGATGTCAACTTCCGTATCGGTGATGGGGCTAAAGCTGCCTTTGTCGGTCCCAATGGTGCCGGCAAAACCACACTGGCTCGCTTGATCGCCGGCGACATCGCCGTCCAAGAAGGCAGCATCGTGCGCTCGGGTGGGTTGGGGATTATGCGCCAGTTTGTAGGCTCCGTCCGCGACGAATCGACCTTGCGCGATTTGCTCATCTCAGTCTTGCCCGCTCCCCAAAAAACTGCTGGGCAAGCCTTGGTCGCCTCCGAAAAACTCATGTATAGCGAAGGCAGCGAAGCCAGCCAAATGGCCTATGCCGAAGCCATCACCGAATGGGGCGATATCGGCGGCTACGACCAAGAAGTGCTCTGGGACGTGGCCTGTATGGCGGCGTTTGAGCAACCCTTTGACCAGATGGCCGACCGCACAGTCAACACCCTTTCAGGTGGTGAACAAAAACGGATCGTGCTCGAGGTGTTGTTGCGTGGTCCCGACGAAGTATTGCTCCTCGACGAACCAGACAACTACCTCGACGTGCCGGGCAAACGCTGGCTCGAAGAACAAATCATCGCTAGCCGCAAGACGATTTTGTTTATTAGCCATGATCGTGAACTCCTGTCACGTTCTGCCAACCGCATCATCACCTTTGAATACGGCAAAAAAGGCAACACCGTCTGGGTGCATGGCGAAGGATTTGCCACCTGGAACGACGCCCGCCAATCACGCCACGAACGCTTCGCTGAGCTGTTGTTGCGCTGGAACCAAGAGCATGTGCGCTTGATTGAGCTGGTCAAAACCCTGGCCATCCAAGCCAAAAGTAGCCATGCCATGGCTCCCAAATACCGCGCCATGCAGACCCGTCTCAAGCGCTATGAAGATGATGGTCCGCCCGAATCACCACCCGTCGTGCAAAACATCAAAGTACGCTTGCGCGGTGGCCGCACCGGCGTCCAAGCCGTGATTACCAAAGGCTTGGTCATCGAAAACCTCACCAAGCCCTTTGATCTCGAGCTCGACTTCGGCGATCGCGTCGCCATCCTCGGCGGTAATGGTACTGGCAAATCGCACTTTTTGCGCCTGCTGTCGGGTGATCCATCGGTGCACCACCAAGGATCGTGGCGGTTGGGTTCACGGGTGGTGCCGGGATTTTTTGCCCAGACCCATGCCCACCCCGAGTTTATCGGCAAAACCTTGCTCGAGATCTTGTGGGAGCACAAATCACTCAATTTGGCAGCCGCCATGAGTGTGTTGCGCCGCTATGAATTGACCGGGCAATCCGAGCAACGCTTCGAAACGCTGTCGGGTGGCCAACAGGCCCGCTTCCAGATTTTGTTGCTCGAGCTCGACGGCGCCACCCTGTTGCTCCTCGACGAGCCCACCGACAATCTCGACTTGGCGAGTGCCGAGGCCCTCGAATACGGCTTGAGTCTGTTTGAAGGGACTGTCGTCGCGGTCACCCACGACCGCTGGTTCTCACGAGGCTTTGATCGCTTTGTGGTCTTTGGCCGCGACCAACGCGTCTATGAGAGTAGCGAACCGGTGTGGGAAAAGTGGTAGTCGTGTCGGTGTGTCATGGAATAGAAGCGGTGAGGGCACGACGCCCTCACCGCTTCTTTGTACGCATGCAGCGTTACAGCCCATACCAAAATGCGGCCATTTCCCAAACTAACGGTACGCCAGCGATAATCATAAAAGGAAATGTGATTCCCAACGATGACGTGAGATAGATTGATGGGTTGGCATCAGGGAAGGTGTTCCGCACCGCGGCCGGAGCGTCGATATAGCTGGCAGATGCGGCTACCACACCCAGCACAAATACCGAACCCTGCGGGAGCCCAACCCATGTGGCGAGACCGGTGACGAGGAATCCATGAATCATGGGTACGGTAATCCCGAAAATAAGCATGCGCCCACTGACTTTGGCGAATTCTTTGAGGTGACGACCGGCAGTCATCCCCATTTCCAAGAGGAAAATCACCAGCACTCCCCGGAAGAGATCGACAAAAAACGGCTCGATTTTGGTGAAATTTTTCTCTCCCGAAACTGCCCCGATAATCAGCCCACCTACGAGTAGTATCAACCCCCGCGAACGTAATGTTTCGCTCAAAATCGTACCAAGTGCGATATTTTGGGTATTGTTGGCGCGGGCCAAGGCAATCCGCCCATAAAAAAGCGCCACAAAAATCCCCAGCTCAAGCAGGGCTACCAGCCCCGTGATATACCCTTCCATTGGCGTGCCGGCACTGTCGCCATAGGAACGGGCCACCACAAATGTGACCGCAGACACTGATCCATACAGGGCTGCCACCGCAGCAGCATTGATAATGCTGAGTTTGATGATGTAGCGGGCCACCAAAAACGAACTGAGTGGTGCCAGCACAATAATCAGTGCCGTTACCCCAAGTGCGCCCCAGATATTACTGAGATCGGCAAGGGCCAATTCACGCCCCCCTTGGAGTCCTACCGAAAACAGCAAAAAAATCGAAAAAATCCGAATGACTGGCTCGGGGATTTCTAAATCAGAACGAATCATTGTGGCCAAAATACCCAGCAGGAACGCCAAAGTAATCGGCGAAACTAAGTTTTCGATCAAAATTGCGTTCATGGCGTACTTTCTACATATATGCGATGGGTTGTAGCGAAATCCTCTCCCCAATAAAGGCCGTAGCAGTTCCATGGCGTCCTGCAATGCACCTGTTGGGTTGGTTATTGCCCCGTGAAAAATAGTATCATTTTTGATATAATCTGAAAAATATATGAATAATACGTTATCGTTCATTTATATAGAATGGTTTGGGTTTATGTTGAACTACCATCATTTGCGCTATTTTTGGATTGTGGCACACGACGGCAATCTGACACGGGCGGCCAAAAATCACAACATTGCCCAATCGGCGTTATCGATGCAGATTCATGCATTAGAGCAATATTTTGGTCAGCCATTATTTGTGCGCCAAGGTCGGCAACTGGTGTTGACAGAAGCGGGTCATATGGCCTTAGAATTCGCCGACGCCATATTCGCCAAAGGTGCAGAACTACAGGGGACAATGGATGCGTTGGGGGCACCGCGGCAAAACGTCTTACGGGTTGGATCATTGGCGACCTTGTCGCGTAATTTACAAATGGCGTTTTTGCGCCCAGCCATGAGTGCAAGTGCAAGTGGGATTGTGATTCGCTCTGGTCGAATGGATGAGTTACTCAACGATTTAGCAAACTACACCCTCGATGTGGTTCTCGCCAATGTTATGCCCGTGAGTATGCGACATGTGGTGGTGCACACCATTGCCCAACAATCGGTGAGCCTGATTGGGCATCCACAGCCGTCACGGCAACATTTATCATTAGCAGATGTATTACGTACCGAGGCATTAGTTGTACCGGCACACCCTTCGAGTATTCGCACTGAGTTTGATGCATTTGTGCATCGCATGCAGATCCACCCGCATATTGTCGCCGAAGTCGATGATATGGCGATGCTCCGCTTGATTGCCCGTGAACATTCCGGTTTGGCCGTCATCCCACCAATTGTAGTCAAAGATGAATTAGAGAGCGGCATGCTTATCGAAGTCGCGAAGTTTCCTGGTTTGATGGAAACATTTTTTGCCCTGACGTTACAACGGGCATTTCCACATCCTGTACTCCAACGCCTGTTTGACCATAGCATGTGATGCTGGTCGTGGCAGCTCGACGCGCGTTAGCGCATGAACGGAGTATGCTGGTGTGAGGAAACTGGGCACATAGCAATCCCCCTCCGTCATATGACGGAGGGGGATTGGTTATTGGTGGCTGATAGCGATACCCCCGATTTTGTAGTGGACCATCATCTCTCTCTGGCGATGAAGCCAGGCAATTCCTAGCGCGCTGGGTGTTACCCAGGTTGCCGTCGTCGCGGCGATGCGAGTGAACGAGTTGGTACAAACGCCTTGCGGCTCCCATCTTGTGGCTCACCCCACGCACCTTGCTCCTCAACGGTCGGCGCAGTCACCTAGCCGGTGGTGTCACCAACACCGCTGGTGCGCTCTTACCGCACCCTTTCACCCCTCACCTGTGCCGTAAGGCCATCGGCGGGTCTGCTCTCTGTTGTCGACTTGCGTCATAGTACCGTTACCAATCCTATGCCCCTGCTTACGGTTTCGCAGGGCGACTTGTGCTACCGAAGCAACACGAGGAGTCGGGAAGTTCCTCTGGCCGAAGCCAGCGATGGTCTGCTATCAGCTCCCTGTATGATACCACGTGCCGCTCTAGAATGAATGATTACGTGCGTAATCCGGCCAACATGGCTTTGGCACCATTCTGCAAAAAGCGTAAATCGCTGCCACACAGCATCATATTCATCCCTTTATCATGCCAACCTTTGAGGATGGTGGGGTCACTGGCATGGGTGCCAGTGGTCACCCCATGACGTTGGCCAGCTGCGATTACTTGGTCCATCGCCGCAATGACAATCGGGTCGGTGGTGCTAGGGGCATCTAAGGCGATGGCCAAATCGTAGGGACCAACCAACAGCACATCGACACCGGGCACGCTGGCGATGGCATCGAGGTTGGCGATGGCTTGGGCGCGTTCGATTTGGATGATGACTAGGGTTTCGTTGTTCATGTGGCTGATGAGCTCACGGGGGGGCACTTCGTGATAATCAGTGGAGCCGCGTACCGATGCCGCCCCGCGATCGCCGCGAGGAGGGTATTTGATGTGACGGATGGCTTCTTCGACTTGGTCGGCGGTGTCAATGCGGGGAATCATCACTCCTTGGGCGCCAGCATCAAGCAAGCGGGCGATGTCGCCGTAGCGCAAATCAGGGACGCGCACGATGGGGGTGATGCCACACAACCGGGTGGTGCCGATTAAATCGGCCACCATCGGCAGGTCATAGACGCCATGTTCGAGGTCAAAAAAGATACTGTCAAAGCCGGCATCTGCTAGCAGATGGACATAGGCTGGCGCGCGCATATCCATGGCGAGGGTGCCCGTCACCATTGCGCCAGTGGCGATTTTTGCTTTGAGCGCGTTGCGTGCAAGGGTCATAGGAATGGCCTTTCTTGATTGAGGGGCGTCGGGGCAACAAACCGGCCCCAGCCGGGTTGACCGATTACTTGGCCATTGTGGCTGACCTGTTGGCCACGCACAAAGGTACTGACGACGGCGCCCCGGGTTTGGCGACCATGCCAGAGCCGAGCGGTGACCCGTGATTTACTTTCCCACGTCGCCGTATCGATGCGCCCTTCGGCGGCCAGGTCTACCAGCATCAAGTCGGCGTCGGCGCCCACGGCGATGACTCCTTTGCGGCCGGCCATGCCAAAAATCGCCGCGCTGTTGGTGCTGAGCAGCGCCACCATGCGCTCGAGGGAAATCCGGCCGTAGGCCACGGCAGTGAGCATCAGCGGCACGAGGATTTCGATGCCGGGGGCTCCTGGTGGTGCCGCCCACATGTTGTCCCAGCCCGGTTCTTTTTCGCTAGCCAAAAAGGGCGAATGATCGGTACCGATGATGTCGACTTCACCGCGGGCCACCCGCTCCCACATCGCTTCGACGATGAATTCATCGCGCACGGGTGGGTTGGTTTTGGCATAGGGGCCATAGGTCTCCAAATCAGCATCGGTTAAAAACAAGTAGGGCGGGCAGGTTTCGCAGGTGACTTTGATGCCAGCCGCCCGCGCTTGGGTAATCAAATCGATGGAGTAGGGGCTCGACACGTGCACCACATGCAACCAGGCGTTGGCAGCACGGGCTAGGGCGATTGATTGGGCCACACAGGCTTCTTCGACCACGGGTGGGCGGGCGCGGCCATGGCTGGTCGGTCCGTTGTCGCCGGCCGCTTTGAGGTGGGTGGCGACAACGGCCAAAATATATTCGTCTTCGGCGTGAATCGCGGCCGGTCGACCAGTTTTGGCGGTGACTTGGAGCACCCGATAAAACTCACCTGGGTCGGGGCAACACAGCCCAATGAATTCTTTTTCGCGCCCGGGTGGGACCGCCGTGCGGAAGGTTTTGAACGAAATAATCCCGGCATTGGCAAGGGCAGGCAATTCGGCGATATTGTCGGCAGCAGCCCCACCATACAACGCAAAGTCAACGTAGGCTTTGGGTTGGACGGCGCCAATCCGGTCGACCAAGGTTTGGGCATTGTGGACTGACGGGCTGGCGATGGGCATTTCGCAGATCATGGTGATGCCCGACACCGCCGCGGCGCGGGTGGCAGTGGCAAAGTCTTCGCGTTCGAGGCGGCCTGGATCACGCACATGCACGTGGCTGTCGATGGCTCCCGGCAATAAATAGAACCCAGCGGCATCGATGGTGGTATGGGCTGGCGCAAAGTCGGCGCTCTGCCCAAGCGCCACGATTTTGCCATCACGGACGGCCACATCGAGTTGGTGGCGGCCATCGGCATTGACAACGGTGGCATTGCGGATGATGAGGTCTAGCATAATGATTTTCTCGCAGTATAGCCAATAATTCCCGTAGCACCACCGCCCAAAAACGCAGCATGCTACGGGCATGACGGGCGGGTTACGGGAGGGCGTTGGAGGCGGCGCCGTCGATCAGGGTGGCGGTACCGCTCATGTATGAAGCAGCTTCTGACGCCAAAAAGACGATGAAATTGGCGAATTCGGCGGGTTCACCCAAGCGACCAATCGGGATTTGACTCATCGAGGCTTGGCGGACTTGGTCGAGGCTGGTGTTGGAGCGGGTGGCTTGGGCGCGGTCGAGTTCTTCGATGCGCTCGGTGCCGATGCGACCGGGTCCTACCACGTGTACCAGCACGTTGTGCTGGGCCACTTCACGGGCCAGTGATTTGGCCATGGCATTGACGCCAGCGCGCATCACATTCGACAAAATCAAGTTGGGGATGGGTTGACGAATCGATGACGAGGCAATGGTCAGTAAGCGCCCGTAGTTGGATTGTTTCATATGGGGTAAGGCGGCCCGACTGACCCACACAAAGCTCATCAGGTTTTGATTGAAGGCCGCCAACCATTGCGTATCGTTGATCGCTTCGAATCCGCCCGGAGGGGGGCCGCCGGCGTTGTGCAGGGCGATTTCGAGGCCGCCGTATTGTGTGACACAGGTGGCGATGACTTTTTGGATGTCGGCTTCGGTGTTGACGTCGGCGGCTACGCCGATGACATCGGCGCCGGTTTCGGCGCGAATTTTGGCGGCGGCTTCGTCGATGCGGGCTTGGTCACGGCTAGCGATGACTAATTTGACCCCTTCTTGGGCCAATCCGAGGGCACAGGCGTAGCCGAGGCCACGACTGGCAGCAAACACAACGGCACGTTTGCCGGTCAATCCGAGATTCATACGTGAGCTCCTTTGAAGTGTTGAATGAGGCCTAAACGCGTCACAATATCGTGCAAATCGGCAATCACGTCTGCAGGCAACGGACTCGATGGCGCACGCACGTGGGCGTGGGCAATGGCTCCCCGTTGCATGTAGATATATTTCCGGATTGCCAAATTAATGCCTGGTTGGTTTTCATAACGGATAAGTGGACAGGCCTGATAAAAGGTCTGGGTGGCACCGTCGTAATCACCAGCCGCCCATTGGGTACAAATCGATACCAAGATTTCGCTAAAACCAAAGCCCGTCATGCAGCCATCGGCGCCGTGGCGCAGTTCTTCGAGGAGCATATTGGCGCCCATACCCCCAAAAATCACCATGTCGGGGGCGGCGGCGCGCATGCGGGTGGTTTTGGCGGGGGTGGGCTCTTCTTCAAGCTTGAGGTAATTACAGCCAGGCACGTCGCGGGCCAGATTGGCCAAAAAATCGACGCTCATCAAGACGCCACTACTAATGGGGTGATCTTGGACCACCACGGGGATGGTGACGGCGGCGGCGACGCGCTGGTAGTGGCTGCGCAAGGCGGCGTCGTTGGGTTTGGCGAGCCGTGGTGGTGCGACCATCAAGGCATCGGCACCCAGCTCGGCGGCGCGCTTGCTCAACGCCACACAACGGTCGGTGGCCACATGACTGGTGCCGATACAGATTTTGACGCGACCGGCGGCGGCAGTGATGACGTCATCGATGATGACATCGCGTTCGGCATCACCTAATTTGTCGACTTCACCCATCACGCCCAGCATGGTGATGCCTTGGACGCCGAGGCCGACTAGCATATCGACCATGGTGGGCAAGCTGGCTCGGTCGAGTTCACCGCTAGGAAGGAATGGCGTGGGGGCAATGGTATAGGTCCCGTGTAAAAACGGATGACGTGGCATGGCTACATCCTAATGACTACATTTGATGGCGTAACATGTCGGTAATGACTTTGCCCAAATCGATTACGGGCAACGGCAGTAATTGTTCGAGCGTTTGGACTTTGTCGATGGGATGTCCCACATAATCAAGGATCAAACAATCGTTGTGTTGGTAGATCAGTTGTTCGCGAATCCAGGCGGCAAGTTCCACTGGCGGGAGCTGGGGATCGACGAGGACAGTGGGTTGGAAGCCACGCTGGAGCCATTTGCGGTGGATGGGGATGGCTTGGGTCTGATTGGGACTAAGTACGGCGATGCGCTGAAATCCGCGGATTTCGAGAATGGTGGTGACCATGGCGGTGGGGCGGTAGAGCGGTTTGGTGCTTTTGAGCATATCAAACGGTCCGGCGCACAACAACACACTCATATTTACATCTTGCTTCTCGACTTCTGCAATGGCTTTTTGCAAAAGTGGTGCCAAAAACGCCTCAGATACTTCCACCAACGAGCCATCGCGCAAGCGAGTGGTGAGTAGATATTCGGCAGTGGTGTCGTGGGGGATGTCTTGGGGTTGCACAAAATCGAGCGCACCTGATTCGATGTATTGAAAAAGCGAATTGGCTTTTTGCAGGGGTTTGACCAAATCAGAGCGAGGCGATTGGCCAATGATAATGGCACCGATTCGTGGCATGCGCTGATTCTCCTTGTGTGGGAGGTGTTGCGCCGTGGATAGATTGCTCCACCCACAGCAAGAATTGAAATTTTAGCCTTCGAGGGTCGAGATGTCGCCCAAATCCTGGCCAAGGGCCTGCGCTTTGAGGACGCGGCGCATGATTTTGCCCGAGCGGGTTTTGGGCAATTGCGGCACAAAGGTGACGGCTTCGGGTTTGGTGATGGGGCCGAGTTCTTTGGCAACGTGGGTGCGTAATTCTTCGCCCAATTTTTCGCTACTTTCATAGCCGTTGCGCAAAATCACGAAGCAGTGAATGCCGGTGCCTTTGATTTCGTGGGGCAAGCCGATGGCAGCGGCTTCGGCGACGGCAGGGTGTGACACCAGTGCGCTTTCGATTTCGGCGGTACCAAGGCGATAGCCCGATACTTTGATGACGTCGTCGATGCGGCCGATAATCCAGAAGTAGCCATCTTTGTCACGGCGAGCCGAGTCGCCGGCGCTATACATGCCGACGGGCTCGCTGTGCCAGTATTGGTTGGCGTAGCGGTCGGGGTCGTGCAAAATGGTACGCATAATCGCTGGCCACGGGCGCTTGGCGACGAGCAGTCCATCTTCGTTGTCGGGTTTGCTGTTGCCCTGCTCGTCGACTACGTCCATTTCGATGCCGAGGAATGGCTTGGTGCCCGAGCCCGGTTTGAGGGGGGTGGTGGGGTTGGGGGCAATCATGATTCCACCGGTTTCGGTTTGCCACCAGGTATCCATGATCGGGCAGCGATTACCACCGATGACATCGTAGTACCAGCGCCAGGCTTCGGGGTTGATTGGTTCACCCACTGACCCCAGCAGGCGCAGGCTCGACAAATCGTGGCGTTTGGGCCAGGCATCGCCAAAGCGCATCAAGCCGCGGATGGCGGTGGGTGCGGTATACAAAATACTGATTTTGTAGCGCTCAATCATCTGCCACCAGCGATTGGGATAGGGGTAATTGGGGGCACCTTCGTAGATGAACGAGGTGGCGCCTTCGATGAGTGGCGCATAGACGATATATGAGTGCCCAGTAATCCAGCCTGGGTCAGCGGCACACCAGTAGATGTCGTCGTCTTTGACATCGAGGGTAAAGTGAAACGACGAAGAAATTCCTACCGAATAGCCGCCATGGGTATGCAGCACCCCTTTGGGCTTGCCGGTGGAACCCGAAGTATACAGGATGAACAACGGATCTTCGGCATCGACGGGTTCGGTGGCGCAGACTTCGCTGGCAATCGGCAACGTCATCAAATCATGCCACCAAAAGTCACGACCTACTTGCATATCGACGGCGTGTCCGGTTCGTTTGAGGACAATTGCCGTTTGAATCGTTGGTGATGAGGCCATGGCATCGTCTGCGATTTTTTTGAGCTCGACGATTTTGTTGCGCATATAGCCGCCATCGGCAGTAATCAACACTTTGGAATGGGCGTCGGCGATGCGGTCACGCAAGGCTTCGTGCGAGAAGCCACCGTAAATCACCGAGTGGGCGGCGCCGATTTTGGCACAGGCCAGCATCGCAAAGGGCAATTCGGGCACACGAGGCAGATAAATCGATACGATGTCGCCTTTTTTGACCCCCATGGCCTTGAGCACATTGGCTAATCGGCTGACTTCGCGGTTGACGTCGGCATATGAAAAATTGCGCACCGTGCCGTCTTCGCCTTCCCAGATGTAGGCGAGTTTGTTGTGGCGCCAGGTGTGCATATGGCGATCAATGGCGTTGTGGACGATGTTGGTTTGTCCGCCAGTGAACCATTTGAAAAACGGTTTGTTGCTGTCATCAAACACTGATACGTAGGGCTTGTACCATTCGAGGCGTTGCGCCATTTCGCCCCAAAACTCTTCGGAGTGATCGAGGCTCCAGCGGTGCAAATCATCCCAGCTACTGAAGCCTTTTTTGTGCATGTAGGCGGTGATGTTGGCTTGAGCAACGACTTCGGCCGACGGATAATAGATATCCGTAGCAGCATTGCTAGGGCGCGTATCTTCGGTCATACCAAACCTCCCTATCAAACAGTTGGCGTCTTGTGGCGTATGGGTACCCATGTCTTGGCTAAGTGTGTGCCCGTATTATAGCAAACTCTACTCAGGAGTAATACATGGTGTGAGCGACAAAAAACTCCCCGATGCGCCGTTACAACGCATCGAGGAGTGAGGGGCCGTGTGGTTAGCGCAACTCGAAGCGATCGGCATTCATGACTTTGTTCCAGGCGGCAATGAAGTCGCGTACGAACTTGGCGTTGTTGTCGTCTTGGGCATAGACTTCGGCGATGGCGCGCAACTCAGAGTTGGAACCAAAGACCAGGTCGATGCGGGTGGCAGTCCGTACCTGGGCGCCGCTGATGCGGTGCTTGGCGACATAACTGTTGTAGCCACTCTTTTCCCACTTGACTTCCATGCTCAGTAACGTCTTGAACCAGCTGTTGTCGAGGGTGGCAGTGGAATTCCAGATGCCTTCACCACTCCGGCTGACGCCGAGTGCGCGCAAGCCACCCACCAACACCGTCATTTCGACGGGGGTGAGCCCGAGGAGCTGGGCTTTGTCGAGCATTATTTCTTCGGGGCTGACGGCAAACTCTTTTTCGGCGTAGTTGCGGAACCCGTCGGTGCGCAGTTCGAGGTAGCCAAAGCTGGTGGCATCGGTATCGGCTTGGTTGGCATCACCGCGGCCACTGGCAAATGGGACGGTGACGGCACTGGCGCTTTCGATGGCGACATTACCGGCCAGTACAATCACGTCTGCGACGGAGAGACCCGTGTCGGCGGCGATTTTTTCGTAGATGGGCAATACCGTGTCGAGCAAGGCGGAGTTGTTGACAGCCCAGTTGCGTTGTGGGGCGAGCCGGATGCGGGCACCATTGGCACCGCCACGGTTGTCCGATCCCCGGAAGGTGGCAGCGCTGGCCCAGGCGACTTCGACCATGGTGCTGACAGCCAATCCACTGGCCTTGATGGCGGCCTTGGCCTTGCTAATTTGGTCGGCGTTGGGGGTGCTGGCGGCAGGAATGGGGTCTTGCCAGGTGTAGGTGTTGTCTTTGTAGTCACCGGCCACGTAGTTGCTTTTGGGACCCATGTCGCGATGCAACAATTTGAACCAGGCGCGGGCAAAGGCTTCGCCAAAGGCAGCCGGATCGTTGACAAAGCGCTCGCCGATTGCACGATAACTGGGGTCCATTTTGAGCGCCATATCGGCGGTGGTCATCATGGGCAGGACTTTTTGGCCGCTACCATCGACCTGTGGTGCCATGTCTGCGGGGGCACAGTTGACGGGGTACCAGATGTGGGCACCGGCGGGGCTTTTGGTTAGTTGCCATTCGTATTTGAAGAGCAAGTCGAGGTAGCCCATATCCCATTGGGTCGGATTGGCCGTCCATGGACCTTCGATTCCGCTGGTAATGGCATCGACGCCTTTGCCGCTCTTGTGGGTGCTAGCCCAGCCGAAGCCTTGAGCTTCGATGGGGGCACCTTCGGGTTCGGCACCGACACTCGAAGCAGGCCCATTACCGTGGGCCTTCCCAAAGGTGTGGCCACCAGCCACGAGGGCGAAGGTTTCTTCGTCGTTCATGGCCATGCGCTTGAACGTCTCACGCACGTCTTGGGCCGACAACAAGGGATCAGGGGTGCCGTTAGGACCTTCAGGATTGACATAAATCAAACCCATTTGCACGGCGGCCAGGGGATTTTCGAGGTCTTGGCGGGTGTCACCGTAGCGTTTGTCGCCCAGCCAGGTATCTTCGGAACCCCAGTAGATGTCCTTTTCGGGGTGCCAAATGTCGACCCGACCGAGGGCGGTACCATGGTTGGGGCCACCCATGTCTTCGATAGCCACATTGCCGGTGAGCACCAACAAGTCGGCCCATGACAGCTTGTTGCCGTATTTTTGTTTGATGGGCCATAGCAAGCGGCGAGCTTTGTCGAGGTTGCCGTTGTCGGGCCAGCTATTGAGGGGCGCAAAACGTTGGCTACCGGTGCTCGCACCACCCCGGCCATCGCCGACGCGATAGGTGCCGGCGGCGTGCCAGGTCATGCGGATGAACAACGGTCCGTAGTGACCATAATCTGCAGGCCACCATTCTTGGCTATCGCGCATCATTGTTCGGATATCGGCTTTGACTGTAGCGAGGTCGAGTGTTTTGACGGCCTGCTGGTAATTGAAATCACCGAGGGGATTGGATCGGGTGTCGTGTTGGCGCAGGATGTCAAGGTTGAGGGCATTTGGCCACCAATCTTTGTTTTGGGTGCCCGTAGTGGGCGTGGTGGTGGCACCGTGGTATGGGCACTTCTCTTGTTTGTCTGACATGTCGTCTGCTCCTATAATTGGTCTGAGGGCGACGCCTCGCATCGCATTGAGCGTATCGTTACGGTGTCCTTCAGGCGGTCACACCCATTTTAGTTATACATCTTTTCAAAAAGAAGTCAAGTAGAGCCGCAGCCTGCTGCGGCTGGCCCATGCATCGCATGAGGTGCACCCGGAGGATGTGGAGACGCGGTAGAGCCGCAGCCTGCTGCGGCTGGCCCATGCATCGCATGAGGCGCACCCGGAGGATGTCTGTCCCATGTTTATAATCGAAGAGGAAAAATCAATGCACGTCGTTGTTCAGGCCATCCAAACCCAATTACCACCACTCCTCGCCGACCAACTGGTGGGCATATTACGGGTACGGTTCGTTGGTGTGGGGTGATTTTGATCCAGAGATTAGCGATATCGACGTGTTGGTGGTATTGACCGACGATGTCGACGATGAGTTATTTGCACGACTCGATTCGTTCCATCAGCGTTTGGAACTGCAATTCCCGATATGGGCAGGGCGAATTGAGTTGGCGTATATTGCGCAGGATGCACTACAAACCTTCAAAACCCAGCGTAGCCCGATTGCGGTCATCAGTCCGGGCGAGCCATTCAATATCAAAGATGCGGGGATTGATTGGCTTATCAACTGGTATATCATTCGCGACCAAAGCCTCATCTGCTATGGCCCCCATCCCCATGCAGTGATTGCCTCGATTAGTCAGGCTGAATTCCGCACCGCAGTGCGCAATCAAGTAGCTGAATGGCAAGATTGGGTGGTGCATACGCAGGATTCGCGGCCCTCTCAAGCCTATACGATTTTGACGATGTGTCGGGCCTTGTACGCCTGGGTCAATGGCACACGGGCATCCAAAATAGTCGCGGCGAATTGGGCGATGCAGATGTACCCGACCCAAGCGACACGCATTTACGCTGCCTTGGATTGGCGCGTCCGATATCGTGAAGTAGTGGCAGATCCCGCAACCTCATATGCGGACGCCGTCGCTATGGTTGAATTTGCGGTGGCGACGATGAATGGATAGCGCAATCCTGCATGTGGTCGAGGGAATGCTTTATAATGACACCATGTAGCTGACATGATTAGGGAGCATTCCATGGTGCAGTATGATGTTGTTGTGCTCGGTGAAATAAACGCCGATTTAATTTTGCGAGGTGATGTCGAGCCCGAATGGCAACAACACGAAAAAATTGTCGATGACATGGCCCTAGTGCTGGGAGGTTCGGCGGCTATTTTTGCCTGTGGCGTGGCGCGCCTCGGCCTCAAAGTAGCCTATGTGGGCGTCTGTGGTGACGACACCATTGGCCGCTTTTGTCTGGCGGAGCTCAATGCTGCAGGCATCGATACCAGCCATGTGATTATCGATCCCGCCGTCAAAAGTGGTTTGACGTTGGTGTTGCAAAAACCGGATGACCGTGGCATGTTGACCTACGAAGGGGGCATCCCGCTGTTGCGCGCCGACATGGTGCCGGCCGCATTAATCGCCAATAGCCGCCATATGCACATCGGCAGCTATTATCTGCAACATGCGTTGCGCCCCGGTTTGCCCAATCTGTTTGCGCAAATCCAAGCCCATGGTGGTACCACGTCAGTAGACACCAACTGGGATCCGAGTGGCGATTGGGCCGGGTTACACGAATTATTCCCGCATACCAATCTGTTTTTGCCCAACGATGCCGAAGCATGTGCGATTAGTCGTTGCGAGAGCGTGGCACAAGCCTTGGCAACATTGGCCGCCCAAGTCCAAACCGTGGCTATCAAATGTGGTGCCGAGGGGGCATATGCCCAACGTGGCACGGAAGCAGCCCACGCTGATTCATTGGCGACGGTGTTTGTCGATGCGGTCGGTGCGGGGGATTCGTTTAATGCGGGCATGGTGTACGGGTTGCTGGCGGGCTGGTCGCTCGCCAAATCAACCCGTCTCGGGGTGGTGTGTGGTTCGTTGTCGACCCGCGCTTCGGGTGGCACGGCGGCGCAACCAACCATCGCCGACGCAATGGTGTTTTTGGGCAATGTAGCCTAGCAAAAGTGAGTACCCAATGCGTGATGTGGTAGATGCAATTGATGCCTGGCAACAACGAGGCGAGCGGGTGGCGATTGCCACCGTGGTGCGTACGTTGGGGTCGTCTCCCCGTGGTGTAGGTGCCAAAATGGTCGTATCTGATGCCGGCAATATGGCAGGGTCAGTGAGTGGTGGTTGTATCGAAGGTGCGGTGTTTACCGCTTGCCAACAGGCGATTCGCACGGGTCAGGCCACCTTGATGCACTTTGGTGTGCCCGATGAGTCGGCTTGGGAAGTGGGATTGGCGTGTGGTGGCACCATCGATGTTTTTATTGAGCCGTTAGGTAGCAGCGAGTAGGTTGTCATTTTATGCAAAAAACTATCTACACGCGCCTGCGTGACTTGATTACCCGCGAACAGCCGGTGGCCTTGGCAACCGTCGTCGCGGGGGATGATATTGGGGCGCAGGTTCTCATCCAGCCCGACCACGCCGTGGTGAGTATGCTCACTGACACTGCGTTGGTTGGGCTAGTGCAACAAGACGCCTTGGCGATGTTGCTTCGTGGCGATCAAGGCATCCAGACCTATGGTGCGCGCCAGATTTTCATCGAAACCTACCCCCCTCCTGCGACCATCATCATGGTGGGAGCGGTGCATATTGCGGTGGCCTTGACGACCTTTGCCAAACCGTTGGGCTTTCGCACGATTGTGGTCGATGCCCGTGGTACATTTGCTACTAGTGAGCGCTTTGGGCATGCCGATGAATTAGTGCATGCCTGGCCAGACGAAGCCTTGCAGGGGCGTATCCACAGCAATACGGCGGTGGTGGTATTGACCCACGACCCCAAACTAGATGACCCCGCCTTGCTGGTGGCATTACCGAGTGCGGCCCGCTACGTGGGGGCGTTGGGCAGTAGCAAAACGCAGGCGGCGCGGGTAATTCGCTTGCGGGAAGCAGGGCTTAGTGATGCCCAGAGCGCGCGCTTGCATGCCCCCATCGGCTTGCCGATTGGGGGGCGTACCCCCGAAGAAATCGGTTTGAGCATCATGGCGCAAATCGTCGCCGTACGCAATGGCAAGTCGCTATGACGGTCGCTGCCATCATCCTCGCCGCTGGTTTGTCGCGCCGCCTCGGCCGCCCCAAACAATTACTTGATTGGGGTGGGGTGCCGCTGGTGCGCCATAGTCTGCTAACGGCGCAGCAATCAATGCTCTCCGCTGTCGCGGTGGTGGTGGGGCATCAGGCCGATGCGGTGCGCACCAGTGTAGCCGACCTCGCGGCGCCGTGTATCGAAAACACCGCTTACGCAAGTGGGCAAGCCAGCTCCGTGGCCTGTGGTGCGCAGTGGTTTTTGACAACGTCATACGATGCCTTGATGGTGCTCTTGTGTGATCAACCATTGTTGACAGTCGACCATGTCAATGCCTGTATCGCTGCCTGGCACACTACGCGGCCGGCGGTGCTAATCCCGCAAGTCGCAGGGCAAGCAACCAATCCAGTCATCTGGTCTGCTACCACGGTGCCATTGTTGACGACGTTGACGGGTGATCAAGGTGGGCGCGTGTTGTTTGGAGCTGGCAAAGTAGTGCCACAGTTTTGGCCAATTGATGCTCCGGAATTGTTGCGTGATATCGATACCGACGCCGATTATGCCGCCCTGCGCGCTGATACGCGCATAGTGTGAATTACACCACAAAGACACAGTAGGATGACATGCGTCTACAACTCCGCCCGACAGCCCAAAGCGAAAAATGTATTGCGCGCCACAATATCAGTGATGCGACGGGTCGCCGTCTCGTCAGCAAAGGGCGCGTGATTACTGCTGCTGATGTGGCGCAGTTACAGCTCCATGCCATTGAATTGGTGCATGTGGTTGAATTAGATGCTGACGATATCGATGAACATACCGCTGCGACATTAGTGGCGGTGCGTTGTAGTGATAGTGGGGTGCGTATTTTGCCGCCACATCATGGTCGTGTCGACGTGGTAGCCGATTATGCGGGCATGGTGCTGGTGCGAGAATCCCAATTAACGGACTGGCATGCTATCGATGGTGTGACGATTGCCACGGTGCCAGGGTGGAGCGCGGTGACTGCCGGGCAACGCATCGCCACCATCAAAATTTTGCCGTTTGCCTTGCCACGCCAGTCCTTTGCGGTGACTCCTGCGCCTGCGATTGCCGTGCGCCCCTTTGTGCGCCGACGGGTCGCAATCATCATGATTGGCAGTGCGGTGATTTGTGCGCGGTTACAGCGCACCCATATTCCGCCGTTGCAGGCCCGGCTCGTGCCGGTAGCTACGACAGTAGTGGCAACGATTCAATGTGAAGCGGATAGTCAGGCCGTCGCACAGGCGTTGCGTCAGGCGACGGCGTGTGCGGATATCGTGATTACAGTGGCCGAAACATCAATCATGGATCGTGACGATGTGATGCCCCAAGGCTTGTTGCGCGCTGGCGGTACAATAACCTGCTATGGTGCTCCGGTTGAGCCGGGGAATTTATTGTTACTTGGGCAACTCGCTGGTACACCGGTAATTGGTGCGCCTGGGTGTGTGCGTGGGCATGCGCGTAATGTAGTTGATGCATTATTACCGCGGATTGTGGCTGATTGCCTGCCGACGGCGCGTGACGTTTATGCGTTGGCAAATGGCGGGTTGCTATCAGCAGCAAAGGAGTAAATGGTATGACGATAGATATAACGACAAAGAAATCACATATCTTGGTGGTTGATGATGAACCAGATATGTGTAATATCTGTGCCCGGGCGTTGCAATCACGGGGGTACGAAGTGACCAACGCATCATTAGCACCTGATTTGATTGTCCAAGGCAATTACGATTTGTTGCTGACTGATCTCAAGATGCCAGGTGTTAGTGGGCTTGATTTGGCACTCATGGCGTTAAAACGTGACCCGACGGCGGCGGTGGTAATGATGACGGCGTTTGCGTCGTATGAGTATTTGCATAAGGCCATGCAAAACGGCATCTCGGATTTTTTGTCCAAACCGTTTGATTTATCGCAATTGATGTTGGCAGTGTCGCATGCCTTGAATCGGCGTCTTTTGATTCATGACAATGTGCGCTTGCAATCCCTTGAGGCATTACGCATTGATAGTGAAATCCTGAATTCGACCCTTGACTACAATTTGTTGGTGCAATATGTGCTTGATTTGGCGGTGCGCTGGAGCACGTGGCCAGCTGCGGTGTTGTTGATTGGTGAAGCACAAACGCCATTGACATCGGTGACGTTTTTTGACAACCACTGGCAATTAATTAAGTGTGCGTGGTATGGAGTTTGCGCACCGAGCCTTGTCGGGGCGGATGTTGCTGACCAGCCATGGTGAAATGTTTAGCCATGCGCAGCATGTCATTCATACGGCCATGGCGATTCCGATGTCGTGGGGTGGCTTGCAAGGGGTACTAATGATTGCTACCTATGACACCAATCCCAATATTCCTACGGTGACTGAATTGATGACATTGTTATCGGGTCAGAGTGTAGCTGCCTTGCGTAATGCCGAAATGTACGGCGAAATGGCGAACCTTTATCGGCGTCAGCGCCAAAACGAAGTCATGAAAGACGAATTTATTGCCATTGCGTCACATGAATTGCGTACGCCGTTGACGATGGTACTTGGGTATTCTGATATGTTGGTGCGTACAACCCAAGGCGATAACCAAACGCATATTGAAGAAATCCGTTTGAATGCATTACGAATGCGCGAAGTGATTGATCATATGTCGCAATTACAAAAAACATCGCTCGACAATGATTTGCAATTAACAATAATTGATGTGTCCGTGGTTGTACATCAAGTGAGTGCACAAATAAATGAACGATTTCCTTCCATAAAAATTCGGTTATTTAGTGATGATGTAGCTACGCATCCGTTTGTTAGTGATGTGCAATGGTTGCGTGTGATTATCGTGCAATTGTTGAGTAATGCTGCCACTTATGCCCAACGTGACATTATCGACCTAAGTATGCAATATCAATATCCCGCATTTGGCCCTGTGCGGCTTGCGAGTGATAGTCAACAGTGGTTGACGATAACGGTGAGTGATCAAGGCGTGGGTATCAATATGCGTGAGCAATGGAATGTATTTACATCATTTGTGCAAGTCGATGATTCATTGACGCGTAGTCATGGTGGGGTTGGGGTGGGGCTAGCACTGATTTATGATATGGTGCGCCGCTTAGGGGGATTTGTGATGATGTCGAGTAAAGTGGGTGTCGGTTCGACGTTTGTGGTGATGATCCCTGGTTATCAACAAGAATCGACTGGCGAGTAACTGCTTGGATTGTCCGTTTATACCAAAGAGCCGCTCCATGTAGTGGCTCTTTATTGTTGGGAGCGTACACTTCATACTTCACACTTCACTTCATACTTCATACTTCACACTTCATTACAATTACGTGTAATTCAGAGAAACAGACAAATCAAGTTGCCCCTTGAATTAGAGTTGTGGTACTATTAATAGTGAATATATCTGCATCCCCAAACCGTGCAAGCGCTTAACCACGATTTAGGGTGCTGGTATAGTACTTTGTGAAAGCGTTCATTAAGTCAGAGGGGCGTGTTCATGAGAATTCGCACAGCCGCATTGGCGGCCCTCGTAATCGGCGCTGTACTGTTTTTTGCGTTCAACTTGAAGTTCCCCACATTCCCGCCAGTATCTGTGAAAGCAGAAGCGCTGGCCTGTATTGGGGGCGTGATAGATGACGCAGGTCATTGCAGTAAAGAAACAGTGTTTCCGATTACAAACTCCCTGCTAACAACAGTCGTGGTCGACGTGTTGTTAGTGTTGTTGGTGATTTTTGGAGTGCGCAACCAGATGGTTCCCCGTGGCTTCCAAAACTTTGTGGAACTGGTAGTAAGTTCACTCCACGATTTTGCCTTGGGTGTCGACAAGAAGAACGTGGCGAAGTTCTTCCCATTTGTCGGGACAGCATTTTTGCTGATTTTGCTATCGAATTTTGTGGGTTTGGTACCTGGGGTCGGCAGTATTGGGTCTTGTCAGGTAGTCACTGATCCTGTCCGTCTTGCCAAGATGGAAGAGAATGCAGCGAAAATCAAACCGACAAGTTTCGATGCGTTGCCACAGCAATGCGATCATCATGAGCATGAGGAATTGGTACCGTTTTTTCGGGCACCAACTGCTGACTTGAACATGACGTTGGCGTTGGGGTTGATGGCGGTCATTCTGATCGAGTATTTTGGTCTCAAGGCGCTGGGGCTGGAGTATCTCGTGCGGTTCTTCAACTTCCGTGAAGGTCCGATGTTTACGGTGATTGGCTTTATTGAGCTGTTGTCCGAATTCATTCGTATCATATCGTTTGCCTTCCGTCTTTTCGGCAACATCTTCGCAGGTGAAGTAGTGCTTATCGTTATGGGATATTTGTTCCCATATATGTTGCCAGTGCCCTTCTATGCATTCGAAGTATTTGTCGCATTGATGCAAGCGGTCATCTTCTCGGTGTTGACGTTGGTATTCATGTCCATGGCCACACAGGCCCATGGTGGCGGTCATGATGAGCAAGAAGCAGCTGCTCATTAATTTCGTACTAGTTAAGTAATTATTTTGGAGGAATGAAATGACTGATGAAGGACTTCGTTTTGTTGCCATGGCATTGGCCATCGGTTTAGGCGCAATTGGACCCGGAGCTGGTATCGGTGTCGTGTTTAGTGGTGCATTGCAGGCCATGGGTCGTAACCCCGAAGCCGAAGGTATGCTCCGCACGTACATGTTCTTGGGCTTTGCATTGGCCGAAGTGCCGTTCATTCTTTCGATGGTGTTCGGTCTGCTCATCGGCTTCAAAATTATCTAGTTTTGGTTGTGTGGGGGTGACCCCCGTATACCCACAAGGAGCACTGCTTTGGAAAAACTAGGCATTAATTACAGCCTGTTGGTGGCGCAGATCTTCAACGTCATCTTCTTGGTATGGATGTTGTCAAAGTTCCTCTTTACCCCTATTTTGAACCTCTTGCAAGAGCGCACCAAGCGCGTCGAAGAGAGTCTCCGTGAAGCCGACAAAGTGCGCGAGCAAATGGCTTCACAGCGCAAAGAAAACGAAGCCGAACAGGCTAAGGCTCGTCAAGAAGCCGCTGCGGTAATGGCACAGGCACAAGAACGTGCCCGTGTCCAAGAAGCAGAAATCGTGAATCAAGCGCGCCACGAAGCAGAGCGGATCAAGGCTGAGGCGCGTGCCAATGCCGAAACCGAGCTGGATCGCATGGCTGGCGAATTCAAAAACCAGGCTGCCACATTGGTGACCGAAACGGCTGCCAAGGTGTTGGGCGCTGAGCTCAAGGGCAATCACAAGCAATTAATCGACGAGTCGTTGAGCCGCTTAGGGCGCAACAACTAATGTACAGAGCGTGGCGGTTGGTGATTGTGCCAGCTGCAAGCGAGGTATACCGTGACTACATCTGATGTACAGATGATCGCACGCGCACTCCAAGAAGCATTGAACGGTGCCGCCCTCAAATCATTGCGTGTCGCTGCTGAAGCAGTGCGTGGTGGTGCGAGTAGTGCCGATAGCGTCAATGCGGTATTGGGGGCCGATGCACCACGTGAAGTCCGTAACGTTGTCGCCACTTTGGCCGCTGCTGGGCGTCTCAATAGCATTGAGGCTGTTGTCAAAGCATTTGAAAGCGCCACCAGCCGTGGCAACCAAGTGCTCGAAGCAACCGTTACCAGCGCAGTTGCGTTGAGTGATGACGAGCAAGCAACAACGATCGCGGATCTCCGTGGCAAATATGGCCAAGGTCTCGTGGTTCACTTTGCCGTCGACGAGTCACTGATTGGTGGCTTGATTGTACGGGTCGGTGATCAAGTACTTGATAACAGCTTGCGTACCCGCTTGAGTGCGGTACAACGCAGCATGTTGACCAGTTAACTTTTGCCACCACATAAATGAAACGGCAGTAGACGGGAGCCGCAGGCGGCTTTCGTCGTGACACAACGATTGAGGTGCCAGACATGGCCGTAGCAGCAAACGATATTTATCAGCGTCTGCTGAAAAGCATTCAAGAAGGTACCGACACCCAACCTCGGATGATGAACGTCGGTACGGTGATTTCGGTAGGCGACGGTGTGGCACGTATTAGCGGCCTCGAACAAGTCATGGCGTCCGAATTGCTCGAATTCCCTGTGCAAGCAGGGCGGAGCGAAGCAGTGTTCGGTATCGCCTTGAACCTCGAACGCGATACCGTGAGTGCCATCGTGTTGGGTGATTACCTTTCGATTCAAGAAGGTGATCAAGTCAACGCCACCGGACGCATTATTTCTGTGCCCGTCGGGCAAGGTTTGGTCGGTCGCGTCGTGAACGCGCTCGGGCAAGCCATCGACGGCAAAGGTGCGATTCAGAGCGACGTACTCCGTCCGGTCGAACGTATCGCCCCTGGTGTGATGGATCGTCAATCGGTCAACGAGCCGGTGCAAACCGGTGTGATTGCCATTGACGCGATGATTCCGATTGGCCGCGGTCAACGTGAGCTCATCATCGGCGACCGCCAAACGGGTAAAACCGCCGTGGTAATCGATACCATCATCAACCAAAAAGGCAAAGGCCTCTATTGTATCTACGTGGCTATCGGTCAAAAACGTGCTCAAGTGGCCCAAATCGTGGGTTACCTCGAGCGCTTCGGTGCCATGGAATACACCACGGTTGTGGCCGCCACCGCATCAGAATCAGCCGCGTTGCAATACATTGCCCCGTACGCCGGTTGTGCTATCGGTGAAGAAGTGATGGAAAACGGCGTGACCATCAACGGCGAAGAAATTCGCGATGCATTGATTATCTACGACGACCTTTCCAAGCATGCCACCGCCTATCGCCAAGTCTCGTTGTTGCTCCGCCGCCCTCCCGGCCGCGAAGCCTACCCCGGCGACGTCTTTTATTTGCACTCCCGCTTGCTCGAACGCGCAGCGCGCTTGAGTGACGCAAAAGGCGGCGGTTCGTTGACGGCATTGCCCATCATCGAAACCCAAGCCAATGACGTGTCAGCCTATATCCCGACCAACGTGATTTCGATTACGGACGGTCAGTTGTTCCTCGAATCAGACTTGTTCAATGCAGGTATTCGCCCAGCCTTGAACATCGGTTTGTCGGTATCACGTGTGGGCACATCGGCCATGACCCGTGCCATGCGCTCGGTTGCAGACCGCCTCAAGCTCGACTTGGCGCAGTTCCGCGATTTGGCCGCATTTGCACAGTTCGCATCGGACTTGGACGCAAACACCCGCGCCCAGCTCGATCGTGGTTCACGCTTGCAAGAAGCCCTCAAGCAACCCCAATTCCAACCAATGCCGCTCGAAGACCAAGTGATGGTGCTTTTTGCCGCCACCAACGGGTATTGTGATGCGGTACCAGTTGCAGCGATTGGTCAATGGAAGGTTGAGTTCTTGCAGTTCATGCACACCGTGCACCCAGACGTCTGCAAAGGCATTTACGATACCCGGCTTGACCGCAAATTCCCGTCTGCCGAAATCAAATCAGCGCTCGAAAAAGCGATTGTTGAGTTCAATCAGACCAGTAACTTTGCCGGATAGGTCGCTGTTGGGGACGCAAGGCAACACGCGTTCCCATCTTGAAACGGAAGAGGGAAACGGTGCCAAGTACACGTGAAATTCGCCGACGTATTCGCTCTGTGCGCAACTTAGCGCAAATAACGCGCGCCATGGAGATGGTCTCGGCGTCGAAAATGCGGCGTGCCCAACGCAACGTGCTCGCTACCCGGCCGTATGCCGACCGACTCCGCGATGTCATGAGTAGCTTGATGGCCGGCATGGGCGGTAGCCACAAAGGTACTCTGCTTGAAGTCCGTGCTGAAGTCAAAAACGTCGCGTTGATTCTCATCACACCCGATCGTGGTTTGGCTGGTAGCTTGGTTGCCAACATTTTGCGCCGCACGGCTCGTTTCATCATTGATGAAAAAGCCAAAGGGCGCAACGTGAAAGTCCTCGCTATCGGGAAAAAAGGGCGCGACTTCTTGAATCGTAGTGGTCAAGACTTATTGGCCGAGGTAACCAAGCTCGGTGACAATCCGAAGCTCGCCGATATCCTTGGTGTGTCGACGAATGTCATTCAAGGCTTTTTGAAGGGCGAATTCGACGAGGCGTATATCGTCTATAGTCAGTTTGTCAATACGCTGGTACAACGCCCGGCAATGCGACGGATTTTGCCGGTGGAAGCCGACCAAAACACCCCCGCACCGGCGTCTGCAAGTAGCACCTACAACTACGAACCCGATGAAGAGCTCGTATTGAAGGATCTGCTGCCCCGCTTTGCCGAGGTGCAAATTTATCAAGCGTTGCTTGAATCTATCGCTAGCGAGCATAGTGCCCGCATGGTGGCAATGCGTAATGCCACAGACAACGCAAAAGATCTACGCCGCGAATTGTCCTTGACGTACAACAAAACCCGTCAAGCCAATATCACCAAGGAAGTCTCTGAGATTGCCTCGGGAGCGGCTGCCCTCGCAGATAGTTGATGTCTGCGTGTGGTCTGACCACACGATACGTGCTGGAGGAACTGTATGGCTCATGCAATTGGGGCAATTACCGAGATTATTGGCGTCGTAATCGTCGCCAAATTCAAGGAACACGAAACCCCTGCGATTTATAACGCAATCACGGTGCAAATGCCTGATGGCAGTACGCTGGTCGCCGAAGTGCAACAACACCTCGGTAACGGCAATGTCAAGGCAGTGGCCATGGGTACCACCGACGGCTTACGCCGTGGAGTGCCCTGCACCGACACTGGCACCGCAATTTCGGTGCCAGTTGGCCCGTCCACCCTTGGTCGCGTCTTCAATGTGGTTGGTGAAACCATCGACGGCTTTGACAAATCGGTAGATGCCGCCGAACGGCGCGCCATCCACCAACGCGCCCCCTTGCTCGAAGAGCAATCCACCCAAGCTCAAGTCTTTGAAACTGGTATCAAAGTTATCGACTTGATCGCCCCTTTCACCCGCGGTGGTAAGACGGGTATCTTTGGTGGTGCCGGTGTGGGTAAGACCGTGGTCATCCAAGAGCTCATCGCCAATATCGCCAAAGAACAATCGGGTTACTCCGTGTTTGCAGGCGTCGGCGAGCGCTCACGTGAAGGCAACGACCTCATCCACGAAATGCAAGATGCCCGCATCGACGATAACACCACCGTGTTTGACAAAACCGTGATGGTGTTCGGCCAAATGAATGAGCCGCCGGGTGCCCGCTTGCGCGTGGCCTTGACTGCCTTGACCATGGCCGAATACTTCCGTGACGAAGGCCGCGACGTGTTGATCTTCATCGACAACATTTTCCGCTTCGTACAAGCCGGTTCAGAAGTGTCAGCGTTGCTTGGTCGTATGCCGTCGCAAGTAGGCTATCAGCCCACCTTGAGCACCGAAATGGGTGAGCTCCAAGAGCGCATCACTTCGACCAAGAAGGGCTCGATTACCTCGATGCAAGCCGTCTACGTACCAGCCGACGACTACACCGACCCCGCACCGGCCACTACGTTTGCCCACTTGGACGCGACGATTTCGCTCGAACGTAGCATCGCATCCCGTGGTTTGTTCCCCGCAGTCGACCCGTTGGCTTCGACGAGCCGTATTCTTGACCCCAACGTAGTCGGCGAAGAGCACTACCGCGTTGCCCGTCAAGTCCAGATGGTATTGCAGCGCTACAAAGACTTGCAAGACATCATCGCCATCCTCGGTGTCGAAGAATTGTCTGACGAAGACAAATTGACGGTATCGCGGGCCCGCAAAATCGAGCGCTTCTTCTCGCAACCATTTACGGTGGCGCAACAATTCACCGGTCGTGCCGGTAAATATGTGCCCGTCGGCGATACGGTCCGCAGTTTTGCGCGCTTATTGGCTGGTGAAGTCGACCACGTGCCCGAGCAGTACTTCTCATACCAAGGCTCGTTGGACGAGGTCATCACTGCCTTTGAAGCGGGTAAGTAATCCCATAGGGAGGTGCCGAGATGCCATTACATCTCGAAATTGTCACGGCTGAACGCCTCGTCCTATCGGACGATGTCGACCAGGTCAATGCGCCGACCAAAGATGGCCGGGTGGGGATTTTGCCTCGCCACATGCCGTTGATTACGGTGTTAACCGAAGGCGAATTGAGTATCATCAAGAACGGGGTTCGCACCGAATTTGCTGTCTTTGGCGGTTTTATGATAGTGCTCCCCGACCGGGTGACTATTTTGGCTGACTCGTGTGACCGCTCTGACGAAATCGACCTTGACCGTGCCGAAGAGGCCCGTCAACGTGCCGAAGAACGCATTGCCCAACGCAAGTCTGACCAAGATATGATCCAAGCTGAAGCGGAATTGCGCCGTGCCATGATGCAAATTCGTATTGCACAAACAAAGCGGAATAACTCCTAGGTGTTTGCACGACGCCCGGTACACCCGTACTGGGCGTCGTGTCTTTTGGTAATACTGTTTACTATGGTACAATAACCCGTATAGATTACGTTGTGTGTACAGATTGGACGGCGGACGCTATGGCCCGCAAAATAGGTATTGACCTCGGTACAGCGAATGTGCTTGTGTATGTGCGCAATCGTGGCATTGTGCTATCAGAGCCGTCAGTAGTGGCCATTTCTACCAGAGATAACCGCATCAAAGCGGTGGGCTCTGATGCGTTGGCGATGCTTGGTCGTGAGCCAGAGAGTATCGAAGTCGTACGCCCCATGCGGAATGGCGTGATTGCCGACTACGATATTACTGAAGCAATGCTCAGGCATTACATCAGCAAAACCAATGGCCGATTTAGTCTCAATAAACCCGATGTGATGATAAGCATCCCGGCGGGTATCACCTCTGTCGAAATGCGCGCAGTGCGTGAAGCAGCCTTGGCTGCTGGTGCTCGCCGTGCATACCTAATTCGTGAATCCTTGGCTGCTGCTATCGGCGCAAATATCCCCATCGCCAAACCATCGGGTAACATGATTATCGATATCGGTGGTGGCACCACCGAAGTCGCCGTGATTTCGCTCAACGACATCGTAGCGTGGAGCTCCGTGCGTGTGGGTGGTAATCGTTTTGATGATGCCATCATGCAATACATCAAACGTAAATATAACCTGATGATTGGCGAACGCATGGCCGAGAGCGTCAAAATTGAAATCGGCTCGGCAATGATGATGAGTCGCCCCCTGCAAATGCAAGTCCGTGGTCGTGATCAAGTCGCTGGCTTGCCACGCACCATCGAAATAAATTCTACCGAAATCACCGAAGTCATCCAAGAACCCCTCGACCAAGTCATCAATGCGGTTCGCCGTGTGCTGGCCGAAACACCTCCTGCCCTCGCGGAAGACCTGATTGACAAAGGGATGGTGATGACCGGTGGCGGCTCGATGCTCCGTGGCATCAATGATTTGTTGACCGATGTGACCGGTGTACCTTGTTATGTCGCCGACCAACCAGCCAATTGTGTCGTAATCGGTACCGGCATGGCCCTCGAATATCTAGACGTCCTCCACGATAGCCTTTCTGGCGATGAATTGAATTAAGTAGGCATGGAACAACACTTGAATCCGCCCGCCAAGGGCTTGGTGCTCGAAATTGGCAGTGGAGATAATCCAAATCCACGCGCCGATATTCTTGTCGACAAATTTTTGTTTGATAATACCGAACGTGGCGGCAATATTGTCATCGATCGCCCGATTGTCGTGGCCGATGCCCACCATCTCCCCTTCAAAGACGGCGCGTTTGCCTATACCATCTGTTCCCATATCCTCGAGCATATGGACGATCCCCTGCAATTTGTGTCAGAATTGACGCGCGTGTCAAAGGCCGGCTATATCCAAAGCCCTTCCGAAATCGCCGAGCGGACATTTCATTGGTCGTTTCACCGTTGGTATGTTAATTTAATCGGTGATACGATTATTTTGCATGCGCGTGAACCCGAAGAACCGTTCGGTGAGTTTTTTGATTATTTATACGCCTATAATCCGGCCTACTACTTGTTCCAACGCAGTATGCCCCATTTGTTTTGGGTCGAAAAAGAATGGCATGGCACACTGAAAGTCGAAGTCCACGACAAATCACCGCTCGACTTCCACAATCCTGCGCAGCTCAAGGCCTTGGTGGCACCGCGCATGGGGACGTTGCGCTTGATTGGGTTGTTGATTGCCAGCGACATTGGGCGGCGGATTCCTGCTCGTTGGCGGGCCCGCGTACGGCGGTTGTTGGGGCGCAGCTACCTCTAGGAGCTGGTGATGGTTGTACATTTGATTAAATCTGCACGGCGGACAACCGTCAGTTATGTGGCGACACCACTACTGGTGTCGCCTGATTATGCCTTGGTGCGCGCCCATTGGACCCGCCCTGCGGTGGATCTGGGCTATATGCAATTTGCCCTAGGCGATACCCTCGATGAACATTTTTATGCACATCAGTGGTACTCAATATTTGCTGTCTACCAACATAATGGCCGTCTGCGTGGTTGGTATTGCAATGTGTCACGCCCGGCGATAATTACGGCCACCACTATTCATTCGCATGACCTCGAGCTTGATTTGTTTGTTAGCCCGGATCGTCAGCAGCGAACACGTCTCGATATTGATGAATACGAAGCCCAACAATACCAAATCCATGACCCAGCCACTTATCAGGCGGGCTGGGCGGCACTCACACAACTCGAATCACTTGCACAATCTGGGCAAGCTCCGTTTGACATAAAGGAGCGGTTATGAGCCACTCGTTGGGTATTGGTCTGGTTGGTTATGGGGCGATTGGACGGTTACATGCCACAGTATTGCAATTGGTACCACAAATCTACCCGACCTTGGCGTATCGCCCGCAGCTACGGGCGATTTGTGCCGGTGGGGCGCGTAGTCAAGCCAACGCCCAACGTGATTACCCCGCGGTGCCACAAATAACATACGCCGCCATGCTGGCTGATCCCACCATTGATATGATTGCCATCTGTACGCCCACAGGGGTACATGCTGCGCAGGTCCGTCTCGCCTTGCTGGCGGGCAAACATGTCATGTGCGAAAAACCACTAACGGTTGATCCCACTGTTTCTGCCACACTCGTCGAATTGGCCACAGCGCACCAACGAATGCTGGTGCTTAATCACCACTTCCGGCGAATTCCGGCCTTGGCCGAAGCACGCCGTCGCATCGCCCAAGGACATTTGGGTGATGCTATCAGCGCCCATCTGCGTTACTTCCGGGCCAGCAATGTACGTGCCGACCGCCCGTTGACGTGGCGTTTTGCCAGCGATACGGGTGGCGTGTTGGTTGATCTCGGGTCACATTTGATTGATTTGTGTCATTACTTGTTCCAGAGTCCGATGGTCCGGGTCCAGGCTGAATTGCGTACCGTGATTGCAGAACGTCCCGATGCGAATGGCGTATTGACCTCGGTTGAGAGCGATGATGTGGCTTGGTTGACTGCCCAATTAGCCAATGGCATGCGGGTCACGATCGAGGCCTCAAAAATGGTGCCCGGCGCAGCAGACGATATTCGGGTCGAAGCATATGGAAGCGCAGGCAGTGTGGTTTTTGATATGCAAGAGGTAAATACGTTGCAGCTTGGTAATGCCAGCCAGCCTGCCGCCATGCAACGCACCCAAATTTGGAACCTGCAGCAACCAAATGCCAGCCTGCCCGGCGCCGAAACCCCTACCGGTCTGCTTGGTTGGCATGCGGCAGCTTGGGAATCGATGTTGGCTACACTAGCTGGTGAAGCGCGTGACGTGTGTGATGGCGCGGCGGGGCTAATCGTCGATCGTGTGATTGCGGCGGCGCGTCAGAGTGCGGCCAATGCTAATCAATGGTGTGAGGTGCAAGGATGACGATTCCTACCGGCTGGCAATCAGCAGGGCTGGATTGGCTGAGTATCTGGCGTGATATGTATGACCGTGAGCGTGCTCAAGGCGAGGCTGCCACCCATCCTGATATGGAACGTAGTGCTGACCAATATGCCACCGCAGCGGCTCGCTTTGCCCGTAACGTCAAACGCGTGCCCCAACCCGATGCGCTGATGCAGTGGCTATTGCCACAGCTTACGGTGGGTGATCGGGTGCTTGATATTGGTGCGGGGAGTGGCCGCTATCTGCCCCCATTGACGGCTGCAGGATGTGACGTCATCGCTCTCGAGCATTCACCGGCAATGCGGGCCCAAATTGATTTGCTGGTACAAACGGCACAGCTGCCACGGGTCACCACCATCGCCGATACCTGGCCGACGGTGGAGCCGCTGGTGTGCGAGGTGGCATTTGCCGTGCATGTATTGTATGCAGTGCGTGACATCGCCCCGTTCCTGCGTGCCATGGATGCGTCTGCAAATAAATTATGTGTGCTGGTGTTGGGGTTGCGTCACCCAACGACGGCGGTATTGCCGCTGTGGCAGGCTTGGCACGGTGAACCGCGTTTGCCGTTGCCAGCGGCGCATGAATGTATGGCGGCATTGGCACAACTAGGGATTGTGGCGAATCTGACCGTGTTACCGGTGATGACGCCAATCAGTTATGCCAATGAAGCCGAAGCCGTGGCCGAAATGTGCTTTCGCTTGCGATTGCCGTATGATGATGCGCATCAGCAACAGATTGCGACACTCATCACACGTGAGTGGCAGATGAGTATCAGCGGCGAAGTGATTGTGCCACTATTACCACCGCCAAATTGTGTGATTTGGTGGTACCCAACCAAGACGACCGTGGTATAATCAATTTATGCTTGTACGCATATGTCGTATATGACAATTTCCATTGACAAAAAACGGTATAAATGCGGCGTCTGATATATGTATGGATGATGGTGTTGTAACATCGCTGTAGTGCGATTGGGAATAAGTGTGGTAGGTAGTGTGATGGGTGGGACGGATTCACTGGCGTTGATTGCGGACGACATCCGTGTGTGTCGGGCATGTCCGTTGTGTGAATCAGCCACGCAGGCTGTCCCTGGCAGTGGTGCCGCAGATGCGCGACTCATGATTATTGGTGAAGCGCCAGGGTCTCATGAAGACAAGGCTGGAATGCCCTTTGTGGGAGCGTCAGGCAAGCTACTCAACAAATTATTACTGATGGCTGGATTGGACCGATCGACGTTATTTATTGCCAATGTTGTCAAACATCGCCCACCCCAAAACCGTGATCCTTTGCCGGAAGAAGTGTTGGCATGTGCGCATTTTTTACAACGTCAAATCGCAGTTATTGATCCATTGGTCATCGTTCCATTAGGCCGCTATGCAGCTGCCCGTTGGATTCCTGATATCAAGATTAGTACGGCACATGGCGTGCCTCAGCGCATCGCAAACTACATTGTAGTCCCGATGTTGCACCCCGCAGCCGCGTTGTATCAACCACGAAATATGGCAGTGCTAGAAGCAGATTTTCAGGCTTTAGGCGAATTGTATCGGATAGTCTTGCGTGACGCAGTCAAATAGCGAAGGAGTTTACTTGATGAAAACATACCAACTATCGGCAACCGGACGCCGGAACGTCATGTTGTTAGTGATTGGTGCGGGGTTAATTTGGATTTTTGCCATTTGGACATTTCAATCGACGTTAGCAATTAGTTATAGCCCCGGTAAAATCCTAGATTCGTTACAAGCCTCACTTGGGCAGGGATTGACTGTTGATCGTACGGTACCGGCGTTATTTATGTTGGTATTGATGGTCGCCGCTCCGCTGACCATCTGGAATATCGCGATGGAATGGGTTGCCCGCTATACCCCGACGGGTGACGGGTTGCGCTATGACGCGTTTGGGATTAGTTTGGTGATTCCGTGGAGCAACATTAGTGATATTCGTGTCATCGATGCCGATAGCGATGAACCAAGTAACGAGCTACGCCTCAAAATGGATCCGAGTGCGCAAATCAGCAATCCTGTATTGCGGTTGTTGCATGTGCAAGCATATGGACGCGTCGTGTTACCGTTGTATGCAGGGATTGAACACCGCGAGGAACTAATCGACGAAATCCGCCGCCGGGCAAATTTAAGTTAAATTGCCTGCGTAATCATTGCGTCTCAATATGGTTTTGTGTGACCAAATGCCAGTATGGTGTTTGCGTCATTCGGGATAGATGGCAAGTTGACGTGATCATTCAATGTACGGTGCGAATGACCACGATTGGTATGGTAAAACCGTTTGGAATAGCAATACGTGCAGTATAAGAAAGGACGCAACGTCAGCGATTTTTTGGTAAATTCTGTTGCATACCGTTTGGCATCATGTGATGCGCGGGTGGTAGGCGCAAGCGCACTAATAAATGTGTTGATATTGCAAGTGAAATGACAAAACAGCGATTACGAGTAATCCCGTTGGGTGGTGCCGGTGAAGTTGGCCGTAATATGTGGGTGGTAGAATACGGCGAAGATATTGTGGTATTGGATTGTGGTGTCATGTTCCCCGAAGCCGAAATGCTGGGGGTTGACTTGGTGTTGCCCGATATCACCTATTTGCGCGAAAACTTGCACAAAATCCGCGCAATTGTATTGACCCACGGTCACGAAGACCACATTGGCTCATTGCCTTATGTATTGCCTGAATTGGGCTTCCCGCCCGTCTATGCAACCCCGTTGACGGCTGGGATGGTCAGTCACAAATTAAAAGAGCATCGCTTGCTCGAACAAACCAAAATCCATCGCTTTGAAGCGGGTGATGAATTACGGGTTGGGATTTTCAAAATCGAAACCTTCCACGTCGCCCACTCCATCCCCGATACCGTTGGCTTGGCCATCAATACGCCTGCCGGTATCGCCGTTTATCTGACAGACTGGAAGTTTGATCATACTCCTGTTGATAAGCGCCCCACCGACATTGCGGCAATTACCGCATTGGGTCAGCGTAATCCATTGGTATTGATGACTGACTGTGTGCGGGTTGAATCATCCGGGTTTACCCCCAGTGAACGGGTGGTTGGTGATTCGCTTGATTCGATTTTTGCGACGGCACCTGGTCGGATTATTGTGGCCACCTTTGCCTCAAATATCTCACGTGTGCAACAAGTAATTGACTCATCCGAAGCGTATGGTCGCCGTTTGATGTTGGCTGGTCGTAGCATGGAAAACAACTTCCGGATTGCCTTGGAACTCGGCTATTTGCGCATCCAGCCAACCACGCTCGTGCGTGGTAGCGAAGCAGCGACATTGCCTGACGATCAAGTAGCCGTGATGTGTACCGGCAGTCAAGGTGAGCCGATGGCCGCGCTTGCGCGTATGGCCAATCGTGACTTCCCTCATTTGCGCATCAAACAAGGTGATACCGTGGTGGTATCTGCCTCGCCGATCCCAGGCAACGAAGTCTCTGTATCACGGGTCATCAACAATCTGTTCCGGATTGGTGCCGATGTGATTTACGGGAGCGAAGCCAAGGTTCACGTGTCAGGTCACGCCGCCCAAGAAGAGCTCAAAATGCTACTTGGCATGTTGCGCCCGCAAAACGTCATTCCTTTCCACGGCGATTATCGTCACATGGTGCTCTACCGCAAGCTCGCGCTAGGCATGAACATGGGTTATACCATGGATAACGTGTTTGTAATCGAAAACGGTTCGGTGATGGAATTCGGCCAAAACTTCGCCAAAATGGTCAATAAAGTACCAGTCAATTACATTTATGTTGATGGTACCACCGTCGGTGATGTCAGCCAAATCGTGGTACGCGACCGCCAACTCTTGTCACGCGATGGCGTGATGATTGTGGGGGTTACGATTAATCGCCATAGTGGCGAATTAGTCGGTGGCCCCGATGTGTTGTCGCGTGGGTTTGTACAGGTACGCGATGCTGACACCTTGATTGATTCGACCCGTAATGTGGTACGGCGGATTTTGCAAAAAACCAACGACCAGACCGAAGTCGATGCAGTTTTTGTCATCCGTAAAATCAAAGACGCAGTCGGCGATCATTTGTTTGAACAAACGCGCCGCCGTCCGGTGGTATTGCCGATTGTCACCGAAGTATAGGCTGTAAAAGCGCGGAGGTGGTGCCGATAGGTGTCACCTCCGTTTTTTTATTGTGGCGTTACCGGAGCCGCGGGTGTTGTGGTAAGCACCACTGGCGTCGTTTGTAGGCGCCGGTAGAGTTGTTGGCGCAGCTCGCGTACGCGCTCATGAAATGCCGCCGAATGAATATCGTCGGTCCACATAATCGAGGCGTCTTCGCCGTTGTCGGTATAATAGCGTTTGCGTTCGCCTTGATGGCGAAATCCAAATTTGACATATAAATTCTGGGCGGCAATATTTGATACGCGCACTTCGAGGGTCAATTGTTGGGCTTTGAGTTCATAGGCTTGATCAATTAATCCCAACATCAACAACTCCCCTATCCCTTGGCGACGATACTCAGGATGAACCGCAATGGTGGTGATATGCCCGTCGTCGAGACTCAACCAAATCCCGGCATGACCAGCAATCGGCAGTCTTGGCGTAGGTGTGGGGGCGATAGGTGCCCGCCAACGTTTGAGTAGCCGTTGGAATGGTGACAGGGGGGTGTTAGTGGTACTGCTACCTGGTAAATGGGGTGACACGCGTACCACCACATAGCGACTATGGTGCGGGGCACTAAGTTCGTTCATGTAAGTGGTGGTTGACCATTGATAGGGAAAGCTCTGCGCATCGATGCGATGAACCTCAGCTAAATCGTCGATATGCATATGATCAATAAAAAAATACACCGTAGCTACTCCATTGTGGGGGACGTTGCTGTGATTATACCAAGCGTACACAAAAAACACACATCAGCACCTGCAGGTGCTGATGTGTGTCGCAGAACTAGGGTTATTTGACGACAGTGGCAGATTCGGCTTGGATGAATTCTTTGTAGGCACCGTCGCGACCGAAATTGCCACCGCTTTGGAATGTACCGGTGACTTCGACCTTGCCCCACACAAAACTATTGTTGGGACCAACGTTCAATTCAGCTGATTTGTCGGGTGGGAATCCTTCCATCCAGATGATTTTGCCCACTGGTTGCGGGCTTGATCCATCTTCTTCGGTCGAAATCCCCTCTGCCAACACATAAATCGCTGAGTTCCAGAAGTAATAGCCTTGGGTGGTGATTTTTTTGCCGGTGTAGTCGCCTGATTTGTCAAGTAATTCAAACAACGAAACTTTGCCGTCGCCAAGTGCCGCATTGGTGATGCGTTGTTCGTTACGCTTGATTTGCTCAATGACTTCGGCTTTGCTGACGACGAGTTGGTATTTGTAGTTCTTTTCGGGACCAAAAGTGCCCGCTTCAAGTTTGCCAGTGATTTTGACGAACCCATAGGTGGCATCACCGGGACGATGCAAGTTGAGGGCGACATCATCGGGGATTTTGTCGACCCAGACGGCATCTCCCAAGGCTTGGGCATCGAGTCCGTTATCCAACGTGCTTACGCCGGCTGCCAAAATCGACAACGGCTTCTCACCAGGTTTGGCCAAATATGCGCCGGCTACGGTGATATCTTGGCCAACGTACTTGTCATAGGCCGCCGTAACATCGGCGATGTGCAATGTGCTATCGCCGAGTAACCCACAGCTCGTGATGAGTGAAAGAAATGTAATCAGCATTATGATGCGACAAAAACGTACAGCCATGCAAAACCTCATTAACGAATAATTATTCTTGCACATATAATAGCATAATTACGATGGGTGGTGCACATCTGATAATGCGCTTTTCGTGCAAATAGCGAGTATCGTATACAGTGCATATCCGTTATACAAATGCGGTAATGCGTAAATGTAAATCAGATGTTGATTTTTTATCGTGCTTCTGCCCATCACAAAAATAACGCGTTATCATATAACCGTATGAGTACATTTAATTTCCTGCATTTTTGTGATTGCAATGACATGTATACTACATTCATAATCATACCCGTATTAGCTCGCAAATTTGTGGTGTGCGCGCATATCGTTTGTGGTGGTTGACGTGATTTTTCGCAGAAAAATGAAAATGCGTATGTGTAATATGTCAATACCTGCGCCAATCTAGGCGGCTCGTTGGTTGTTCGGCGGTGCATTGATAA
>JBBAWW010000017.1:3379-38937 GCA_040397035.1 Roseiflexaceae bacterium | reverse complement strand
GCGTTACTCAGTGCGTTAAGCCTTACGAACTACCGCTAGACTAGCAATCAGGGTACATAGTATGTATATCATACATGAAATATGAATATATGCGCAAATAATTTAGGGAAATTTTGGTTGTTTTTGGTAAATGATTAAATATGTGAACGTGAGTGTTCATATACGTATTGTAATTAAACATATTTTATATTTCGATGTAAAAACATTCCTTGCGCAGTCCATCATTGATATATCATGAATAGCCCACAACGAATGCTATCCAATGTACAATACGATAGCGGTGTGTAAGGGAATGCCTTGAATGTACCGTGTTGTGTTGAGGTTGGTCTGTTATGGCAGAATTACGCTGTCACGCATGTGGAACGGCTGTTACGCCGAGTGCCATTTATTGTAGTACGTGTGGACAATTACGCAAGCGTACGCCACCGTCTTGGTTTTTGGATGGTTGGCGTGGATTTGTGCAGATAATTCGGATATTGTTTGTGCTGTGGTTAGCGGGATTCATTGTACAAGTTGCGGTACCGGTAGCACTGCGGATTACCCCAGTCTGTGGCACTACCCCAAGTATGATTGCAGTAATTCCGCGTACGCTGGGATTGATTGATTCACAACAAGGAGTGGTGGGTGGTCAACCCTTGTTACAAGCCGGTGATTGTCATCCGGTAGCGTCGCCGTTGTATAGCATTACTACCAATCAAGATATATGGTTTGCCGCTGCCCAACGTGATCCCCATACATGGGTTGGCTGGTTGGTTGTGACGAGCGAAACAAATAGCGCTGCGGTGACCCAAATTGGCGTGCGCGGCATGCGTGACGCGATTAATCTGGTGTGGCGTGGATATCAGTGGGTGATCGATAACTGTATCGGAGTGTCTTGCTAGTGGTCGTGTCGTTGACACGCTGGTATCAGTAATAGAAATTTAGGTAGCATGAAAAATCCAATGTTAGATGTGGCACGAGTGCGGATGGCATTGCGGCAACTCGATGTCAAGCCGTCACGGGCCATGGGGCAAAACTTCCTAGTCGACGCCAATGCCCTCGCCGCCATCGTCGATGCGGGCGAAATCACCCCCCAGTCGTTAGTGGTGGAAGTCGGTCCTGGCTTGGGGGTGTTGACGTGGGAACTCGTGCAACGGGCTGGCGAGGTGATTTCAATTGAATTAGACAAACGCTTGATTGCGCGCTTGTACGATGAATTTGCCCAATTTGCGAATTTGACATTGGTGAATCACGACATCCTCAAAAGTGATATTGCCCAAATCACCGCGCGGCGCCCGTACCGGGTGGTGGCAAATTTGCCGTATGCGATTACCTCACCGGTATTGCGCCACTTCCTCGAATCCGATCATCCGCCAGAATTGATGGTGGTGCTGGTGCAACGTGAAGTTGCCCAACGGATTTGTGCTGCGCCGGGAGACATGTCGGTGCTAGCCCACGCCATGCAAATTCGGGCGGTGCCCGAATTAGTGTCGATTGTGCCCCCCGAAGCCTTTATGCCGGCGCCGGCGGTGCACTCGGCGGTGTTGCGCTTGCGCCACCGCGCTGTACCACTCGTGCCGCCGGCGGATGAACGCAAAGTCATGCGGGTCATCAAAGCAGGCTTTTTACATGCCCGCAAACAATTAGGCAATAGCTTGTCTGGGGGCCTCGCCGCCCACAATATCCGCATCGAACGTGATGTTGCCCAACGGATTTTGATTGCTGCCGGGATTGACCCGATGCGCCGTGCCGAAATGCTTACCATCGATGAATGGCAACGGGTGGCTACTGGGGTGGCTGCGGTGGTTGATCTCGCGTAATGACTGTGCGTCGCCACCATGGTCTGACGACTTGATTGCTCTGTGCGAGTCGATAGCTGAAATAACCGGTGATAATCAGTGATAGCACCACGCTAGTAAGTGCTGCTTCGAGCCCAAAGTCGCCACCCGTTAACCACCACGGGCCATCGATTTGGGCATCGATGATGCCGTGTTGGGCGATGCCCGACACGGTGACGCCATAGATGGGGCCTTGGGCGATATTCCACGCTGCATGTAGTCCGATGACGACCCATAACGATCGCGTCAAACAAAAAAGCACCCCAAATAACAACCCTGCTTCAATCGCAATCGCAGTGCTACTCCACCAATCGGCATTGGGGTTGCCGGCATGCAAAAAGCCAAAAATCAACCCTGAGAGCAGAATCGCCGCCCAGCTCCCAAAGAGCTCTTCAAGCATGCGTAAAACTACGCCGCGAAGCAAAATTTCTTCGACAATCCCAGCCCAAATCCCCACATCGATGATGTCGCGCCACGGGATATCTTGCCAACCTTGGATGTGATAGACGCCACTGAGCGCCATTACGCCGACGAGGAGACTCATCATCGCGACACCCAAAATCATCCCTTGGGCTAGGCCACGCCACGCAGTGGTCGCGGCAAATTCGCTTATTGGGCGTTGTTCTATTACTTTAACCAACACAACGTAGGCAATCACAAACGGCATAATGGCAAAAAGTGTCGCGCCTAAATATCCGAGTGACGATGTGGTGTTCGGTAGATTGAGATAATCACTAATGGTACTTTGGACTATTGCCAAGATAGCAAGCATGATGAGAAAGGCGATAAGTTTGACGATGGGGAAGCGGAGTATACGCCAAAAAAGTGTCATAGAGTTCCTCTCTGTAGTCATGACGAACGGGGCAAAATAAGCTATTTCGTAGATGACTTGTTTTGCCGTGTGCGAACGTAAATGCAGCGACGGTATGGGCATATTGTTGGTTGCGAATCCCACCTAAATAAGGTGGGATTGCTTCCTCGACGCAGTATGCCTTCGCTGCCATTAATCAATGATTATTGATGCAAAAGAATCGTTTCCCCAGCATTGAGTGTGATATTCCAGCCACTGGTGTGGCACGGGATGTCCTGATTGTTGGTGCGGAGTAGGGTATTGCTCCGGATGGTGATAGTGGTCGTATGATTTGCGGTAATCGTCGCTTGGGTGAGTGCCCTAGCTTGCCAGGTCATACCAACCACCACGCCACCACGGGCACACAATCCTTGCACACTCCCGTTGGCCCACATCGCCGGTAATGCCGGCAGCAGGTGGATTTCGCCAGCATGGCTTTGGAGCAAGAGTTCGGCGATGGCGGCAGGGGCACCATAGCTGCCATCGATTTGGAATGGCGGATGGGCTCCCAGCATACTAGGGTATGTCGAATCGCGCAAGAGCCGGTAGAGTACGGCCAATGTCGTATCGCCATCGTGGAGCCGGGCATAACAAGCGGCCACCCACGCAGCGCTCCAGCCCGTATGACCACCGCCGTGCGCCATGCGGGTTGCGAGACTAGCACGTACGGCCGCGGCGAATTGGGGCGTGCCTGTGGGAGTAATTTGATTACCAGGATAAATCCCATATAGATGCGAAATATGGCGATGACCGAGTTCGGCTTCGGGTAAGTCGTGGCGCCATTCTTTGATGCGTCCCTCGGTATCGATGAGGGTCACAGGCAATAACGGCAGCGTGCGGGTGATGTCTTGCACCCAGGTGGCGTCAGGTTCGCCGAGGAAGTCGGCTAAACGAAGACAGGCATCAAACAGATGCCGGATCATCGCCAGGTCGGATTCGCTCGAGATGCTCAATCCACACGGCTGACCATCTTCGGCGACGATAAAGACATTTTCGGGTGAGGTTGACGGATTTGTGCCAAGGGTGCCATCAGGTTGTGGGTGCAACCAATCAAGACAAAACTCCGCCGCCCCACGCAGGGCGGGGAGCGCCTGCTGGCGGGCAAATTCGTGGTCACCACTAAACTGCACATGTTCCCACAAGTGGGTCGATAACCATGCCGCCGAAAACGGCCACATGAACCACACGGCCCTGCCCTTGACGGGATTGGCCGGCGCCCAGATATCGGTGTTGTGGTGTGATGTCCAGCCACGACAGCCATAGCTGGCCGCCACGCGTTGCCCGTCGACCATCAAATTGGCCACGAGGTCGTGGAGCGGGGCTTGGCATTCTGCCAAATTGGTGGTTTGTACTGCCCAGTAATTCATCTGGGTATTGATGTTGATGGTGTAGTTGCTACTCCAGGCCGGGCGGCGATTGTCATTCCAGATGCCTTGCAGGTTGGTGGCTTGGGTGCCTGGGCGCGAGCCGGCGATAATCAGGTAGCGTCCCATTTGGAGCAGTAATGCCAGTAATCCGAGGTCGTCTGTGGGAACTTCTACTGGTGCCAGTTGGGCGTCATGGGCGTGGTAGCGCAATGCCTCATCTACGAGGGTGTCAGATTGACTGTGCAGGCGCTGTAAGCGCACGTCGGTGGCTAAATCATCACGACTCATGCCCAAGTCGAGGCTCATTCGTTGAAACAGCGTTTGATGATCTGCCACATGCCGCTCCCAAGGGTGTGTCTGCGTGCATGCCTGATCCATTGTCTGTTGCACACGGGCTACCGCATCAGCCGTCGCTGGTTGGTCAAAGCGCACAAAACTCGTGGCGGTAGTGACGATGAGCGTGGCATGGGTGGCATCGCGGAGCGTGAGTGAGTGACCATCGCTACTTACCACGCCGTCGTGCTGGGCGATTGCCACGAGGATAGCCCCACGCATCCCTTGGCCAAGGCCACGTTCGGGTTGGGGATCGTTGACATAGCTGGGTTCTACATGCAGCGGGGCGGCATTGGTCAATAACAAACGACCGTTGACGACTTGGATTGCGGTGGTGTAGTGGCTTTGCAACGCCACTGTAAACGCCAATTTACCATATTGATCGGCATTGAGTTCGACAAATAATGTGTGATCTGGGGCTGACACATAGGCGCGGCGTTGGTAGCGCACTCCGTTGTTGACGTAATGGGTGGTACTTGTCGCCGTGGCGAGATCAAGTTCACGCAGGTAGTCTGCGGCGGTGTCATCATGGTGATGAGTGATGAGGAGGTCACCGAGGGGGAGGTATGATTGTGTCCATGACTCAATCATGTGGGTTTCGGTATAGGCTTCGGCTGCGCGATATTCACTATTGTTGAGTAATGTGCGGATATGGGCGAGGTCGGCTTGATGGTCGGTGTGCGTGCCATCGCGCGGGGCTCCCGACCAAAAGGTGTCATCATTGAGGGCGATTTTTTCGGCATTAATATGCCCAAAAACCATACCGCCGGTGCGACCATTGCCAATGGGGAGGGCTTCTACCCAAGTTTGGGCAGGCTGGCGATACCACAAACGGTGCTTATTCATCATTGAACTCCCTCTATACGGCAAAGGAATACCATCACAAACGATGATATTCCTTTGCTTACGATGATGTGCAGACGACTTAGTGTACGATTAAGCTTTTGCCGGTCATTTGGGGGGCTGGTTGTAACCCAATCAAATCAAGGATGGTAGGGGCAATATCACTCAAGCGGCCGCCGCTACGCAGCTGCACGCTGGTGTAGGCTGATTCGGCTGGTGCGACCAACACTACCGGTACTTGGTTGATGGTATGGGCGGTGAACGGACCACCCGAGTCGAGGTCAATCATGTATTCGGCATTGCCATGGTCGGCAGTGACGAGCGCCACGCCGCCTTTGGCGTTGACGGCGGCCACGACGGCTCCGATGCATTGATCGACGGTTTCGACGGCGGTAATGACTGCGGGGAGCACACCGGTATGCCCGACCATGTCAGGATTGGCAAAATTGACGATGATAACGTCGTATTTGTCTGCGGCGATGGCTTGGAGCAAGCCGTCACGAATCGCGGCAGCGCTCATTTCGGGCTGCAAATCATAGGTGGCGACTTTGGGCGAGGCGACGAGTAAGCGTTCTTCGTTGGGGAATGGAATTTCACGGCCCCCATTGAAATAAAAGGTGACGTGGGGGTATTTTTCGGTTTCGGCGGCATGGAGTTGCGACAGTCCTGCATCGGCAATTACTTTGGCGAGGGGTACGGCGACGTCGTCATTATCAAAGGCGGTGGTGACGGGCAAGCCTTTTTCGTATCCGGTCATACCGACATAATAGAGGTTGCTCAAGGTGGGGCGACTAAAGCCATCGAAATCGGGCATCACAAAGGCGCGGGTGATTTGGCGCATGCGGTCTGCCCGGAAGTTGAACGAAATAATCGCGTCGTTGGCCTTGATGACGGCCACGGGGTGGCCATCGGCATTGACGATGACGGTGGGCTTGATGAATTCGTCGGTGATATCGGCGTTGTATGAGCGTTGGATCGCATCAGCGGCATCGGCAACATGTTCGCCAATCCCAAACACCATCGCTTCGTAGGCGATGCGGGTGCGTTCCCAGCGTTTGTCGCGATCCATGGCGTAGTAACGCCCGGTCACGGTGGCGATGACGCCGATACCGATTCGGGCAATGCCGGCCTCGAGGGCTGCCAGAAATCCGGCACCACTGCGGGGTAAGGTGTCACGCCCATCGGTAAATACATGTAAATAGACTTGTTTGACGCCGGCACGTTTGGCAAAATCAAGCAAGGCCAATTGATGATTGATATGGCTATGCACACCACCATCGCCAAGCAATCCGGTTATATGCAAATCGCTGTTGTGTTTGCGGGTATGAGCGACGGCATTGAGGAAGGCGTCATTATGATAAAAACTGCCGTCTTCGATGCTACTGTCGATACGGGTGATGTCTTGCATCACCACAAAACCAGCGCCGAGGTTGAGATGCCCGACTTCGGAATTCCCCATCTGCCCCATTGGCAAGCCGACATGTTTTTCGGCGGCATAAATCAAGGTACTCGGGCAAGTGGCACGCCAATGATCGAGATTGGGCGTGTTGGCTAGTTTGACTGCATTACCGACAATGTCAGTACGTTCACCGAGTCCATCAAGGATAGCCAACAATACAGGACGTGGGCGAGAATCAGACATGAATTTACTACTCCTCGTTGTGGTGGTGTGAATAACGAGACGCGCTGAAAGTCAGCGCGTCCCTCCAGAGCATATATTATTGGATTAACGGCGTTGTTTTCCGCGGGCAACAGGGGCATTCGATGTTGCTTGGGCGGGCTTGGTCGCGCCTTGTTTTTGTAATATGGCCAATAATTCTTGTTCACGCCCGAGGTGACATACCTTGAATTTGCGACCACTCCCACATGGGCAAGGGTCATTGCGCCCAGGCATACGGTGGTCGTTGCGCACGGTGCGATTGGCTGAAGTATCGTCGCTGTCATAACTGACTTGGGCTTGCTGGGCTGCCACGAGGCGTTTGAGTTGCTCTGCTTCGAATTGGCGGAGCGTTTGTTCGTATTGGAATGACACGTGGATGATTTGGTAAACCACGTCGCGCTCGATGTTGTTTTTGAGCTCTTCAAACATCGTATAGGCTTGGCGTTGGTATTCAATCAACGGGTCACGCTGGGCAATCGCTTGCAAGCCAATTTCTTGGCGCAAATCTTCCATGCCGGTCAAGTATTCTACCCAATGGCGGTCGATGATACCGAGCAACATGCGCCGTTCGACATAGCGCATGTTTTCGACGCTGATGGCTTTTTCGCGGACTTCATAGGCTGATTCGAGTTGGGCGATGAGCTCTGCGATGATTTCGTCACGTGCCAAATCAACCAATTCTTCTTCGATGCCTTGGGGTAATAGCGGATTAATGGTGCGCAATGGGCGCATCAACGGTGCCAAATCCCATTCATCGGGATCGGTGCCGAGGTGTTGCGCCACGAGTGCTTCGACTTCGGCGGTAAGCATCCCGATAATCCGGCTCCGCACATCTTCGCCATCAAGGATGTGACGGCGATCGGAATAAATGACGGTGCGTTGTTTGTTCATCACGTCGTCGAATTCGACGGTGTGTTTGCGTAAGTCAAAGTTATAGCCTTCGACGCGGGTTTGGGCATTTTCGATCGAACGATTAATCAACCCCGCTTCGATGGGGACGTTATCGTCGACGCCGAGGCGTTCCATCAGTGATTTGACGCGCTCCATGGGACCAAAGCGCTTCATCAGGTCGTCTTCGAGTGCCAAATAAAAGCGTGAAGAGCCGGGGTCGCCTTGGCGGCCAGCCCGACCACGGAGCTGATTGTCGATGCGGCGGGCTTCGTGGCGTTCGGTACCGATGACATGTAATCCACCGAGGGTGACCACTTGTTCACGTTCGATTTCGGTGCGGCGCTGGGCTTCGATGAAGGCGGTGTTGATTTGCTCGGGGGTGGCGGTGTCAGTATCGAGGTTTTGTTCAGCCAAAATCAAATCAACCAAGCCGTCCGGATTACCACCCAACAAAATATCGGTACCACGACCGGCCATGTTGGTGGCAATGGTGACGCTACCGAGTCGCCCGGCTTGGGCGATGACGGTGGCTTCGCGTTCGTGTTGTTTGGCGTTGAGGACTTGATGGACGATGCCGGCGCTCCGCATCAATACACTGAGGCGCTCGGATGTTTCGACTGACGTGGTACCTACGAGTACCGGGCGACCAATCGCATATTGCTCTTGGATGTCGGTGATGACGGCGTTGAATTTGGCCGCTTCAGTGCGATAAATATGGTCGTCGGTGTCTTTGCGTACCATCGGGCGATGGGTGGGGATGACGGTGACTTCGAGGTTGTAGATTTTGGCAAATTCTTCACGCTCGGTATCGGCAGTACCCGTCATGCCGGCGAGTTTTTTGTACATGCGGAAGAAGTTTTGGTAGGTAATGGTGGCCAAGGTGACGTTTTCTTGGCGGGTACGTACCCCTTCTTTGGCTTCGATGGATTGATGTAATCCATCACTCCAGCGCCGACCAGCCATTTTGCGGCCGGTAAATTCATCGACGATGACCACTTCGCCATCGGCTTCGACGATGTAATCGTGGTCGCGGTGGTAGAGGAACTGGGCGCGCAAGGCGTTTTCGAGGTAATGGGTCAGTTCGTAATATTTGGGATTGTACAGGTTTTCGGTTTGGGGGATGCGCAACAAACGTTCCACTTTGAGGATGCCTTGCATCGTCATTTGGATGCTTTTGCTACGTGGGTCAATCATGAAGTCACCATCGGGGTCGAGTTCGTCTTTTTTGACTTGGTCCGGGGTGAATTTGCTGGGGGTTAGATTGCGCACAAGTTGGGCAAACCGCTTGTATTCTTGGCTGCTTTCTTGGGCTGGCCCCGAAATAATCAACGGTGTGCGGGCTTCGTCAATCAAAATATTGTCGATTTCGTCGACAATCGCAAAATTGAGCGGGCGTTGCACCAACTGGTACTCTTCAAATACCATGTTGTCGCGCAGATAGTCGAAGCCGAATTCGCTGTTGGTACCGTAGGTGATATCGGCGTGGTAGGCTGCACGGCGGGTGACGGGGCGCCAGTGAATCAAGCGTCGGTCGTCGCTGGTGGCATTTGGGTCAATATAATCGGGGTCAAAAATAGCTGAAAAATCGTGGGCGATAACGCCTACTTGGAGCCCAAGCGTGTGGAAAATAGGCGCCATCCAGCCCGCACCAACCCGTACGAGGTAATCGTTGACGGTGATGAGGTGCACCCCTTTGCCACTAAGGGCATTGAGGTAGAGCGGTAGGGTGGCGACGAGGGTTTTGCCTTCGCCGGTTTTCATTTCGGAAATTCGACCGCTATGCAACGTGATCCCACCAATCAGCTGCACGTCGTAATGGCGTTGGCCGTTGTAGCGTTTGGCCGTTTCGCGCACCAGTGCAAACGCCTCTGGCAAAATATCATCGAGCGTTTCGCCGTCAGCGAGACGTTCTTTGAATTGTGGCGTATATGCCGCCAATTCGGCGGTACTACAACGCGCCATCGTCGCTTCGAGGGCGTTGATTTGGTTGACAAGCGGCGCTATGCGGCGGAGCTCTTTTTCGGAGCCATTGCCCAGCAGATTTTTTAAGAAATTAAACACACGCACTCCTTGTGATGACGTGACTGCACCCCTTGGGCTCAGTACATTCGCGAAAATTATACCATATGCGCTATAGCTGCGCCTATATGATGCGCTTGGGATGTCGGTATTCTAGTGATTTTCTTGTATTTCAACTAGTCAAAACTTTAATTTGTTACTCGTAGGAGCGATTATCCGTATAATAGACAGATGAAAACACGATCTTTGCCTGTGTGGTGGCTTACCGCAACCCTTTTGTGGGTAACCCAATTCAGTGTATTGGTGAGTGGCAATGCGGTGAATTTTGCCTTGATTTGGCAATTAACCACCATTACCCATTCCGCACAAACGTTGAGCATCCTAGCGGCGTTGACGCTCATCCCTAGCGTGATTATTACTCCGCTAGCGGGTATGTTGAGTGATCGTATGCCGCGGCGCTGGGTGATGCTTGGCGCCGAAGTGTTGGCATTGTTGCCGTTGATTGTGCTCTGGCAGTGGCGTGATGCGCTGACTCCCAGCCTGATTTATATCGTGGTAGTATGGCGGGCCGTGATGACGGCGGTGTATGTGGCGGCGTTTCAGGCCGCATTGCCCCAAATCGTGCCCAGTCAACATTTCCAGCGCATTAGTGGCATCCAACAAGTGGTGACGGGTGGTGCATCGTTGTTGGCGCCACTGCTTGGGGCCATGATTGTCATGGTGCATTGGTTGCCGCGTGCAATTATGGCGGCTGGAATCGCTTTGGTCGTGAGTATTGTGATTGTGGCGTTGACGCAATTTGCTGAACCAACCAAAGGCCGTTTGCGGATGCCGTGGCAACAAGATTGGGCTGATATCCAACAACTCTATCGCCAACGCCATGGTTTGTTGCAGCTGGTGGGGGCGGCAGTCGTGCTCAATATGTGTGTGTTACCTGTTTTTAGTTTATTGCCCTATCTCGTGACTGCTTATTTCCATGCCGAAGCCTGGTTATTGGCGTGGTGTGAATTCGCCGGAGGGATTGGGATGATACTGGCTGCGGTGGTGTTGGCGGTATGGGGCGGATTCCGGCGCACCATCTATACGTTGGTCGTGGCGGTGGTGTTGTTGTTTGTGGCAATGGTGTTGCTGGCATTTACCCCGGCCGATAGGCCATATCTGCTGGTGGCAGTCTTGGGAGTGATTGGCTGGGCTGCGGCGTGGGCTCATGGACCGCTCTTGAGTTTGCTCCAAGCCAATGTGCCGGCGACGATGCATGGGCGAGCGCTGGCGGTATTGACGACCGCGATGAATGCTGCCGCCCCGCTGGGGATTATCGTTGCCGGGGCAATGGTGACCTGGGTTGGTCCGCAGTGGTGGGCTGCAAGTGTGGCACTGGTAGTGGCGTTGGTTTTGACTTGGTCGCTCCGTGGCCCATTGATGCAACTCGAGCGCTAATCGGGCAGAAATCAGCGATTATGTGAGGAATCATTGGTAATGGCCGAATTGATGCCGCACTTGAACCGGCTCGCCCCGTTGTACGACTGGGGTGACGCCACTGCGATTACCCCGATGCAACCAGGATTTGTGGCGCATGCGCACCGCCTCGAGACCGCAGTACACACCGTAATGGTGAAAACCTATGATCGCCAACGGGCAGTGACGGCGCGCATGCTCGAATACGCTCCTTTTTATCTCGCAGTCACCGCATGGCTGGCGCAACAGCCTGCGCTGGCGAACCGCATTACCTATCCACATGCGCTTCCGCATGGCGGCTATCTAGTCGATGACGGTCAATATGTGTCGGCCGTGTTTAATTTCATTGCGGGCGTTACTCCCCGCGAAATCCCGTTGTCCCTGCCACAACAATTACATTTGGTCACCACAGTTGGCTTGATCCATCGTATGACTCCCCAAGTACCACTGCCTGCTGTTTGTCGCCAAGAGACCTTTGCGGTGCGCTGGGATCAGGCCTTCGACCAGCTCCTGCATCACGGCTGGGATGCACTGATTCCCGACGTGCGAGCGATGCTGGCACCGCACCGCAAGACGTTGGCGACGTTACTTAGGCAGCTCCGCGAACTTGGCGTCCAATTGCGTAGCCGTGATTTGGCTCGCGTGTTGTGTCATACCGATATCCATGGTTGGAACACGATTGTGACGGGTGATACTACCCATTTACTTGACTTCGAAGGGTTGGTGCTGGCGCCAGCCGAGCAAGATTTGTTTTGTTGGTTCGGTGATCCGCGCTGGTCGGATATTTTTGCGACATATGCACAGGTGGTGGGTGGTTATCAGATTGACGCGCAGGCGCTGTTGTTTTATCAACTCAAACGGTACCTCGAAGATATTTACGAATGGGTGGCGGAATTAATTGTGCCACAGATTACGCAGGCAGATTTTGTGCGCTACGCGGGTGAGCTTCAGCGTGATCTGCGGGGGAGCGAGGCGATGCTGGGTGTGGCACACCGCATCAGCACGCGTTTGGCCACCGAGTGATTGTTGGGGGACGTATTCCCGCCGGCCGGGATATTTTTTTCACAAAAAACGACAAAAAAACACCCCTCGTCGCGCGGTTGTTGCCGTACTACAAGGGGTGTTAATTGGGTTGCTTACGGCAACTTGAATACCATCACACGACGATTGTCGCGGTCAACCACATAGACTTTGCCGTCTGGACCAAAGGCAACGCCACTCGGATTGGTGAACGAGGCATTGTCGTTGCCACTGCCACCCCAGCGCAATGTTTCGATGCCATTGACGCCACTGATTGAGATTGCATTCTTTTTGGGAACGGCTACTGCAACTTGGCCCCCACGGAGGGCGACATAGGGGTCGTCGTAGGTTTGGGCTTGCCAGCCACTAATCCGCCAGGTTGCAATTGGGGTTGGATTGGTTTGGCCGTTGCCGTCGGTGGCGAAGTATTGGATTCGGGCATTCCAGGTATCGCCCACCGCCACCGTGCCGTCAGCATCAACAGCCACACCAATTGGCTCATTGAATTGACCTTCACCGGCCCCAAATGAGCCCCATTGATACAAGAACGTCCCTTTATCGTCGGTAACGACGATACGTTTGTTGCCCGTATCGGCGAGATAGATGTGGCCATCGGCGCCAGCGGCAATCCCACGGGGACCAAAGAAGCCCAAGGGTTTGGCGGCGTTACCGTCTACAGTGCCATCGGTCATGGCGGCAGTGCGCCCTTCACCGAAGTCTTGGTCGCCTGCGCCCCAGGTGGTTACCCAATCACCCGTGGGTGAAAGTTTGACGACACGGGCATTCCAGGTGTCTGCGACATAAAGGCTGCCATCGGGACCAATCGCGACGCCACGTGGTTCGTTGAATTGATTGGGTCCGTTGCCTTTGCTGCCGACGCGGTTGCGCTCGCTACCATCAGCAGCATAGATCACAATCTGATGATTTTCGGTGTCGGCAATCACGATGGTACCGTCTTTGCCAATGGCGATGCCCCGGACATTGCTGACATTGGCGAGAGAAATAGTCTGTTCGGCGACGATTTTGTAGGTGGCAATTGCCGTTGAGCTCGTGGTACTATTGGCGCTCCCACCAGCTAAATCTTTGCGCACCCAAGTTTGCATGGCACGCCCACCGATGGTTAGGTCGTCGGGGAGCTGGCGATACATCAAGTACCGCCACGTGGTCTCCCAGTGACTGCGGTCGAGGGGCCACAGGATGGGGGCCAACAACGAGGGTAACTGGGTGGTATCGAGGGTGGTACAGGCTTCGACCGCTTTACGAGTGCTCAATGAGCTGTAATAAAACGCTTTGTAGCCACCACCGGTGGGGTTACACTTGTCTCCTTCAGGGAACCACCAATTGAGTTGACCATCCATTAATTTGACGTAATTGGCTTCGAGGGCTGTGAGTGCGGCATCGTTGACATGGTCTTTCGATACCAATACTACCGGAGCAAGTTCTTGTGCACTATTGTCAGCGTTTTGCACATTGAACGAATCTACAGTAGCCGATGTAAAGAACGTGTCGTCGCGGCTTTCGAGGCGTTTCATGTCACGGAAGTACCATTGCAACGGCCATGCCAAACTCGCCCCGTCGGCACCACCGACATCCATGATGATCGGCATTGACAAGCCACCGGCGATATCGCCATTGGTGCGTTGATTGCGGGTCTGATTGATGGCCAAATCGCGCACCATGTTGACGATGCGAGGCACATCGGGTGATGTCTGGGTATAGACCATCGGGTCACGGGCAGTGTCTGGTGCTTCGAAGTTGATGAGCCAACTTGCGCGCACGGTGTAGGCACCAAGCAAGACGACCACGGTCAACAGCACCAAGCGCCCGATATCGACATAGCTGCTTTTGCTTGCCAAATAAAACAGCCCGTACAACAAGCCGGCAGTCACGAGTAACGGGAAGATGCCTTGGATGCTATTGGTGCCACCGCTGAGTTGGGCCATCCCGACGGCTAGGGCTGCCAATGCCAAAATCGTGGCGCCAGGTACCAACCACAAATTGCGGCCAATCGGGGATTTTAAGCCGGCAATGATTTGCATGACACCAATCACGACCAACAAAAACGCTGGCACGACGATGTGAATCGTCAGCCACGGCATTTTTTCGCCGGCCCACGAAAAGAACACCAACACACCGATGAACCAATAGATGACAAAGGTCAAGAATAAGGATAATTCGGGGAGCGTGGTTTCGCCCTTACGGCTGGCTTGGAAGCGTTTGACGGCAGTGACGATGGCCGCAATCACAATGCTAATAGCGCCAAACAACGCTAATGGTTCATTGAGTCCCATGAGCATTAGATAGTAGTACCATGGTTGATCGCCACGGGCGACGCTTTGTTGTGAGCCTAACCAATAGGCGAGCCCTTGGTAGAGCCCATCCAAAATACCACGGGGGTCGGTGAAAAATACGCTATAGAAGAGGACGAAGATCCCAAGTCCAATCCCGAGTGCGATATACAAATCGTTACGGGCTTCTGACCACAGATGCTTGGCAAGGGGCGTGATAATTGGTGTGCTTGGCCATAGTTGGATGAGTGCCAAACTAATACCCGCAATGAAAAACATGACAACGGCAATCCCACCAGCATTGAGCGAGTCGGTGATTTGTCCGCCCCATGCGCCACTGAGAATCAATGCTTCAATCAGCAATGACACGCCAACGATTGAGAGTAAGGCGATATTGAGGATCCGTTGGGGCAGATTTTCGCTGGCGACGCGGACCCCAATAAACCACACAAACAAAAAGGCGATGATGTAGTAGAGCTCGTGGGTGGTCGTGGCGAGTCCGATGCCGGCTGCCATCAGCCACAGCCAGGCGCGGTTGCGACTATCGATGTAGCGGAACAAGCCGACGACAATCCAGAATTCCCACAAAATCATTAGTCCGTCGTGACGGGCAAAGCGCGTGAAGTACAAAATCACTGGGCTCAATGCCACGGCAGCGGCGACGACCAATGTGCCGTTGCGACCGAGATATGGGCGCAACCACAATACCGAAGCGGTCAAGCCAATGCCGGCAAGGGCTTGGGGCAAGCGTGCTTGCCATTCGCCATCGCCAAACAAGAAATACGTAATGAAGGTGAAAACGTAGAGCGAAGGCCCGTGATAGACCGGATCATAACAATACAAATCTGACGAACGACCGCCGGCACAGGTGAATGGACCTGCCCCCGTGAAAAACCGCCACGTTATCCAGGCATGAATTGATTCGTCATGGTGCATAGCCATGTCGCCCAGACGGGTTAAGTGGAGCAAAATACTCGCAATAAAAATGAGTACCAGCGCCACGGCTTCGTACGAAATACGTGGCTGATCAACAGCAGTTGATTGATTGAGCGTTGTTTCATGATCAGACATAACATCTCCCACAGTCACGTGTTGTTAGCGAGCGCCGAGGCCGAGGCTCATATACGGTGCAATCTCTGGACGAATAGCCACATAAAAATCCGATGACCCTAACGGGAATCCGGTATCGCGGTACAGATAATAACGCCAAGTGGCGACTGCGGTGTCGCTATCGAATGGTTGCCGCAACGCGCGTACCAACAGCGAGGAGTTTCCTTCTACGGGATCGCTGTACCACTGCGCCGGCAACCGGTACATCTGGTCTTCGGGGAACCACCAGCGTAAGGGGTATTTTTGGATGAGGAAGCCAGGCAACGTGTTGTCGTCGATGCCCTTGAGATTTTCATCAAGCACAACGATGGCCATGATGTCATCACCGGGGACCGCCGGCGCTCCGGGTGGTTGTTCGATGCCGTTGCTGAAGTGGCGCATGTACCAATCCCAAATCGTCTCGTTGTCGTGCCAGATGGGCATACTCATATTGCCCAAGCGACTCAGCGACGCATTCGTCAAATCACGGATTACCCGCAAGGCATCAGGGGTGGTCTGGGTGTAAATCATCATTTCTTTGGGAGTATCACCATTGGTATAACTCAAGCGCCAGGCACTGCGGATTTCGTAGAGGGCGAGTGTACCACACAAGGCAAACACCAACATCCCGATGCTCCACAGTTTGCCATGGCTTGGTATATGCGCCAAGGCAATTACTGCCACGAGCACGATGTACCCTACCGGAATCCACGGGGTGAGCCACGCATAGGTGCTATCGGGCCGAATGGCATTCAGCATCAATATAGTTGCCACAAAGCCCAATACCCCGCTCATGCCAATCACCGTAACCAACCCGATTTTGCCTTGTGGTTGTTGACGATGATTATTAATCCACATATCGATTAATTGCCCTACACCCCACGCCGCCAAAAACGTCAAAGGGGTCAAGGGGTGAATCGTCAGCCATGGCATTTTTTCGCCGGCCCACGAAAAAATCGCAAATGATCCGAGTGACCACCACGCAAAAAGCATCCCGGTGGCCAACACGGCACTCGGCATACGTCCTGCCCGGATCACGCGTATCACTTGGATAATCATGAGTACCGCACTTGCCAAACCGGCAATGACAACTAATGGTTCATATACCGCCAACATCACCCCATAATAGTGATTTGGTTGACCACCACGTTTGACGTTGTGTTGGGCGAGCCAATAGAGTAACGAACCAGAAACGCCACTAACAATCCCTACCGGATTATAAAAGAACGCACTAAAAAAGAGCACGTAGGGAACTACTGCCAAGCCCAAGGCTTTGAGCACGCGATTGTCTGATGCGGCCAAACTCGCAAAGGCGGTAATGAGCGGGTTGGGGTTTTTCAAGGCGCGTTGCCACAACGTCATACCGTCACGGACGCGCTTCCAAACCACATACCACAATGTGACGCCCCCACTGATGGTGAGTAATAGCGCCGCCAAAATCGCTGGATGGCGGAAGAATTGCCACAACTTGTAGAAGTAGGCACTCCAATCGTTGTCCGATTGATTGCGTACACACAGGGCATACATGTTGTCGACAGTTTCGAGTGGCCCCAAGCCAAATAACGGGCCAGGTTGTTTGGCTTGGATTGGATTATCAACGTAGTCTGTTAATGGACTACTAGGGCAGACATACGTCCCGTTCGCACGCGAAATAGTAATGTCTTCGGTGGGATTAATCGCCGGCTGTGCTTTGCCGGGCAATATAAATACACATCCCACCAACACCACGCCGATGGCTACAACGGCGATTAACCCTGGCCGCCATACCTGCCAAAAAAAGACCGCCACAATCACTGGTAAGAAAATTGCAATGAAGAGATAGGTGGTTTCGAGGGTGGTCAACATCAAACTCAATGCCACCGCTCCCACAATTAACCATTGTGGTTCGCGGCTACGGGCATAGCGTAGGATGGCAATAACTACCAACACCTCAAACAACACGGCGTAAATGTCATGACGGAAAAAGCGCCCGATATACAAAAACACTGGGGACGCAAGCATCACGATACTGGCGATAATCGCTCCAGTACGACCGATTTCACGACGTAATAAATACGGCGTTAATCCCAATGCAATACTGAATAGCGCTGGAGAAATCCGGGCGGTAGCATCGTTGTCACCAAAGAAAAAATACCCCACAGCCCCCATTACATATAGAAATGGTCCGTGGAGTAATGGGTCATGCACAAATCCAAGTCCAGCGAACAATGAGTAGGAGTAGTCGGCGTGTAAGGTTTCATCGTGGTGTAAGGCACGGTCACCAAGCCCCCAGAGCCGTGTGATAATACTTAACCCCAAAATGACCAAAAATACCACATGATCCCATGTGAGCACGAACGACTTTGGTGTTGGCACAACGGTGGTTTTTGCTGTCATACAGATATTTCATAAAAACACAATCTGTTTGAATTATACCATGAAAGTATTGTATGAATGATGAAGTGATTGTGTATATAGCTGACATGAGAATGATGAATTTTTGGATAGTAGCACATACAAAAGAAATACTCTTTCGCAATTGAATCACGAGATAAGATATGTCATCTCGGTTATATAAGGCAAAAATAGCATAGTTATCCCGTGTGATACGCCACAAAGAGAGGGAAATTAATTTCCCAAATAGCAGTGCTAATTTTTGCACTGCGTATATAAATAGCATCAGTTCATGCAATATTACATTGAGAGAAGATGCGCATGGTCGTTATGGCAGAGCAACTGCCATTCGAGCCGTTGATCAAATGGACTAACCCGGTGATGCCAAGTGGTCAATCCAGTATTGCGGGCAGGGAATGCCACTCGCCGGCGCACGCCGGCATTGAGGTCACAGGCCCACAAAAACGCACATTCAATCACCCCACCATGACAAACCACTGCGATGCGTTGGCCGGCATGACGGGTGGCAATGGCATGAAGCGTTGTCGCACAGCGCAAGGCAAATTCATTCCAGCTCTCACCAGCAGGTGCAACTTTGGTGTGGACATCATTAATGGCATTATCAAACGCAGGGTATTGTTGTGAGACATCGCGGTAATTCATCCCATCGATTTCGCCTACGCGTAGTTCGTGCAGACCATCTTCCCCGGTAATTGGTAGATTGAGGGCGGGGGCAATGATTTGCGCTGTCATCTGAGCTCGTTTGAGGGTGCTGGTATAGAGCACGTCGTATTGCCATTGTTCGGTGGTGATACGCTGTGCCAATGCGTGAGCCTGCGTTATGCCTTTGGGCGTCAACCCACGGCAGGTATACAACTCTACGATGGGCTCGACATTGGCAAACGATTCACCGTGGCGAATCAATGTGAGGAGGGTATTGCTCATCGTGGTACCTCTCTTGCACACCCATCCACCACCTGCGATGAATGGAGCAGGTGGTGGATAATTACGCGATAGGGAGCGGCCGTAGGCTATAAACGATTCGGACAAGCAGCAAAAAAAGTGTAGTAACCCCGAGTGCGACTAGCGCAAAACTGAGTGGAATACCACGTTGGAGCCATAGTGCCCGGATACCCAAGCCAATAACACTGGCAACGATGTTGGCGACGGCACTTTGCCAGATCCATTGCCAGCGCGGGCGCTGGTGCAGTTGCCCAGCCACCCACCCCACTAGCGACCAGGCAATGATGAATGGTAATGCGGTGATGATAATCGCACTGATGGGATTACTCTCACCATGATTTTGGCGACCAATAGCCGCAAATAATAACAATACGGCGACATCAGTCAGCCAAATCCAGCCATTAATTGTGCGTTGCATCATCGTCCTTTGTGGTAATCGCATGTAGATGAATCACCCCTACTTCGGGTGGGTTGCCAAGTCGGAGTGCCCGGCCACTTAACCCGAGTGAAATATGGAGCCAGGTGTTTTGGACGCGTTGGGTGCCATGGGTAAACCAGCGCCCATAGCGTGGGCGGGCCAGTGGCCCTAATCCAGGCAGGCGGATATGCCCGCCATGGACATGCCCCGCCAACTGCAAAAAAATATTGGGATACGCGTTGGCTTCATAGATGGCATCAGGGGCATGCGCCAGCAACAACACCGGCATATTGCAGGGGGCATCTGCTACGGCGCGGTCGATGCGCATCTGCCCATGCCAAATATCATCGCTACCGGCAATCCAGATATTGTCGCCATGATGATTGAGGACAAAGCCTTGATTGCGCAACAACGGTACCCCCGCAAAATGTAGTGCCTGGATGACATCGGCTATGCCTTCGACATAGTCGTGGTTGCCCGTAATCGCATAGACGCCATACGGGGCATGCAGTTGCCGTAGATAGTACGGTAATCGTTCGATGGCGGGGCGGTCGTTGACTAAGTCGCCGGTCAATACAATCAAGTCTGGTGACAACGTGTTGAGCATGGTAATGGCCCAACGCAAATTGGCATCACTATGTGGTTGCCCGAGATGAATGTCGCTAATCTGCCCGATGGTAAATCCATCAAACCCAAGCGGAATACGTGTGTCATGAATATGTACATGGTGGAGTTGTGGTTGGGCCGGTTCGTGTTTTGCTGCGTAGCGGAGCACTCCGGCAATGAATGCACCGATACTCGCAATCAGTCCCCAGCGGCGTTGCCTAATTAAGCCTAATCCAAGTAACGCACTAATCCCCAAAAACCAACGCCACGCATGACTGTAGTACACATCAGCAGGATGCTGGATATGTGTTGGGGCGGGCGGTCGCGCTGGTGTGTGAATTGCTGGTTTCCCCTGTGGCATAATCCCAATATCCTTTGATTGCGCATCAAGCTCTAGTATAGCGTATGCAAATAGCGCCGTGGCAGTCAGTGACTTCAGCGTATGTTATGATGCCTATTGTATTCGTGATGTATTTTATAGATTAGTGCACTGCGTAAAAAATCCACCATAATAGACGACTCCGTAGTACAATAATTGCGTTTTGAGAGTGAAATGGCGAGAACGAACGTTATGCAACCACGTACTCCCCGTGAAAGACGCCTCCGTGATGGCGTAACGCCTGGATCGACGATTATTTTGCCACGGAGTAGTCGTTTAAAACTCCCCAAAGGAACGCGCCCACGTAATTATCGATGGGTTTGGCTTGGCATACTATTCCTCATCCCTGTGTTGGTATTGTGTTTTCAAATCGGAGTAATTGCCGATGCCATTGGCGCCAAGGATTTGCGTGTTGACCGACCTATGCCGGTGTTATTTAATGGCTTTACGGCATTAATTATAGGGGTTGATGACCGCAAAGACGGCAACGGTACATCAGTGCGTAGTGATACGTTGATGTTGCTCCGCGTTCAACCACGTACCGCAGGAATTAGTCTGTTGTCTATTCCCCGAGATACACGGGTCATGATGCGCGGGCGTGGTCAAAGCAAAATCAACGCGGCCTATGCCTATGGGTATTTGCATCCCCAAGAACTTTATGCCGACAACGTCAGCCAACAAGAAGCCGGTATGGCACTGGCTGCCGAAACGGTCGAGGAATTTGTAGGGATTCGAGATTTTTATTATCGGGTTGACTATGTCATCCAATTGAATTTTGCGGGATTTGCGCGTTTAATTGATGCCTTTGGCGGGATTACGATTGATGTCCCCAAACATATTATCGATGACGCCTACCCAACTGCTGATTATGGAACTATGCGGGTGGAGTTTTTGGCTGGTGGCCAACATTTGGACGGCGAGCAGGCTTTAATCTATGCGCGTACGCGGCATGCGGATAGTGACTTTGGCCGTATCCGGCGCCAACAACAAGTGACGCAAGCAGTGATTGCGGCAGTGCGCCACACCAACATTACCCAGTGGTGGCGGATTATCAATGATGCCCCGCAGATTGTTGGTGGGTCGATTCGGACGACGATGCCGATGACCAACCCGGTGATGATTGCTGCCTGGCTCTGGACATTTGCACAAATTGATCCACAGCGTATTGCCTCACAGCAAATCAGTCCACAAACAATGCCTCGTTACACTGTTGATGGTACTGATTTGTTGTGGGATGCAGGCGATGTTCGGCGTGTTACCACTGCGTGGTTGCAAGATGCAGGTGCAAGTATTGACCCTGCGACCGCACCAATTAGTACCGATATGGTGACCCAATTCCGCCAAGCAGTTGATGATAGTTGGCGCAATGGCACAAACTATGTGCGTACGTTGATGGGCTTGACGACGAGCGAAGGGGCTGCGAGTGTTCAAGTATTTAATGCGTCACGGGTATCAGGGGTCGCTCGCCGCATCAGTGATCAACTGCGTTCGCTTGGCTTGGTGACAGAGGTGCCTGGCGATGTGCTTGGTGATATTGCAACGACCACGATTATTTATGATGTCAATAATCACCCCAAACAAGCGGCAAGCATTGCCCAAATTATTCTAGGCAAGGTGGTCACCGACAAGTTGCCGGCAAATATCATCAGCAGTGCCGATATTGTGATTGTCGTTGGCACGGATATTGCTAAATAATCAGGGTGTCGTCGTGCGTACGGTGAGGTGGCTAAACAATACATCGGCGTTGCTGGTATCAGGGATTGCAATCATGCCAAAGCGGGCACTATCAGTGAGGGATTCGAGGGTCATGCTGGTAACGAGGTTGCCGTTAATGGTAAGCGTGACTTCTTTGCCAACCACGGTTACTTCGAGCAAATTATCGCGTTGGATACTCGGGCTACTGCCACGTGCGAGCTCGGTAAGTAGTGCGTCTTGACGCTGTAGGATGCGGTATTCTTGGCTCGCTGGTACCAGTACCACCGCCACGAAATTGTTTTCGGCACGGTAACGTATCACGAGACCGCCTTGGCCACTATTGATTTGTATATCGGCGGTCATGTGGACATCAGGCGCATCAAAGGGGCGATAGGCCCAGGCGGCATCGCCATTGGCTTGGGCTTCGATGTGGTAGCGTTTGCCGTCGTAGCTAGTGCGCCAGGTTGGTCCCGTGGCTTCAGCCCATTCATTGGTGATAAAGCCATCATCAAGCAATAGCGATGTATCGACCGGTGCCGGTGTATTTGTGATTTGGGGAGTTGATGTGCGCCGTGGCGTACGGGTGATAATCGGTGTTATCGTTGCAGGGGTGCTTTTGGCTACGGCAGTACGGGTGGCATCAGTATAGGCTCCGCTGATTTGTTGGCGATCACTCAAGAGCCACATTATCACCACGAGCACCAATACAATCGCCACAATGCTAATGGTAATCCAACTTGTACGCCGTAAACTCTCATAAGGCATGGTAAGTTGCCGCGCATTAATTGTTTGCTCTGTAGTGGCAAGCAATGTGGCGACATCACGATAAAACGGATTGAGTTGCTGTAGTCGACGTAATACCCCCACCGCTTGGATGAGTCGTCCCGAATCAATATATGATTTGGCGGTATCGTAGAGTTCGGCCTGATGGTCGCGTGGTGCCAGCGGCCCGGTGGGTACTGGCTGAGATGGTCTGATGGCGGCGCCACCAGTCATATTCATGTCGTAGTGTTCGCGTAATTTGGGGTCACGCAAAATCCGAAAGGCTTCGTTGATGCGTTGGCTACGTTGCCGAGCATAGAGCTTATCTGGACTACTTGCGCGTACGTAGCGGTCGGGGTGATAGCTAGTGATTTCGCGCCGGAAGGCTTTTTTTATTTCGTTGAGAGAGGCACTGCGGGCTACATTTAGTAGCTGGTAGTGATCGAGTTGTTCAAAATCATGTCCTGCCACGAGTTGTTTTCCTACTCCATGTAATCAAGTAATGAACGAATATTGCGCGGGTTACGCAATTTGCGCAACGCCTTGACTTCGATTTGGCGGATGCGTTCGCGGGTGACGTTGAATTCGCGACCGACTTCTTCGAGCGTCCAGCAATGGCCGTCTTCGAGTCCGAAGCGTAATTGTAGCACGCGCCGCTCCCGTTCGTTGAGTTTGGCCAAAATTTCTTGGATTTGCTCACGCAACAAATGATTGGTTGCCACATCGGCGGGGGCTTGGGCTTTGACATCTTCGATGAAGTCACCCAGTAGGCTATCTTCTTCGATGCCGACGGGGGTTTCGAGCGAAATCGGCTCGAGTGAGGTTTTGCGGATGACACGGATGCGATCTACGGTCAATCCCAACACCGTGGCTAGCTCTTCGTCGTTGGGGTCACGACCTAGTTCTTGCACCAAACGACGGGTCTCGCGCATCAGTTTGTTGATGGTTTCGACCATGTGCACGGGGATGCGGATGGTGCGGGCTTGGTCGGCGATGGCACGAGTAATGGCTTGGCGAATCCACCAGGTGGCATAGGTCGAAAACTTAAAGCCGCGCCGGTGGTCGAATTTCTCCACAGCACGAATCAGTCCCACATTGCCCTCTTGGATGAGGTCGAGCAATTGCAATCCGCGCCCGATATACTTTTTGGCGACAGATACCACCAACCGTAAATTGGCTGAGGTCAAATATTCTCGTGCTTGCCGGCCAGATTCCATGCGATTCCACCACGTGGTGAGGAGCGCACGGTAGTCGGCACGCAGGGTGATCGCGATAGTTGTTTCGTCCCCTTCAGCAGTCGCTACTGGCGCGGGTTTGCGTTGCCCATCATGCTGGATTAATGGGGTAGTCGGTACCCGCTCCGTTTGCGGTTGTCCATCATGTTGAATTGGTAGGATATCAGTGGTGAATTTGAATACCGGCACTGACTCGCTGGTGATTTGTTGGAGCGCTCTCGTAAAGTCGTCGCACATCAATTGCACCATGGCCATCACGAGTTGTTCGCCAGTCTCAGGGTCGGTTTTGGCCGTTTTGACGATGGTACGGGCATCACTTTGGAGCGGGATGGTGATGGTGTCGGCTCGCCCTATGAGTAATTCGAGGTATGCACCTACTTCGATGGCGCGGGCGTATTCTTGTTCGAGTCCCCAATTGAGCAGCTTGATATTGCCGATTTCGCGCAGATAAAGGCGTACCGTATCGTTAAAGGTGGCGTTTTGGAATTCAGTGGGGGCGATAGTTGCCTCTTCGTTGTCTGCTTCATCAGACAACGGTGTATGCAGGTCATCGTCGTTTTCGTTATCTTTGTCGAGCAGTACAAACGGCGCTTCGCCACCATCGACATATTCGGGGGTGTGAATCAGTTGCGGGTCGAGGGTGAGTTGATTGGCGGTTGTGAGGAGTGTGTGGATGGCTGGTACGTCTATTGTGTGCTGCAGAAACCACCCCCACACCGGATTTGGCAACACCCAGCGCATGATTTGGGCCATGCGTTGGGCGGCTTTTTCGGGTGGGGTATCATCAATTTGTTCGCCAAAGACTGGCACGTCGTCATCGACGTCGGGTGTGATTGTGGTGGGAAGTGTCGACTGCGATTGCTTGACGTCCATACCAATCCCCTTTAGTTCACATGGCGGGCGTGAAGGTCTTCGTAGGTTGAGCTGCGTCGCGGGGTCATCAATCGGTTGAGATATTGTTGGACGTCTGCGATGCGTTGGAGCAACAGGTCGACGATTTCGGCACTGTCATTGTCACTAAGCTGACGTGTCAGGCGTTGATTCCATTGTTTGGCGACATCTCGTTGTAAAATTGTAGCACATTCTCGGGCTTCACTGGTAACGAGGTATTCTTTGGGTAACTGAATAACACTCCCCATCAACTCGGCGCGTTGGCGCAACACCTCGGGCAACGTCGTAAACCACGCCAACAAATCACCATCATGCCCAAATTCAACTCGCGCCCGCCAAATGGCACGCAGTTCATCGTCCTCACCAAACAGCCCCTCAATATCATTACGGATAAACTCCCCCACGGTGGGGTGGGCGGCTAAATCCTCGTCGATTTTGGCTTGGACATGTTCGCGCACTTCGGCATATTGCAGTAACGACATCACCAAAAACTCGGCTGCTTGGCGTGACCGCCCACTCAGACTCGTCGCCTTGGGTGCCGCCGCTTGGGCATCAGGCGTTGCTTTGGCTGATGGTTGTGGGCTGGGATTGCGCGTGGTGCGGCGGTCGTTGGTGCTGGGCGACAGGCGACGGAGCTCACGACGCAACATCGTCTCGTCGATACTGAGCATAGTGGCAAGACGTTGGATATAGTGCGTTTGTTCAATCTGATTGGATATTTGCAGTACCAATGGTGCCAATCGATCGAGGGCTGTGCGTTTGTCGCTGAGGATTTGCATGTCCAAATCACGGGTCAGCATCTGCATATAAAAATCCATGGCGGGGAGCGCATTGGCCACTAACGTGGGCCATTGGGTGGGATCTGCCGCCAACAATTCGTCGGGGTCTTGGCCTTCGGGCAGCTCGATGATGCGAATCTGGGCATCGATACTGCGACTCCACGTCAATACCCCTTGGGCCGTAGGTACCGGTACCAACTGCGCATCGAGGTTGTCGCTGAGGGTTTGTAAGCCCTTGAGTGTCGCCCGGATGCCGGCGCTATCGGCATCGAGGGCTAGGTAGATGTTTTTGGTGAGTTTTTTGATGGCTTGGACATGTTCGGCGGTTAGCGCCGTCCCGAGTGGGGCCACCACATTGCGGAAGTCGTGTTGATGCAAGGCAATCACATCGACGTAGCCTTCGACAATCACGACGGCGTCGTGTTGTCTGATGGCCTCACGAGCCATGTCGAGCCCGTAGAGCACGCTGCTTTTGTCAAACAACAAGGTCTGGGGCGAATTCAAATATTTGGGTTGCACGTCACCCATGGCCCGCCCACCAAAGGCGATGATCTGCCCTTTGACGTTGCGGATGGGGAAGATGACGCGACCCCGGAAGCGGTCATAATAGCTGCCGTCATCGCGCTGGATGACCAGCCCCGCCGCCACGATTTCGTCGGGTTGGTATTCTTGTTTGGTGGTCAGGTAATTGAACAACAACATGCGTTCTTCGGGGCTATAGCCCAGCTGGAAGCTTTCTTGAGCCCATTCGTTGATTTGGCGTTTGGCCACATAGGCGCGGGCATCTTCACCTCGTGGCGAACGCAACAGCATATGATGAAAAAAACGTGCCGCGGCGTTGTTGATTTCGACGAGGCGCTCGCGTAAATGATCGCGCTCTTCGTCTTGGTTTGTGCGGGGAGCTAATTCGATGCCGGCGCGGTGGGCCAGTTGCTCGAGCGCCTCACGGAATTCGAGGCCTTCGCTTTTCATCACAAAATCAAACACTGTCCCCGAGGCTTTGCAGCCGAAACAGTGATAGCTCTGCGAATCGGGGTAGACCGTAAAGGCCGGGGTGCGCGTATTGGGGTGAAACGGACAAAACCCCACCAACGAGCGCCCCGCCTTGCGTAATTGGACTTTGGCACCAATCAGCTCGACAATATCAATACGTTCTTTGATTTGCTCAATTACCCGATTATTAGTCATAAAAAACCACACCATCTGGAGACGATAATCGTTGTGTATTGTTCAATAGATATTTATCCACCCCATGTGCGTGGCACATAGATATCTTGGAAAATTTGGGTGGCAAAGCGGTCAGTCATCCCCGCCACATAATCGACTACGGCGCTACTAAGTGGTTCAGCGCGTAAGCGATTGACGGCCATTAGGTCGGTGGGGATTTGTTCGGGATGGGCAATGAAATGCTTGTAGAGCAGATCGATGATGAGCTCTACTTTGGGATCTTCGGTTTTGGCGGCAGAGCCCAAATAGACATGTTGGTACATGAATTCACGTAGGGTATTGGTGGCTTCGAGGACATCGGGGCTCATGTGCAATTCCCGCACCGCAGGTGCTGCTCCTTCACCGCTAGCCCACCAGTTTTGATCAATTAAATCACAAACCATTGTATTGATCCGGTCGGCATGACTCTCACCGAGTACAGCTATTGCATCGCTGGGCAGGTCGTCTGCGGTGAGAATGCCGGCGCGGAGGGCATCATCGATATCGTGGTTGATATAGGCCACCGAATCGGCGATTTTGATGATTTGGCCTTCGAGGGTGCTGGCCACACCCCAGGCTTTGGCACTGATGTCACGGCGCCCTTTGGAATGCATGTAGATGCCTTCACGCACCACATAGGTCAAATTCAAGCCGGCGCCGTTTTTTTCGAGGACTTCTACTATCCGGCGGCTTTGTTCGTTGTGGCGGAAGGAATGGCCGATGGCGTGGGCCAAGGCGGTCTCGCCGGCATGCCCAAATGGCGCATGACCAATGTCGTGACCGAGCCCAATCGCCTCGACCAAATCTTCGTTGAGGCGCAATCCGCGCGCAATGGTGCGCGCGATTTGCGTCACCTCGAGGGTGTGCGTCAAGCGGGTGCGGTAATGGTCACCTTGGGGGGCAATAAATACTTGGGTTTTGTGTTTGAGGCGTCGGAATGGCTTGGAATGCAATATGCGGTCGCGGTCACGTTGGAAGCTGGTCCGCACTGGCGATTCGACTTCTGCGTGTTCGCGGATGGCGGCATCGCTTTTGGCGGCATAGGGTGACAACCACTGATGCTCGCCTTGTTCAATCCGTTGTCGTACCTGTAGATGGTGCATAATGACCTCCTTTGGACGCAACTAACGACCACATAAATAACGCTCCGGCCAGATGAAGCCCAATTAACACTGGATAATAAATCGGGTGCGCCAGTTGACTCGCAAGCTCAAGCACCACTTTATTATCGCCAAAACAAGGCACTGCGCCGCGAATCGGTAACCAGCATGATTCGACGCGGGCTGCCAGAAACGGCGAAAACAAATAGATAACCGCCATCCCGAGCAACGTGTCACGCCACAGCAAGCGCCAACCAATCAATAATCCAAACGCACTTATGAAGGGAATTGCCACCAAAACCCAACGTCGCGCCCAATCGTCATTGGGATTGCTCCCATACCACACCATGATAGAAATAATTGTACTGACTACAATCGCCAATGCCGTAACACCATGCGAGATCCGCGCTGGTGTCAATAGCGGTATTTCACTACTCGTAAACAGTGAACCGGTAATTGGTTGAACGGGGCCGGTGACAGGTTTGATTGGTTCGGTGACAGGTTTGGTCGGAGGAACAATCGCATCGGTTGGCTGGGTAATCGGATTTTGTTCCTGCATAGATTCACCATTGCGCATATGACATAAATAAAATCACACAGCCGACAGCGGGAAGACCGCCATCGGCTGTGTGATTGCCGGGCAATCAATCTGGTTTAACCGAAGTGTTTGCGGTTCTTTTCGATGTATTTGCGCATCCCTTCGGGGACGGCATCATCGGCATAGATTGCTTCGACTGGGCATTCGGGCTCACAGGCACCACAATCGATACATTCATCGGGGTTGATGTAGTACATATCAGGCCCATCATAAATGCAGTCAACTGGGCAGACCGCAACGCATGAGGCATCTTTGGTGCCAATGCACGCTTCTGTAATCACATACGGCACAATTTGATCCTCCTAGTGGACAGCTACTCCATACCACATACAGATAATAGCACATATTTTGTGCGGTTGTGGCACATATCACGCAACTCCGACTTCATAGCAGATGCGGCAGCGTGCCTCATACAATTCTAACCCACCCACCGCTATGACGGGTGCGGTATGGGGTGCTGCTTGCCCGTTGATGAGGCGTTGCGAACGGGTCGCATACGAGCCACATTTGACACAAATGGCAAACAATTTGTCGACTTGTTCGGCGACGGCCATCAACTCTGCCACGATGGCAAATGGTTGGGCCCGGAAGTCTTGGTCGAGCCCGGCCACCACCACCCGAACCCCACGGTCGGCTAGGGTTTGGCAGCCGGCGGCAATCGCTTGCGGGTCGCTTTCGAGGAATTGCACTTCGTCGATGGCGACCACTTGGGTGCCATCGGGAACGGCCGTGACAATATCAGCGATGCTCGCAACGGTAATTGCTTCGATTTTTTGGCCATTATGGCTGACCAAACTGCCGGTGCGGTAGCGCGTATCGCGGCGTGGTGTAAAGGCAAGTAAGCTCTGCCGCGCCAATTGGACATGGTTGAGGCGCCGGATGAGTTCTTCGGTTTTGCCACTAAACATACACCCGCAGATAACCTCGATCCGCCCACCATTGGGTAAACGTGTCATCGTGGTACCTTCGTGTATTCGCTGGATGCTTTATGGTAGCATATCGCACCGCGCTTGAAAAATTACGTCCCCTGCACGCCATCAAGTAGCGCCACCACATTGTCGCCGAGGGCTGCAATCGCATAGCCCCCTTCTTGGATGATGGCCACGGGCAACCCCAATTGCTTTATGCGCTGCCCAATCGCCGTATAACAGGCCCGGCTTAATTTGAATCCACCCAACGGATCACCGGCAAAGGTATCAAACCCGGCCGACACCACCAGCGCCTGGGCCCCAAAATCACGAATCTGTTGCAGGGCGGCATCGACCACTGCGAGGTACTGCGTATCGTCACACCCAAACGCCAAGGGATAATTGTGGTTGCTCCCCAACCCAGCCCCCTCGCCCTGCTCGTCGGCAAAGCCGAGGAAGTAGGGGTAGCATTCGTCGGGATGACCGTGAATCGAGATGAATTGCACATCGCCGCGCCCATAAAAAATCTGTTGCGTACCGTTGCCGTGATGGATGTCGATGTCGAGAATGGCGACGTTGCCTTGCTGGCTGAGGGTTTGGGCGGCTACTGCGGCATTGTTGACATAACAATACCCCCCGCACATATCGGTGCCGGCGTGGTGGCCTGGCGGGCGGCAGCGGGCATAGGTATGGTGGGCGCCGGCGCGTAATTGTTGGGCGGCGGTATAGGCTATACTGGCCGAATCAATGATGGCCTGCCACGAATGAGCGACGATGGGCGCACTCAAATCAAAGGCATAATAGCCTGCTTCGGCGAGGGGATGGGGCGAATGGCGGTGCATCCAGCGTACGGCCAGGGTGCTGGGTAGCACCGCTTCGGGGGCGCCACCGGCGGCGCACCAGCGCGGGTAGATGGTGGCGAGGTAGTGCAGGTAGGCCGGGTCATGGATGGCGTGTAGGATGGCGGTGGGGACGGCGGTGATGGGGGTGGTGTTGGTGTAGCCGGCAGTCTGCAAGGCCCGATCGATGATATGGGCGCGCTCGGCCGATTCAAACGGCGGAATCAATGCCCCATCATAAAACTCGTGGGGGGGCATGTGCTGGGTGTGTGCGGTGCTGGTGATGATTTGCATACCAATTAGCTCCTTTTGTAGGTAATTATAGGCAATCAGGATGTTCGTTGATGGTGGTAGTATACCAATACCGGCACCAAACAACGTAAGTGGGCTATTTCGACGCATACCGATGGATGATTTTGATAGGAGCCCTGATGGACAATGCCCAACGCGCCCGAGATTTTTTGGAAGCAGCCCGGGCGGGCAATATTGCCGTAGCCCGGGCGATGGTGACGGCTACTGCCCTGCATCACAACATGTATTTTGCCGCCGAAATGACGGTATTGATTGACGCCATCGCCGCGGCCTCGGTACAATTCCCCGACAGCACGTTTACCCCCAAACGCATCATCACTGACGGCGACATGGTGGTGATTCATTCGCATGTGACGCATCAGCCGGGCGCTGTGGGCATGGCGGTGTTCCACATGCTACGTTTTGATGGGGAATTGATTGCCGAGTTATGGGATGTCGGTCAAGCCATCAGTGCCGACAGCCCCAATCAAGCGGGAATGTTTTAGGGCAATACGGTGGTATAATCGCCTCATCCCGATTTGTAAATGAAAAGAGTGCAATGATGAGCTGCAAAGTCCAGATTTCGCTTGATCTCCACACCATCGCAGACGCGTTGCTTGTCGCCGAAATTGCCGTGCAATGTGGCGTCGATTGGCTGGAAGCCGGCACTGGCTTGATGGTCGAGCAAGGGTTGCATGTGGTGACGGCACTGCGTGCCAAATACCCCAATCACCCGATTGTCTGTGATTTCAAGGTGTGTGATGGGGCCAGTTATTTTGCAAAAATCGCCGCGACGGCAGGTGCTACCCACTTCGACGTAATGGCGGCGGCGCACGACGCCACCTTGCGAGCCGCCGGTGAGTCGGCGCGGCAGCTCGGCTTGACCGCCATCGCCGACACGATGTTTTGTGCTGACCAGGTGGCGGCAGCGGTGCGGGCGGAAGCACTGGGGGTGCAGATGATTGGCTGGCATTTGGGGCTCGACCATCGTACCGAAAACCGTGGCTTGCGGGCGATTGACGGCCTCGCTGACGTCCTCAAAGCAGTCAAAATTCCGGTGCAGGTGGTGGGTGGCTTGTCCATCGAGGATGCCATTACCGCCGCCAAAATGGGAGCGTCGTCGGTGGTGATTGGTGGACCCTTGGTGCCCGTCGATCGTGGTGCACAATTAATGGCTAATTTGCGGGCAGTGGTGGCCGGCGTCCGTGCGTAATATGCGAACATTTATGCTAAAATACACGTAATGTATGTTTCCCTGTCCCACGGTAGCTATCATCAAAAGGTGCCTTATGCCGCCTACTCCCCAACGTGGATTATTTGATCCTAGTCATGATGATGCAGTGCAACGCCAAGCACCGCTCGCTACCCGCATGCGTCCCAAATCGCTGGCCGACATGGTCGGTCAACAGACGATTATCGGTGACGGGCGGATGTTGCGGCGTGCCATCGAGCACGACACGCTTTTTTCGATGATATTGTGGGGGCCACCGGGCTGTGGCAAAACCACCCTGGCCCGGATTATCGCCGAGCATACCCAAGCGCATTTTGAGCCATTGTCGGCAGTGACTGCGGGGGTGGCCGATTTGCGTCGGGTGGTGAGTGAAGCCCGGGATCGGCTGGGGATGTATCGCCAGCGCACGGTGTTGTTTATCGACGAGATTCATCGCTTCAACAAATCCCAACAAGATGCGGTGTTGCCCCATGTCGAAGATGGCACGGTGATTTTGATTGGCGCTACCACCGAAAACCCCTCATTCGAGGTCAACCCGGCCCTGCGTTCGCGGGCGCGGGTGTTTGTGCTCGAATCGCTCGATGACACCCAGTTGGGCAATCTCATCGACCGCGCCGTGAGCGATAGCGTCAATGGGCTAGCCGAATTCCAGCCGTTGCTGGCCAGCGATGCCCGTGGTTACCTGATTGACATGGCCAATGGTGATGCCAGGGTAGCGCTCAATGCCCTCGAAGTGGCGGTGACCTCCAAAACACCGGCCCTTGGTGGCAAACGCTTGATTACTGTGGATGATATGCGCGAGGCGCTGCAAAGCCGGGCCACCCGCTACGACAAAAACGGCGAATTGCATTACGATGCCATTTCGGCCTTGCATAAATCGATTCGTAGTAGTGACCCCGATGCGTCGGTCTATTGGCTAGGGCGGATGCTCGAAGGGGGCGAAGACCCACTCTATATCGCGCGCCGCTTGATGCGGGTGGCTGTCGAGGATATCGGCCTCGCCGATCCGCAAGCAATTGTGGTGGCCACGGCCATCCAGCAAACAGTCCATTTCCTCGGTCAACCCGAAGGGGATTTGGCACTCGCCAACCTAGTGCTGTATCTGGCCCAAGCCCCCAAAAGTAATGCGGCTTATGCAGCCTACAAACAAGCGTTGGTTGATGTGGCTGAAACCCGCAATGAACCGGTGCCGATGCATTTGCGTAATGCGCCCACGTCATTGATGAAGGGGATCGGCTATGGGCGGGGTTATCAATACGCCCACGACGACCCCAACGCCCAGGTTGACCAAGTGCACTTCCCCGAAAACTTACGTGGGCGGCGCTATTATCGCCCCAGCAACCGGGGCTTTGAGGCCACGATTGCGGAGCGCTTGGCGTGGCGTGAATCGTTAGCGAGCGTCCAGCCGGCGCCGCCCGTCGCTGACGTCGCACCGGCAGCCGCTCGCCAGCGCGGTACGTCTGCACAAGTGGATGCGCAGTATGACCCACAACAGTATGCGGGTGAGGAAGCCCAAATTCCCGAAGAATTCCCCGAAGTGCCACCAGTACGCCCGTCCCGCCGTAAATGAAAGTCAGTGCCATGCCGCGTCCAATTGCGTATTGGGTTTATCTGCTGTACGGGGCACTGATTTTGGTGGGATTGCTGAGTGTGGTACGGTATCTCCCGCTCTTCTTCCCACCCGCACAGTACGACTTTCGGGCCTATTATGCGGCGGGATATGCGGTGATTCATCACTTGTCTATTTACGAAAAACATCTCGACTACCAGCCAGTTTTTTTGTACATGCCGATTATGGCGTTGTTTTTTGCCCCATTGGCGTGGTTCCCATTACCGCTGGCACTGTGGCTGTGGTACGGCATCAATCTGGTTGTGTGGGGGAGTTGGGTGTGGTTATTGAGTACCCACATCCCACTTACGCGCTGGCAACAATTGGCGGTGATTGCGACGGCGTTGGTATTACCAGCGAGTATTGATACGCTATTGTTGGGCCAAATTACCCACCTTATCATGTTGGGGATTGTGGCAGCGCTGGTATTGTTGCGGCGTGGATCTAGTGTTTGGGCTGGGGTGATTATTGGGGTGTTGATTATCATTAAAGTGCAAGTACTCTTGCTGGCCCTGCTTTTTCTCTGGCGGAAAGATGTGCGTGGGGCATTGGCTACCGCTGCGACGGTGGGGATGGGGATTATTCTGAGTACATGGGTATTTGGGTGGGCTACCGTATGGCTATGGATTAGTGCAATCCAAGAAAAAGCAGATTATAGTGCGATATTCCCTGTTAATCAATCGTTGAGTGCAACTATTACCCGGTTTTTTGTGCCACAAGTCATCGAAACGAGTGTATTGGGGACAGACAACAATCAATACATCCCCGTATCTGCCATGCTTACGCCGGCATGGTTGGCACAGTGGCTGGTGGTGAGTATCATTATCGTCATTGGGTGGTATACCTATCAGCGCGCGTGCACAATTACTGATGTCGATATGCAGGCGGCAGTATTGTTGCCAATCATGGTGCTAGTGATGCCGTTGAGTTGGGATAGTTATATGGTGTACCTGCTATGGCCGATGGCCTTGTTGTGGGCAAAGGTACGGTATACACCTGATGTCATTTGGCTCAGCCTGATTATGGGTTGTATGATGGTGCATCGTTTTTGGCGGGTATTGGTGTGGCAGTGGTCTAGTCCATTGCTGTTGATGTGGGGATGTGTGGCGATGCTCTGTTGTTGGTGGGCAATTATCCAGATAGGTAATCGATCGGCACGAGAAGAGGACCAAAATGGCACACATTGATATGCAACAGGCGTTTGACTTTGGGCAACGGCGGGTCCTGATGAGTGGCGGGAGTGGGGTACTGGGGCGCAGTATGGTACGGGCATTGCTGGCGCACGGCGCCACCGTGGTGCTGTTGTCGCGCGATCCTGCCACGGCCTTGGCACATTTTGCTGACCTCAGTGCGGATGCACAAGGGCGCTTGCAGTGTGTGGCAGCCGATTTGAGCGATGCCAGTCAACTCAGCGCAGCCGTGGCACAGGTGCTCGCCCAGGGTACGATTGACACATTGATTAATGGGGCAGGGGGCAATCGTCCCCAGGCCACCACCGGCAACCAACGCTTTTTTGATTTGCCACTGACGGCCATGCACGAAGTGGTCGACGTCAATTTGTTTAGTGCGATTCAATTGTCGCAACTTGTCGTGCCCCATTTTGTGGCGCAAAAGTACGGGGTGGTGCTCAATATTTCGTCGATTAGCACGGCCCGTCCCCTGACGCGGGTGGTGACCTATTCGGCCGCCAAAGCGGGGCTCGATGCCTTTACGCGTTGGCTAGCCACCCATGTGGCGCTGGAATATTCCCCTCAGATTCGGGTCAATGCGATTGCACCGGGATTTTTTTTGACTGAACAAAACCGGTTCTTGTTGATGGAAGCCGACGGCCAGACATTGACTACCCGTGGTCAACAAATCCTCGCCCATACCCCCATGCAACGCTTCGGGCACCCCGATGATTTGGTGGGGACGATGATGTGGTTGTTGTCGCCGGCGGCCGGATTTGTGACGGGGCAGGTGATTGCCGTTGACGGCGGTTTTTCGGCATATAGCGGTGTATGACAAAATTGCGTAGGTGCGTGGCATGCCGCGCACATCAAA
>JBBAWW010000017.1:0-3279 GCA_040397035.1 Roseiflexaceae bacterium | reverse complement strand
ATATAGCGGTGTATGACAAAATTGCGTAGGTGCGTGGCATGCCGCGCACATCAAAGTAGGTGCGTGGCATGCCGCGCACATCAAAAAGGTGGCAATCATGACCCAGACAATTCTCGATGATGGTGCCTTGACCGCAATAATCACCCAAGGGTTGGCCGCCCGTAATTTGCGTGGCCAACGGGTGCTAGTGTTGATTCCCGATGCGACACGCACCATGCCCATGCCACGCTATTTTGCTATTGTGCGTCAGGCCTTGCGTGAAGCTGGCGCCATGCAACAAACCTGGATGGTGGCACTCGGCACCCACCCTGCCATGGACACCGATGCCCTCAATCGCTTGCTGGGTTGTGATTTGACGCAACTAGCCCACGACGAATCGGATATCGAGGTGGTCAATCATGCCTGGCAAGACCCTGCTACCTTGGTACAAGTAGGGGTGATTGACAGCGACATGATGGCGCGGTTGAGTGGCGGTTTGAGTAGCGACGCCGTGCCGGTGCGGGTCAATCGGGCCGTGTTGACGCACGACCATATTTTGATTTGTGGACCGGTCTTCCCCCATGAAGTGGTGGGTTTTTCGGGTGGCAACAAATACCTCTTCCCCGGCATTTCGGGTCCCGATGTCATCAATGCTACCCATTGGTTGGGTGCGCTGCTCACATCATATGCCATGATTGGGACAGCCAATACTGCCGTCCGTGCCGTCATCGATTATGCAGCTGCTTTGATTCCCACCCCGCGGTTGGCGATTTGTGCGGTGGTGACTCCTGCGGGTGTGCACGGTACCTTTGTGGATAATCCTGAAGCAGCCTGGGCGGCGGCTGCCGAATTGTCGGCCCAAATCCATGTGCGCTGGCTCGATAAGCCCGTCCAGCGCGTGATTGCCGTGTTGCCCAGCATGTATGACGAGCTGTGGGTGGGATCCAAGGGCATGTACAAAAGCGAACCGGTGGTGGCCGATGGTGGTGAAGTGGTGATTTATGCCCCTCACCTGCACGAAGTGAGTGTAGTGCATGGCAAATCGATTCGCGAGATTGGCTATCATGTGCGCGATTACTTCCTCGGGCAATGGGACAAATTCGCCCACGTGCCCAAAGGGGTAATTGCCCATTCAACCCATCTGCGCGGTGTGGGCACGTGGCACGACGGTATCGAGCGTCCGCGGATTACCGTCACCTTGGCCACCGGGATATCACGTGAGGAATGTCAACAGCTCAATCTCAATTACGCCGATTACCGCACCATTGACCCGCAACGCTTGGCTGCCGGTGACAATAGCGAATGCTTGGTCATCCCACGGGCAGGCGAGTTTTTGTATCGCTTACGCGAGCGGTAAGGCGGCACAGTCATCTTGACACCGGACACAGCCGTGTAGGGCTATAGCGTCGTGCACGGTATGGATGGCCGTGGCTGCATCCCAATAAAAATGCGTTTCACCAATCAAGCCATCTATGCCCAAGCGGTCAAGCATCGCCCGCACTGTAGGCTGTACCCCGGCGAGCATCACTTGGCCATTGCGCCCTTGAAATTCGCCAATCAGCTGACGGAGTACTTCGGCTCCCATCACGTCGATCATGGGTACGCCCCGCATACTCAAAATCAGGGTATGGCAATCGGGTTGTTGTTGCAGGGCACTGCGCATGGCTGCGGCATTGCCAAAAAAGAGTGCTCCATTGACATAGGCCACCCGCACCCCCGCACAGGCAACGGTAAAACGGGCATTGGACAGGCGTGCGGGATCAACCGGCACCACCGTCACCGAGGCGGCATCGGCTTCGAGGCGCAGATGGATGATGGCCGAGACGGCTAGTCCAATCAAAATCGCTTGGGTCAAATCGAGGGCCGCCGTCGCCAGCATCGTCACCACCACGCCGGCGACGGCGTGTTTGAGGCGGGCTTGCCCATAACGCATGAGCGTTGGCCAATCGCACATGTGCCAAGCCGTCCACAACAACACACCGGCCAAGCAAGCGAGCGGCACATAGGCGATGATATTGCCGAGAAACAAGACACTCAACATTAATGCGATGGAATGAAAAATACTAGTCAACCGGGTATGGGCGCCACTGCGGATGGCTACCGCCGTGCGCGAAATCGCCGCACTCGACGGCACTCCGCCAAACCACGGCATCACCATGTTGGCGCCCCCTTGGGCAATTAATTCTTGGTCGGGGTCAAATGATTTGCCACTCATGGCAGCTCCGGCGGTGCCGGTCATTAGGCTTTCGATGGCGGCGAGGGCGGCAATTGACACACCAGCGCTGACGATGTCACTCAGTTTTTGCCACGGGATTGCGCTCCAGTTGAGGTGGTCTGCCAACAAAATCGTCGCTGGCAAGGTGCCAATCCGCACTACATCCCAGCCGAGCAGCCAACTCACCAGCGTCATGAGAATCATGGCACCGAGGGCGTCGGGGATTTTGGGGATGTAGTGATGGAATACCCAAATCAGCACCATTGTCGCTACAGTACAAATCAACGCTGCACTATTGATGGTGGGGTGATTATCGAAATAGCCGAGCAGTTTGAGTAAACCGGTATCTGCCGGTGGGGTGCTGATACCCAATGCCGCATCGATTTGACCGATGCCAATAATCACTGCGATGCCACAGGTAAATCCCGTAATTACCGGCGTAGGGATAAATACCACGTAGCGCCCGAAGCGCAATATCCCCATCAGGACAAGCAATGCACCACCGACTAATGTGGCGGTCCACATGCCCATCAAGCCAGTCCGGTGCAATACCACCAGCAATACGGCCGACATGGCGCCGGTCGGTCCACTAATTTGATAGGCGGTGCCACCGAGTATGCCGGTGATGAGTCCCGCCATGATGGCGGTCACCAGTCCTGCGGCAGGAGTCATACCGCCGGCAATGCCATAGGCCAGTGCCAGCGGTAGACAGACTGCTGCCACGGTGAGGCCGGCGATGATGTCACGGCGTAAACCGGTGAGTGAATATTGGTGGAATTCGGTGCGGATAAGGCGGCGGAATAGATTGATGCGTAACATAGATCTTCCTTGTGCTTTGCAGGCATTATATATCGAAAATAGTCGTATTTTTGGCTGAAAAACGATAAAAATATACGCGTATCACAAAAAATACCTAAAGGTCTATTTTTTGATTAATAACAATTATTCCGCAAAAACAATACCTACGCCAATCTAGGCGGCTCGTTGGTTGTGGGTCGGTGCATTGATACGCCCAAATGGGGAAATTATCCGATCAATCTGCGATTTTAATTCGTTGTGCAGTTTCGGCGGAAGTAATTTTAAAT
>JBBAWW010000016.1:0-39765 GCA_040397035.1 Roseiflexaceae bacterium | reverse complement strand
ATGTGTAGCAGGTTGTCCTACGGTTGTGAGTGATCGCCCCAATAGCAAGAGCATTGTATTAAACGGTCAATCACACTACAATGCGGGCACCGGCAATATGTTTCAGTTTGGGCAACAATTTAGTGTGTCTGCCTGGGTTAATCCGTCACGAATAGAGCAATATCGGGGTTTGTTGCAAAAGGTTGTGGTATATGATGCGATTATTGGCCAATACGGCCAATTCCAGTTGATGCGTAAGAGCAATGGCGTATTGGCGATTAGTCTGAGCACGACGTCCGGGAAATATGAATTTGATACTGGGGTTGGGCTCCCCCTCCGAACCTGGACGCATGTGGCGGTGACCTATGACGGTGCGGTATTGGTGATTTATACCAATGGCAATGAAGCGACCCGCTATGCGATTAGTGGTCGGGTGGTTGATACCGATACCGGTGCCAATGATTTGCGGATTGGTGGCTGGCAGAAATCAAAAGCGATAGTGGGATTCTTTTTTAGTAGATACGAAAGTGGTACACCGTTTGTTGGTGGTATCGACGATATCGCCGTCTACCAAGTAGCGTTGCGGGCGTATGAAGTCCGGTCATTGATGCAAAACACTTTGACAGCCAACAATGACCTGATTGTGCGCCCTAGCGACCGGGTGGTGGTCAATGTTAATTTGCAGAACAAATTGTTGGGCCGTACGGTCAAAGGGCTGACCACGCTGACTACGTAGTCCGCCACATATCAACCAATGGCAAGTGTTGATTTACCACTTGCCCTCACACCAAATAGCGCGATGGTGACAAATATGTTGTTTACCGTGCCGGGGAATACGTTCGCGACCACGGGCGCAACGGCGTTCCGAGCAGGCTGTCTATTTGCCGCGAATCAATTGTGTCTCAAACTCGATGAACCGGCAGATAGTGGATCCTTTGCTGACTTGTCGGAATACAGCCGCATCGTGACGTGTGCAATTGCAGCCGCTACCTGCCCACGCTATAGTGCCGGCAGTTGGGTGTTTGATAATCTAAACGGGAATCCGAATGTGGTGGTTGATAAAGCGGTGGGTGATAGCATCAGTCAACGTGACTTTACGATTGCCATGTGGGTGCGGCCGTTGGGGCAATCGACGGTAACTCGGTCACTGTTGGTCAACAATAGCAACGCTATGCCGTTCCGGCTTGATTTGGCGACAGAAAAACCACGCTTTAAGCTCAGTACTGGTGCTGACTTGATGGTTGCCAATCCATTGCCACTCGGGCAGTGGAGCCATGTGACCTTTAGTATGACGGGTGGCTTGCGGGCAATCTACGTCAATGGCGTATTGGCGGCCAAAGATAGCGTAGCGATCAGCTATACCGGCTCTATTGGTGCGACAGTGATTGGGGCGGATGCGAGTCGTAATTTTGCAAATGGCAATATCCGTGACATTCAGGTCTATGCGAGTGGTTTAACAAATACCCAAATCAGAACGATTGCCGGTAGTTGTGATGACGTGAATTTGTTGACGTGTGTGCCGTTCAATGGCAATACGTTGGATTATGCCCAGACCGCGCTTGATCAAGGGATCAATCTGAACTGTGGGTCATGTGTGAATAATGGTGCGACCACCATGTATGTGCCGGCTACCACGACGTTTCCCACCGGTTATGCGCGACTACTGAATGGTCACGACGTGACTATTGTGTTCAAAATGCGGTTTAATAGTTTGCCAAATGTGGATAACATTATTTGGACGACCGGTGGCAGTAATCGCATCCAAATCAAAGTGCAGCGTAGTTCGAGTAATATCGGTGTGCCGACATTTACGATTGGTGGCACAAACATTACGGCTGGAACGATTACGACCAATACGTGGTACATGCTGACGGCGCGCTATCAAGCGGGCAAAATGACGTTGGTGGTGAATGCCGTTGATGGTGCCGGCACGGGGGTAACGACTACCACGGCAACTGCCCAAAATGTGGCGACGCCATTGATTCAAGAAGGGGTCAACGTTGGGGCGGCGAACCTTGAGCTCGATAGTCTGCGCGTTTATCGCATGGCGGTCAGCGATGATACGCTTGCGGCCTTGGCGCAGCTCCAACTCATCGGCACGCAAACGGGCCTGGTGAATACGGCGCCAGCTTCGGATGTGATGGCGGTCAACGCAGATACACGGGTCAAGGTAATTCAACCCGATGCGAATTTTGAAATTTTGGCAACGGCAAACAAAAATCCGAATGTCACTGAACAACTTCCCTTCGCGTCCCTCGGTGGTAGCCTCAGTGACTTCCAAGTCCACAAAGCGGCGCTGACGCAAACCCAAATCAACCAAGTAATCCAGATTGCTGGGCTCGAGATGCGCGTGCCGTTTGATGAGCCGGCATTGGCGACGGCGTTTGGTGATGCGGCGGCCAGTGATTTGCAACTGACCTGTGTGGTGAACTGTCCGATGAGTGGCGTAACGGGTCGTGATGACCGTGGCGTGCGATTTAGTGGCAATCAAGCACTCGGCTTTAATTCGCAGGCTATTGGCTATATCGCCGCGAATTTGGCAGGCAACGCCTTAAACTATACCTTGAGTATGTGGGTGAAGCCCACTCGCTATGGGACGTGGTTGGTCGGCAATGGCAACGCCAACAAAAATCTGCGGATTGGGATTAATAATGACGGCAAAGTGACCTATGAGCGAGCCTATGTGTGTGGTGCAAACTATTGCTGGCCGAGCACACCGTTGGTGTCGAATCAGACGGTGCCTGTGGGGATGTGGTCGCACATCACTGTGAGCGCTGGCGTTGGTACAGAGTACCTCTATGTCAATGGGAATGCCCCAGTGACGCGTGGCCAAAACGCCACGGTAGTCGTCACCAATACCGATCCGATTGTGTTTGGGCAGGGGTATGTGGGTGACATGGACGAAATTCGGATCAGTCCTAACCCCACCACCAGCAATACTCCTGTACTTGATAGCATGAAGCAAGCGCCGTCGTGGAATTTGCGCTTTGAAGATAGCTTCAAAAATGACGTGTTGACGGTGAGCAACAACGTTACCAAAACAACGACGATTGATGCGGCGATTTTGCCCGACAATGTACCGGCACGGTGGGGTCTTAACCGGCTGAATTATGCCGCAAATTGTGAAAATATGGGTGTGAGTGGCGTGGAATGCCCAGCTGGTGGAGCGGTGGGTATGGCGGGCCTAGCGAGTAATTTCAATGGTGCGACCACGATGCTCCAAGTCGATAATTCGGCAACGTTGATTGGCGAGCTCGCAAACGGTGGCACGGTGCAAATGATGGTGCGCCCTGATTCCCCCACCAAAACCTCGCAAACAATTTTGTCGTATGGTGACACCAGCGACAATACGGTGTTGCGGGTGCGCTTGATTAATAGCGGCAATGTCGAAATCAAGGTAGGCAATTCGACCTTTACCAGCGCCGCAACCTTGCCCCCAGCGTGGAATCAGTTGTCGTTTAGCTTTGGGGCTGACGGCTTTCGTTACTTCCAAAACGGTAACCTCGATACAAGTGTCAATGCCAGCAGTAGTACGGCCATTGCGGCACTGACGACTAATGGTGCTTGGAAATTATTGATTGGTGGACGGATTAATGGATCGAGTCTGGCTGAGCCATTCAAGGGTGGTATCGACGATATTACCTTTACGCCGGCGTCACTCGATGCGCGTAAAGTGTTCCGTTTAGCACGGTCACAGTTTTCACAGGCGATTAGCAAAAAAGTAATCGCCAATGTCACGATTGACGCAGATAGCCCACAAGTCGCGATTGTGAACCCCGCGTATGTATCACGTATGCCGACGCAATTTACGATCCAAACCAAAGATCTCGGATCGTATGTGCAACGCGTATCGTTTATTACGCAACCAGCGACCGGGGCCCAGACCAGTGTGACCGCACCGGCCTGTCAAGATGCGGTAGGGAATACGGCGTTTTGTCCGACATTCCAGTTAAGCCAGACGCCAACAGTTGACATCGAAGGGCGTTATGGGTTGCGGGTCGAGGCCTATGATGCGGTCGAAAATCGTGGTGTATCGCAATCCTCAGTGTTGGTTGATACAACGGCACCAGTCGCCACATTAATCCGCAATGCCGGCACATATACCACCGAACATCCGTTAGGGACCAATCAACAGTTGTTGACGTTGCGATTGACGGTCGCTGACCCCAAACTAAAGAACCTCGATAACGTGGCCGGAAGTGGTGTCAAGCAGGTGAATGTGATGTTGCGTGACATGGGTGCGCGTAACATCATCACGGCACCGGTGCCCGCTGCCTACATCAATGGGGCATGGCAGGCGACGGTAGATTTGCCGTTTGTCAATCCCACAGGATTTTACTTGGTGAGTGCGACTGCCACAGACAATGTGGGGAATACGAGTGCAGAACAAATGGTTGCCGGCGTCACGAATCCGATTGAGGTTGACAGTACGGCGCCCAACGATTTGTTGGTGTCACCGTCACCGGACACCAAGAATCTGTTTTTGATTGGGGCACAAGCAATCCAAGGACGGGTGTCTGATTATTACGATGGGCGGGCGGCCTTGCAACGGCCATTGCGGGTACGCATCGACTTCGAGGCACCTGACGGTGCCAAAGATTTTGATAATCGCGCTAACAGTCGCTATACCACCAATTGTACGGTGTGTCCGACCACGGCCAATGACACGTTTATTCCCGATCGACGGATTGCGCGCTTCAACATCGATGGCACGCAACAGCGGTTGACGATTCGGAATGCGGCTGGGACGATTACCGATACATTTAGTGTGGCGATATTGGCAAAAATCAGCGACACGGGGACGGTGTTGAGCGTGGGTACGACGTCCAATCCGCGCTTGCGGATTTTGGCAGAAAAATCAGGCGTAGGATTTAAGTTTACCGGTTATCGCGGAGCGTCCTCGGTATCGTCTGCACCCATAGCTGCCAATACGTGGTACTACCTGATTTACAACGAAGTCGCCAACAAGATGAGCTTGTCGTACGGTGCCCAATTGACGAGTATGAAGACATTGACAACCACGATTGCGAGTGGGCTGGTGGTGCCGCCAAGTGGTGACAATGTGGTGCTCGGAGCAATTCAATCTTCACCAACATCTGTGAACATCTTTGAAGATTACTTTCGCGGTTACGTCGACGATTTGATTATTAGTTCGATGCCACTGGCGCCAGTTGACTTGATGGGGCGGTCGTTAGCGTTTGGCAGTGGCACACAGACACACAAATTACGTCTCGATATTACTGATGACAGTTATGGTGCCCCTGATACCTTGGGCACAAAGGCGCGCTATTTTACGCCAGTCAATCAAAATACCTTCCCAATAGTCGATGCAATGAATGGGGTGAAAAGTGAGACTTGCAAGGGTGAAAAAACCAGTCCGAGCGTAACTTGTCCGCAGCTCGATGTAGGTTTTTCGACCAATGCGCTTATTTTGAGTCAGGTTACTGATGGCATAAAACTTGGTTATGGCTTTACCACCCAGCCCCAGACGCAATCGACTATTGCGATGCGTTTCCAAGTACCGAGTGATGCGGCTTCAGGGCGAATTTTCTCGTTGTTGCCGCTGGCAAATACGATTAGTATGACCTTGGATTTTGCTGCAGACACGCGGAGTGTGGCGGTCAAGATACAATCAGGGATCAACAAATTGACCAGCACCAGTACGGAGTTGTTTGATAGTAATTGGCACACTTTGGTGATAACAACCACAGATGATGACATCGATACCATGGTGATGGTGTCGATTGATGGGCAACAAATCGCTACCGGTACATTGGAGGGGCATTGGAGTAATGCACAGTTGATTGTGGGGGCAACCAGCTCAGCATTGGCAGCTAACGGTGTGCTAGTCGACGATATTGCGGTGTTTGACGGGGCATTAACGGCTGCCGAGATTAATTATTTTGCAAATGGATATAGCACTGTTTATCACGAGCAATTTGATGATAGTACTGCGGCGATTAATCGCTTGACCAGCGATGCCTCGCCATTCCATCAAGCCAGTGTGTATTTGAGTGATAACAGTCAGCTTACAATGGTGCCAGGGATTGTGGGTGACAGTGCGCTGGCATTTGATGGCAATGATCGCATATTCCACCGTGACAGTCAAGGGTTGACCTTTGCCAAGGGAAATCAAGTATGGGCGCTGGCGACATGGCTCAAGCCGGCCGGGAATACCGGTAGTATCATCCGAGGTGAGGCAAATGGCTATAATTATGAGTTGCAATTAGTCAATGGTAAGCCGTCGTTGCAAATGGCTGGCATGACATTGCAAGCACCTGTGAAGCCATTGTCTGATACTTACCACTTAGCCATTAGTGCCGATGGCGTATTGGCGCGTATGTATATCAATGGCACCGAAGTGGTGAGTGCGAGTGTTGGTACGGCTGCGCTGCCGAGTAGTTTGATCAAAAACCGGTCGATTGGTGGTACGGCGACACAGTCGAGTACTGCCACCAATGGTGCGGCAAGTAAGGCGATTGATGGAGATAAAAACGGCGTATGGGTTAATAGTGCGGCGAACAAAATCAGCAAAACCAATGTCGAAAATAATCCATGGTGGCAGGTTGATCTTGGTGCCAATGCCCAGCCGATTATTGATGTGGTTAAAATCTATAATCGGAGTGATTGTTGTGCTGGTGAATTAAGTGATTTTTATATTATGCTGGCAGATACGCCGTTTAGTACGGTTGATCGTACCCTCAATACGGCTATTGCCAATGCCAAATGGTCATATCGACAGGTTGGAGCAGTGGGCGATTATTTAACCATCCAATTGCCACCAAATATCTCGGGACGGTATGTACGTATTCAAAAAGCAGGTTTGAATCAATCGCTGACGCTGGCTGAAGTTGAGGTATTACAAGGCCCCGTGGTGGTCGTGGGGAAAACGTACACTGGCACGATGGATGATTTGCGTGTCTATCGACGTCCCTTGAGCCAGCGTGATATCACTCAACTAATAGCGATGGGTTGGCGAAACAGTACCTTAGTAGCCCGAGTCGACGGGTTTAATTGGCAACAATCACTGCGTAGTGGTTTGGAAGTCAATGCCGCCATCCAAAGTGTGACATCTGACAACCAACAAAACACGCGCTTGTCGATTGGCGAGCATCAACTGTGGAGTGGCCGGATTGATACGGCTGCGCCACGGATTGTTGCGAATGAAACAGCGATTACCTCGACTGAGTTGTATAGTTTTACCATGCAACTCGATGACCGCAACATGGATGTGGCTCAAATTCAGACCCCGTGTGGTGGTCGCTTCCGCTATGACGAAAGTACACCTCAGTCACTCTGGTATCGTACTAATTCGAGTGCATTTGATGGCACAATTATGGAAACCACCCACTTGAGTGGTGGCTGTGTGATGAGTGCGGTGCCAGACTTTAGTCGCCAAGTGACACAGGTGGTGAGCGCGACCCAAACGATTGATTATGGCAGTCGCTATGGCTATGTAGGTGGTAATAATCAAATTTTGGTTGTCGATGTGCAAAATACGGTGGTGATGGTACAAAATACGATGGCTATTTCGGGCACGGTGACACAGCTCCAAGTGAATCGTGCCCAAAACCGGTTGTATGCGGTGAGTGTGTTACGTACACCTACCCCACAGGCAATCGTGTCGATTTTTGATATTCCCAATAATGCAGCGCGGTTGACGTTGCGTGGCAGTATCGCTATTGCGCTGACCGCCAATACCACCGTGAATCAAATTGCGATTTCAACAGAGTATACGCAAGGGGTGCATACTGATCAGAATCTGATGATATTAGTGAGTGGTTCGCCACAACGTCTCTTGAGCATCAAGGTAACCAATCCCGAGCAACCGACCCAAGTGGCGAGTTTAGATATCGTGAATCCAACCTATGGGATGGTGGCCGGATATGATGTGTTGTTGTTTGCACAAGGGAGTAATGGATTAGGGATTTATAATGTGGATACGGCAGGAGCGGTTACATTTGTACGGCGCTATAACACTGATGGATTTATTAATCAGGCATATCTGAATAAATTTGATGCATTGGTAGTTGACGATGACGAGCCATATAGCCCGCTCGGTGATGTCGTATCGCCAAATACATTACGGATTTTGCCACTGATTACGGATGTGACGGATGGACATGCCACTATTACCGATACGATCACTGAACGTGTCGTGTATGTCCATACAACACCGACAAGTAACGACGAATTCCGCTCGTATCGCATCAAAGATATTGTGCCGTACCTGAATGATGACTTGTTGATATTGAGTACTGATGGTGAAAACACCCGGAATAATCGCATTTCGATGGTAAATACTACTGAGGTAACCGCCACATTACGGAGTGATACATTATTTGCTAGCCCTGGGGTGACTCAGATTGCGGCACTCAACAACAATGTGTTGTTGCTGGCGAATCAGGTCAATACGGCGACGCTAACGGGGTATCAAATCAGTGATCGCCGGTTGGCCACGCGGGCGTGTGATCGAGCGGCAAATTGCGCTGCCCAAATAGCGACGACCCGGAGCACGCCGCGGCTCCTGCGCAATGCCCCTGACCAATTGGGCGTCTTGATTATCAATCAATCAACCGTGTATACATCAACTAATCAATTGATTGGGGTGCGGGCTGAAGCACCAGCAGGAGTCGCCTCTATTGGTATGCAAATTGATGGAATAGACGCGGGCAACATATGGACTGCACCGATTAGCAATACGTTGCAGTCGGTAGAAACAACATTCCCATTAGCGCTCGGTGCCGGTACCCATTCGATGCAAAGTGTGATGCGGGATAATGTGGGTTCACCGGTCACAACCTCGGCAGCCTACACCTTTACAGTCGATTTAAAAGCACCGCAAATCCAATTAGTAGATACGGTCATTGGCTTGAGTAACCTTGTCGATGGCTATTTAGCGATTGGGGTAGTAATTACTGACGATAATGATTTGCCCAATTTGCAGATTATTAATCTGAGTGATAACTCAATATTGCCGTTTTCGTATGATACCAATAATCAAGTTATGACGGTCAAGGTGTTTTATCCAGCGGCAACGATTACCACCCAAACATCATTGTCGTTACGGGTGATTGCTATCGATATCGCCCGGCGTAAAACGACACGTGACGTAGTGGTAAATATCGACAAGAGTCCCCCTGTCTTGGTAAATGGTGGCATAAATGCCTTGGTGAAAGGTGTTATGACGCCATTAACTGATGGTATGGCGATTACCCGAACCGCGCCACTTAACCTGAATGTGTCCTGGAAGCAAATTACTGATCGATCAGCAATCACATTGCGTCAATTGGAATACACGGTCCAAACGGTCACCGGAACGATGGTGTTTAGTAATACGATTAATGCAGGGGCTGTGGGAATCGGCTCGTTGCAATCCGTTGAAGCAAGCCGTATCAGTACAGGGATTCGGTTACGTGATGTGCTCGACAATGAAGGCGTGACACAATTACCGATGGTATATGTCGATGGTGCGACAACCCCAGACTATACATTTATAAGTAGTGATCCTAACACTATTTATCGTGGCTGGCTCAATAATGGTTGTGCGACATTAGGAAGCGATAGCCGTTCTGCGTTATCGAAAGGTGTGCAAAAGTTTGCAACGACGTGGGACAGTCAGTCCTTGCGGCTGAATTGGCAAGGTGCGGACTGGAATAGCGATGGTGACCTGTTTATCTATCTGGATACATTGCCGAGCGGTACCATTGAAGCATATCGGCCAAGTAATTTTGTGCAAACAACTGAACAAAGCCTGATAAGTGGTGATGCGTTTGTCACGCTGCCGATTAATGCGGCATCCCGTGGCGAAAACGGTAAGCCGCTGAATATGGCTGCTTCGATTAATGCAATGTATCAACGATTGATTGATGCCCAACGAGGTGGACGCGTAAATAGTGTCGAAGGTGCTGACTACGTGATTCATGTCCAAAACGGTACGACGATTACATTATTGACGTGGACTGGTGCAGATTGGGAAAATACCGGTGTCATCCCTGAATATAACTATGCAGTAACTGGTGAGACCAAACAGACTGATATCCGGGTGCCGTTTAGTGCCATCAACTATGATCGCACCCAGAAATTTGGCTTGGTGGCAATGGCTACCCAAGAAAATAAATTATTGCCATGGGCGACATTTCCAACCACAAATCCGATTTTGGTGAGTCAAGGTGCCCAAAAAATCGCTATCACCCCGCTGATTAATGCGTATGGCTGGTCGGCACTTGGTGATAATATGTGCCCACGGACAACTGCAATAAATCCTGATGCGACGCAAATTGTGGCATCGTTGACGAGCACACCAAATGGTGTGTCACGCAATACGATTGCCGACAATTTTGCAAATACTGACCCAGACGCAATTGCTGAAGCGATTAGTGAAACTGCTGATTTGTGTGTAGCGATGCCGAATAATGTATGGTGTGTCGCTGTTGCCCAATTAACCAATAGTGGTAGCGCGGGGACTTCGTTACTTGAAGGATTTGCCAATACACTGGTTAGTAGTCAAGCACCATATGTGGGATCTGGTTCAGTTGTGACCTATACGTTGCAAATCAAAAACCCGAGTAATCGTACGACCAAACCACTCTATGGGATTGTGCAGACGTATGGTGGTATTTGGCTGACGGGTGTCGACAATGCCTTTGCTGCCGAAGGTATCGTAAGTAGCGGTAATTATAGCTACACCACCGCCTTGAATACGCAAGATCTGCGTGATTATCAAGTGGTGAGATTTGGACCAATTGCCGCCAATTCGACGAAGCGACTGGTATTGATGGCAAAAATCGATGCAAACAAAGCCCAGGCATCGGCAAGCGATCGGATTCGTACTAGTAGTATTGCGAAAATTGAAGTTCGTTTGACAGATGAAGTCGTCAATACGAACGCAATGCCTACACGCACCGTGGAATGGTTGAATGCTGCGTTACAGGTGGATGCTACGGCACCAAGTCAAATATTACCGGATCGTCAGGTGACGGTGAATGCAGGGACAGTGGTGTTAGCTGGGAGTGTGAGCGATGATTCGGCGGTGCCCGCAGTTGCCTTGGAATACCGGATTGATAGCGCACAGGCTACCAGCTCAGTAAATTGTGGTGCGGCGGTTGTGATGCGTTGGCAATGCACGATATTCATACCGTTTAATGCAAGTACTGTTTCATATCGACTGCGTGCGAGTGATAGTTATGGGCAATTGCGTAATTGGAGTACATGGTATGTGGCGACTGTTGACCGCAGTATTCCCCAAGTTGCACTTGACCAAATGACGATAGATGCGATGAACGCCGCTGCCGTCGGTGGAAATAGCATTGTAATTAGTGGTTTGGTGAGTGATACCAACAATGCCGTGAGTGTGATGGTCTGCGATGAACAAATTGGTGGGTGTGATAGTGCAATCCAATCAGTATTGCCGATGACGACTACCGAATACAGTACTACTGTCACGACATCAACCCCGATTGCGGTGCAACCATGTGCGGCCAATGATGTCGATAGTTATACGGCCTACCCAATTACGGTGACAAATGGTGACATCCAGCGAGTGAGTAGTGTAAGTGTCGATACAATTGTGGCACATGATGCGGTCCATGAAGTTGATTTGTGGTTGCGTTCACCCTCTGGAACATTGGTGCCATTGTGGAACGCAACAACCCGTAATAGTGCCCAAAATCTCGTTGTCAATTTTGATGATGATGCGACCCAAATGACTACCGATATCACGGGCACAACGGTACTTACGAGCACCATGACAAGTATCCGCCCTGATGGGAAATTAACCACGTTTGCAGGCGAGCCAGTCAACGGTACCTGGAATGTGTTAGCTTGTGATCGCAACACCAATCTCGTGCAAGGTGCAATTACCTATGCAAGATTGCACTTTACTGCTACCACTATTTCCGTCAATCAATCTATTCCATGGACATATAAATTGACGAGTACGGAAAACAGCAATGGTATATTGCGGAATTTGTTAGTGTATGCAGTCGATCAGGCAGGGAATATTGGATTTGCGCAACAGGTGTCACTCAATATTGATACTGTTGCCCCAACGACAAGTGTCGTCCAAACTGCACAAGTTTTGTTGCCTGGTAATACCTATACATTGTTCCGCGGTACGTCCGCTGATGCGGGTGTGCCACAACCGATTGAAGCTAATATTTATAGTCAGTCTGGCCTGATTGATTCATACATCATTCCCGTAGATCAAGTGAATCGACGGTGGACGATGCAATATCGACCAGTGCATTTGGCGGCCGGAACTTATACGGTACAGTTTGTGGTGAGTGATACCGTAGGTAATCAACGCACGAGTGATGATTATCAATTTGTGATTGATACAATTGATATGCCAACTATCAATGCGGTCGATTACCCAGTAAGTCGTGCAAGTAGTTCCGTGAAATTGCGTTACTCCATTGATACTGGTGGTGATATTACTGATATGTCGGCCAAAGTAATGCTCGATAGTGATGCAACAGCGACGGTTAGTAACACTACTATTTTGATTCAAAATGGGGATGGCAGTCCAGACACCGTCCGTCAGGCAGCGATTCCGAGCGATTTTCATAGCCTTGTGTTAAGTCAAATCGAAAGCGACAATCGATTAGCGGCAATACTCGATAAAGGTGGGTCGGTCTATACGTGGCCGTTGTCTACCACAAATGCATTGACCGTCACCAATCCGATTACTGGGGTGATGCAGATTTCGATGGGTACACAAATCACGACGACGCAACATTTACTTACCCTAGGTAATGACGGTATCGTCTATGATTACACACCGACTGATGGCATTACACTAACGACTGGCATGACGGTGACATTGCCGGGATTGGCAACGGCTATTGATGCGGGGCGCAGTCATAATCTAGCATTGTTGCAATCAGGTGTATTGATCGGTTGGGGGAGCAACAGTGTTGGGCAAATTACCGTTCCTGATAGTGCACGCATAGGTGCGATACAAATCGGTGCGGGAGATGATTTCAGTGTGGCATTACTCCAATCTGGTAAAGTCGTAGCATGGGGTAAGAATGATCTAAATCAATCAACCGTACCGATTTCTGCGACATCACAGATTACCCAAATTTCAGTGGGCAACAATCACACATTAGCGCTACGTGATAACGGGAGTGTTTTGGCGTGGGGTGACAATAACTTTGGACAGACGACCGTACCTATTTCGGCGACAAATGTAGCGTATGTTGTTGCTGCAGCTGACTCGAGTGCGGCAATTCGGCGTGACGGTAAAGTTATTGTTTGGGGCAAAAATGCTGCCAGCACGCCGTGTTGTGCAGTGGTAATGGCGTTTAATGATACACACACCTTGTCGGTTCATAGTAACCCGTCTTCGTTACAAAGCGATAGTGTCAACGCGACAACGACGACGCAGGTACGCCAGTTTACCTTTGATGGGTTGATTCCAGGTAGACGCTATCGCTACACTATTACTGCCACGAATGGTGCAGGTAGCACAACTCATACAGGAACATTTAATACGCTCCGTATGTATTATCGTGTGTTTGCCCCGTTTTTGACCAAAGATTCATCAACTACTGTACCAGCCAGTATAGGTCGTTAAGGAACACCATTATGAAAAAACACTACCTCATCATTGTGACGTGCCTCATCATGTGTGGTCTGATGATGACGTTGAAATACACGCAGGCGATCAGCCAAAAAATTGTGGCGTTACCTACGCCACAACGTAGTGCGCCCACGCTAAATGGTCAGGCAGTGGTCTGGGGCAATGCACAAGCGAATCTGCAACGGATTCCCGCAATTACCACGAGTAATGTGGCGCAGATAGCGATGGGTGAGCATCACGCCTTCGCAGTGATGACCACGGGTAAAGTCGTCGGTTGGGGCACCAATCTACAAGGTGAATTGACTATTCCTCCCAGTCTGAGCGATGTGGTTCAGATTAGCGTAGGGATTACGCATAGTGTGGCATTGAAAAGTAACGGTAATGTGCTGATGTGGGGGGCTCCTGCCTCGAATGTATTGTCGCCTACGGTGATATTGCCGACCAATGTGGTGCAGATTGCTGCTGGGGATCGGCATACCGTGTTGTTGCGCAGTAATGGCACGGTGTTGGTCACTGGTGGGCAAGCGATTCAGCGCACAATCCGCCCAGTCCTTGTGGGCAAGACGGTGGTGGCGGTGGCAGCAGGAAGCGATGTATCGTTTGCCTTGACCAATAGCGGTGCACTGTATGCTTGGGGCAAAAACATGACGATACCGCTTAGTGCGGCCAGTGATGTGGTGCGGGTCTTTGCACAAGGGGGGGTATATGCCGCCCTACGCGGCGATAATCAACTTCTCATTTGGGGAGATGTGGCAACGCTGACGCCTGATAGTACGGCTACGGCAATAAGTGGTGCCACGAGTGGTTGTCCCTGTCTGTTGGTGCCGAATATGAGTGCCATGCGTACCATTGAAGTGGCAACGTGGGGGATTGGGATTGTACGCCGTACCGGGCAAATCATGACAATGGTACGGAGTGGTAGTAGTGTGCCGATTACAATGCCAAGCCGCGTGGTACAACTTGGGATACATCCAAGTCATGCTACTGGTGTCGCGCTTCAATTGATTGAATCGTTGGGTAGCTTGTCGACACCTACCATAACTGCAATTCCATTGACGTTACGGCTCCCTAAAGAAATCAATCCTCCGGGCAAAATTAGCGTATGGGGTGGGTCAAGTCTCATTCGTACCGTACCGGTGTCTGCAACAACGTCGATTATTCAGGTTGTTGCAGGGGCACGACACATCGTGGCTTTGCGGAATGATGGCAAGGTTGTGGCGTGGGGCGAAAATACCTATGGTCAAATAAATGTACCAAATGATTTAAGTATTGCCCGTGATATTACGAACCCGCTACGGGTAGTAATGTTGGCTGCGGGGATGAATCACACCCTAGCGCTTCGCGCCAATGGGAGTGTGGTTGCCTGGGGAAGTAATGATTATGGTCAGGTGACTGCCACGAGTAGTTGGACCAATGTAGCACAAATCACTGCGGGCACCCGGCATTCGGTGGCATTATTGCGTGATGGTACGGTGGTGGGTGTGGGTGATAACAGTTATGGTCAACTAAATCAACCCTTATTGCGCAATGTCATTAAAATCACTGCTGCTGGCTGGCATACTGCTGTGCTGATGAGTGATGGTAGCGTTATGGCGTGGGGGCGGAATCAATATGGTCAAACCAACATCCCAGCAACCCTCAAGGGGGTAGATGTGGTCGCAATGAATGCCAATACCGTAGTATTGCAACCAAATGGTAAGGTCGTTGTGTTGGGTAATGATACGATGGGCCAAAAAAACATCCCCGATGGTTTTTTTCAGCGTATTGGGGTTGGTGTGTATCATGTGTTAGGTATTACGACTACCGGGCAACCACAAGCATGGGGTTTGAATGGTAATGGTCAAACGACAGTGCCGAATAACTTGCTTATTCCGTTCCAAGTGACAGGGGGGTGGGATTTTAGTGTAGCGCTCGTGGTAGATGTCGCAAATAGCAACACCCCTACCATAACGCCCTCAACAGTGCCATTAAGCCGCAATCCCGCGTTACCTACCTACGGCCCACTGCCATCGTTTAGTGGTGCGACAGTTTGGGATGTAGGTGATATTCCAGCAGTAAGTGATACCGATATCAGCAGTCTGGCGGTAACGAGTGACACCATTGGTGTGGTACATAGCGACAATACCGTTACCCTGAATCAATCTGCAGGAATTACCCCGCAAACACTTCCAGATGACGCCAAAACAAATGTACAACAACTTGGCTTAGGCACCGCATTTGGGGCGGTATTGAAACGTGATCATACACTTTTTGTGTGGGGTAACGCTGCTCCAACAGTTCCGGCATTTTTTATGCAAAATGTCATAGAAATCGCGGTGAATAGTCGTCACTTAATGGTATTGACCGCCGGTGGTCAGGTGTGGTCAAATCAATTTAATATTGGTGTACTAGGACCAGTCCGTCATATCGCTGCAGGTCCGACGTATGCAGTGGTGTTGCTTGCGAATGGCAAAGTACTGGTGTGGGCAACTGATAACAATGAGGGATTATTGTCGATCCCGGTGGGTGCCGATAATAGCAGTGAAATATCAGCAGGGCAATATCATATTTTGGCGTTACGTAGCGATGGTCGGGTGGTGGCGTGGGGTGCAGAACAGACCGATGTTGGCCAAGCTGATGTCCCCTATAGCGCGTTGACAAATGTGGTAGCAATTGCCACGGGCAATCGCATGAGTATTGCGTTACGTGGGGATAATAGTGTGGTGGCATGGGGTATTATTCCTGCAAATACCACAAGTACATTGGTGACAATTGCGAGCAACAAAAATGCTGTTGCGATTGGAGCTGGTGCAGACAAAATTGCAGTGATTACTGATGGGGGGTCGTTAAATGGTAACCCGACCAAAACCCGCATCCCGACCCAGACACCGATGACATTCCCGACTGCTACGGTACGCCCGTCGAGTAACGAGATAATTGCCAATCAAATTGGCTGGTTTACGATGAATAATGTTATTGCCCCCCAACAATTTATGGGATTAGCTGGACCATACAAATGTGCCACGTCACGTAATTGTCCACAGACGGATGTCAATGGGGCAGTGAAACAGGGGGGTGATTTTGCACCTACACGAAGTAATGAATTGGTAAGCAATACGACAGTGAATTTGGCGGGCACTTCGTTTACGGTGAGTTATTGGTTGCGTCGCGATGGCATCCAAGCAGAAGATGTCGCGTTAAGTATCGGGAAACTCGCTACCACGCGTCAATATTTGACCATGGGATTTGACAGCGAAAACCGTGTGTATTGCAATTTTTTTGGGGATGATTTACGGAGCGTTACTTGGTACACTGATACCAATTGGCATCATTATGCCTGTACATTCGACAGAACAACGCTGGTTCGTCAATTGTTCCGCGATGGTCAGTTGATTGCGCAAGATATTGCCGGTGGTGCGTTTAATCCACCAGCTTCTCCGATTATCCTTGGGCAACGCTATGATTCAATGCTTGGTTTATCTGGCTCACTCGATGAATTTATTTTGTATAACCGCGTACTCACCAATAGTGAATTACAAGCGTACATCGCCATGCCGGCAACCGATCGTATTGCTGACGCGAATTTTGAAGATGGAATTATCCAAGGCATTTCGCCAAATCGATCACAGTTATTGTGCATAAATAACATGCCGTGTCCGAGTGTTTCAGCACAAACACACGATGAAGATGCCCTGCAATTCACAGGAATTGAACAGGTACAGTACAGTGATAGCACCGTAGCCCTGAATAAAGGATTTACTATCGCATATTGGGCAAAGCGTGGCAGTACTGCGAGTAAGGCCAAAGTCATTACCACACAAGGGAGTGGGGCAAGTCGCATAATCATGGGCTTAAATGTAAACGAAAACGCGTTTTGTCGGGTAAATTCGACAGATGTGATTGCCAGCATGATGAGTGATATGGAGTGGCATCATTATGCCTGTACATATGATGCGACGTCCGACGTAATCACCTTGTATGTCGATGGCGATTCGCCGGTATCCAATATTGGTACCGACTATACCGGTGCAGGGTTACTGCTGATTGGTCGTATAACTGATGCTTCTACAAGTAGTGTGACTGGATTTAATGGCTGGGTTGATGACTTGATGATCTATAATACTCCGTTGCTCCAATCAACGATTGGAATGATATACAACAGTACCACGCCACCAAGCCCGATTACGCCAGTAGTATTGACTCCTAATCAGACGATGAGCCCTACTATGACGCAAACCTTTACTGTGGTGCCATTACAGACGCGTACCCCGACGATGAACCCCAGCAAAACGCGTTTGGCAATGTCAAAAACGATGACAGCACAATTTAATAATGTATATACGCCGACACGGACACTCACACGCTCGATTACCGCTACGAGTACTGCATATGCCAGTGAAACAAAGGCGGTAACGTTGACATCGAATGTGCCGACCTCGACGATTACGCGTTCGCCGTTTATTGTGACCCGCACGTTGTTGGCCAAACTGAGCCCCACATGGGGAGCTCAGACGTTGACCGCAACGTACCGCAGTCAAGCTGCTACGGATGTGGCTAGCACTGCGACGCGGGTTGTAGCGTTGACTGCCACATCGGTGGCAGGTACGCGCATTGCCGGTACGTTGACGGCCTATCCGTTACCGCCTACAGCGACTGCATGGCGGACGGCTTATCCAACGCCATAAACAGACGAAACGTACGCTATAAAAAAGAGGAGTCATACCACGTCGGTATGACTCCTCTTTGCCGTTGAGTGAGTGTTATTTTTTTGGTGAAAGGAGGGTACGCCGCAATGCAAGTGTCTGTTGTAAGCGCGCGATATTCCACCATACTGCCCGTGCCAACTGCTGGGGTTGGCGGCGCACTGCCCGCCATGGCCACACGATGAATTGACGGAGCACAAACCAGCCAACTGCCGGCCATGATTGGGTCTTGAGGTGGGCATAGATGCCGTTGCGGATGTAGTGGTGGATCCAGCGGGCACTGCCACCCCCGCTGCCGCCACGGATATGATTGATGGCAGTGTCACAGGCCACCACAGTGCGGCGGCCAGATTTTTGGGCGCGCCAACACAAGTCAGTATCTTCCCAATACAAAAAAATCGTCTCGTCGAATCCCCCCAACGCATCCCAATCCGTGCGGCGCATCATTAAGGCTGCGCCAGGCAGGGTTGGGCGGTCGGCGATGCCCGGTTGTAGCGTGCGTTGTTCGTCTGGGTAGAGTGTTTCGGGGGCGATACAGGCCACCTCGGAATGAGCCTCGAGGTGGGCGATGAGTTGATGGAGCCACCCCTCACGCACCTGAATATCAGGGTTGAGGAAGATGACATAATCTCCGGTAGCCTGCGCTGCGCCACGATTGCAGGCGCTGCCATAGCCAATATTGGTGGGGAGCACAATCCAAGTGGCGCCGGGTAATTGGTGCCACGGCGCATCATGCGAGGCATTATCAACGGCGATGAGTTCGTAGCTAGGCATGTTTTTGTCACACGCTAATGCTGCCGCAAAATCAGCTAACAGTGCTGCACTATTGTAGGTCACGAGGATGAGTGATACCTGTGGTGTGGTCATGGTTGTGATGTGAGTTGGGTAAACAGGGTGATGAATTGTTGGCCAACCTGCGCCCACGTATGATTGGCGAGCGAGCGTTGGGCCGCGCTGCCGATTTGGCTACGGTTAGGGTTGGCAAGGGCCCGTTCAATGGTCTGAATCAGTGAATTACTGTTGTCGGCATGGAATACAAATCCTGTGATGCCGTCACGCACTTGCTCTAGTAATGGGGGGAGGTTTGGCACCACGCAGACAATCCCTGCGGCTTGGGCCGCTACCAACATTCCCGAGGTGGTAATCGTACGATAGGGCAGTACCAGTAAATCGCAGGCGGCTAAATATTGGGCGGCTTCGTGGTCAGGCAAAAATCGCGGTCGGATGGTGACATTGATGCGCCGGGCCGTGTGCTGATGGATTTCAGAGAGATAAACGGTGTCAGCTGCATGCCCGGCAATTACTAGGTGGGCATGGGGGAGTAATTCCATGGCATCAATCAAGGTTTCGATGCCTTTGTAGCGCCGAATCATACCGAGATACAGCAACAATGGGACATCGAGGGTCAACCCGAGTTGTTGGCGGGCATATTGATGGTGGGGGAGCAATCCAAAGGGGTGTGCGGTGTGGCCGTGCGGAATCACACTAATGGGTGTAGTGGTGGCGTATTGATCAAGCAGCAGCGTCCGCGTGGCGTGATGATGCACCGTCATCGCGTGGCATTGGTTGAGGACGTGCTGTGTGGTGCGGCGCGCAATATCGGGGTGCATGCATTCGTGGGGAGTGGCATTGTGGACTGTCCAGACGATGGTGACCCCTCGCCAGCGTAACAACATCAATAACATAATCCACGTGATATAGCGGAACCATGTAATGAATCGAGATGGGCGTTGCACCACTTCATCAAAAAAATGCACGTGCAAAATTCGCGCCCCCCGCCCAAATAACAAGGCGGGGATGGCACGGCGTGGTGAGCGCCGATCAATGGTGTAATGCGGCTCCAACACGCCATAGAGATCGTCGAGGTAAGGACTATAGGCAAGTGTGGGTGGGAAGGGATGAATAATCGTCATATTCCCTCTTTTGTGTCTAACGTCGCGCTGAGCAATTGCCGAATATGATTGGTAATCAGACTGACGGCTGGAGTGACATCATTGACTCCTGGAATAATCAAGTCGGCATAGCTACGCGATGGCTCAACAAAGGCCTGATGCATGGGACGCACGGTGGCTAAATATTGTTGACAGACAGACGTGACGTCACGCCCACGTTCCTGCGTATCACGCAAAATTCGCCGCAGCAGGCGAATGTCGTCGGCTACTTCGATGAAGATGCGTACATTCATGCGGGCGCGTACCGTTGCTGCCACAAACAACAAAATCCCATCGAGCAAAATAATCGGCCGTGGTTGCACCACATGCCCACCGCCCACCCGGGTGTATTGCACGAAATCATAATTGGGTAGGGTGATGGCGTGGCCGGCAATCAGTTGATCGAGGTGCGTAAGGAATAGTTCGGTGTCAAAGGCATCGGGGTGGTCAAAATTACACGCTTGGCGTTCAGCGAGGGTCAGATGCCCCAAATCACAATAATAGGCATCGTACGGTAGCCACGCAATGGCCCGATCCCCAATCTGGTCGATGATTTGTTGGGCGATGGTGGTTTTGCCGGCACCACTCCCCCCGGCGATCCCTATTACAAACGGCGTCATACGGCCTCATTCGGCTGGGCACTATTGCGGGCGACAGCCAGCATCAAGCCGATGGTGCACCACAGCAACGCCGTCATATGACTAAATTCAATATTGAAAAAATAGTGATCGAGTAATCCTACCGCCAGCGCCGCAACTACCCCCGCTTGTAAGCCAATCAGCCAGCTAGCATGGACTTCGTCGTTCTGGGCCACGGCCAACCCCAAACTGCGCCAGCTCTGCACAAATAGACTAGCCATTAGCCCCAGAAACGCCAGTAAACCGATGAGACCGATGCGTTGGGCAATGGCCAGATAAATACTCGATACCCCGGCCACCAAATCAATGTCGGGCGCTTTACCAAAGCCAATCCCAAAAAACGGATAGGCTTGGATGACGGCGATGGCGTTGTTGTATTCGGCCAGGCGCATTTGATTGGCTCGGTCTTGGAACTGCACGCCTTGGACTACGCGATTGACAAACTGCTCACCAATCCCCACAAATACCAACAAAATGGTGGCAATGATGCCACTACCGATAATCAACCACCACAAGCGCCGATAACGCACGGTGGCCACATAAATCGCGGCGATGATTAAGCCACCAAGGGCCGCCCGTGAAAAGGTCAAAAAGAGTGCGATGACGATAATTCCCGTAATCATGATGATTATGCGACGTGAAAACACCGGCCGTGCCACAATTAATTGTGTGGCCGCCACGGCTCCAATCAGTGCCAACATGCCGCCATAGCTATTGGGGTCGACACACAGCCCGATGGCGCGCATCAGTCCGCTGGTATCATCCTCGACATAGCGCAAAATCCGGCCACTGGTAGGGTAACCAATACGCCCAAACAATACCAGAAATTGTTGTGAGATATTGGCCGGAATCACATACAGTACTAACCCAATCAATGCCGATATAGTGCCGCCAATTAACAACAAACGAAATGCCCAGCGCAGGTCGGCTTCGCTTTTGATGGTGTCGAGCACTACAAACATCACCAAAATCCCCAACAAAAATTTGGCGTAATTGTGCAACGTGGTTGCATCGGGCAACCCTTTGGCGCCGAGTAATAAGGCAAACAGTGTGAACCCAATAAACGCTATTACCGCTGGTGCAAAGGGCGAAAAATCAAATTTGTAATCAAGGCTGGTTAAGGCATTGATGAGGCGCATACTAATTAAGGCGACAATTGCTGCCGACAATAGCGATGGGGTGATTACGGCTCGGAACGGTAACGTCCCAAACGGCAATACCGTGATTAGCAACACCATGACGGTCAACATCACCCGCACATTGCCCAACATTTTGTAAGTCAATGCCAGGCTGGCAATCACTACAAACGGCATCCAGAAATAACTATAGACCAGCAACGCCGCCCCACCGAGACACAATACTATGGCGCCGGCAATGGCACTAATGAGTTTGGTCGTGTCTGGGGACACTGCGCCGAATCGTGGTAATTGCATATTATGACTGTTCGTACAAATACAATGGATCGCGGAATGTGGTGCGGTAAATCGTATCGTTGAGTGCTTGGGTAAATTCTTCGGGGCGGCCACAAATACTCGGGTCAAGTACCCCTGCAGTATAGAGCTGGCGTACTTGGGTGTTGGCCGATTTACTGCGTAATTCGGCGAGGGCGGCCACAATCCACGACCATAATTCGCATTCATGGTACGCGGCATGTTCTGGTGCAGGGAGTGCTTGGCGCAAAATCCGTGTTACCGCCCCAGCAGTCAATGGGTGCAAATGAGCCATCAGACTTAACAATGAACTCGCACTAATCCGTGCCGCCCGTGGCGCATTGCTGTCATTCAGTAATTCGGCAAATACCGGGATAATCTGTGTTCCGTAGGCCGGTACGGTGTATTCAAGTAGCTCGTATAGTGATTCGAGTTGGTCGTCGTGGCGGCGCAATACGTCGCCGAGGATGGATATGGTGTCACTATCTCTCCAGCTACTCAAAAACACCAAGGCATGCCCACGGGCATAGGCCTGATTTTCGTCAGCATGAATGCTGATTTTTTGCGCAAGTAGTTGACGCAATGGCACGGTTATTTCGGCTTGATGGTGCTGAATTACCTGTATCAATTGTGGGTTCAGTACTGCACCGGCGGTATGTATTTGTTGGAGTATTTGTTGCATAAAAATAGGAGATGACGATTGTGTCACATTAATGCTACCACTTGCTGAATGATGCCATTATTGTACACCAAAGAGCACACGTCGGGCGAATAGTGGCGACGATCCGTTGCACACACGTCGGGCGAATAGGGGCGAATGAATTCGCCGGCATTATTCGCCCATACCGTGGTTACCGACGATATATGCACACGTCGGGCGACAATCCGTTGCACACGTCGGGCGACGATCCGTTGCACACGTGGGGCGACGATCCGTTGCACACGTCGGGCGACAATCCGTTGTACACGTGGGGCGACGATCCGTTGCACACACGTCGGGCGACGATCCGTGGCACACGTGGGGCGACGATCCGTTGCATACGGCGGGCGAATAGGGGCGAATGAATTCGCCGGCATTATTCGCCCCTACCGTGGTTACCGACGATGTATTCCCACCCGGGCGACGATCCGTTGCACACGTGGGGCGAATCAGGGCGAATGCATTCGCCGGCATTATTCGCCACTACCTTCCAACTTCATACTTCACGCTTCCTACTTCATAAGTGGTATAGTGGTGATGGTTCGATTTTTCATAGGAGTACTCACAATGACGCGTGTATTGGTATGGAATGAATTCCGCCATGAGAAGGACCCAACCCATTCCGCCGGCACCATTTACCCCAAGGGTATTCATGGCGCCATTGCCGATGGACTCAAGGCCAGTAGCAGTGATTTTGTGGTAAATACTGCCACTCTTGATGACCCCGAACATGGTCTGACCGAGGCCGTATTGGCCCAAACCGACGTGTTGGTGTGGTGGGGCCATATGGCCCACGACGCCGTCCAAGACGACATCGTGGTACGGGTCAAAAAACATGTGGTCGAACGTGGGATGGGCTTGATTGTGCTCCACTCAGGTCACTTCTCAAAAATCTTCAAGTCGCTGATGGGCACCACCTGTGACCTCAAGTGGCGCGAATCTGACGACATCGAGCGGGTGTGGGTCATCGAGCCGAGCCATCCAATTGCGGCTGGCGTGCCCCAACACTTCGAACTCCCCGAAGAAATGTACGGCGAGCGCTTCGACATCCCCGCTCCCGACAATTTGGTGATGGTAAGCTGGTTCACCGGCGGCGAAGTATTCCGGAGCGGCTGCTGCTATCATCGCGGCAACGGCAAAGTCTTTTACTTCCGCCCTGGCCACGAAAGCTACCCTACCTACTTCGACAAAAACGTCCAATTGGTCATCGCCAACGGCGTGCGCTGGGCGGCCCCCAATGGCTTGGTACGCCCCATCTATGGCAACCACAAGGCTCTCGAAGGCCAAAAATAACCTTATGCTGGTGACGTACCGCGGCCCTGCGCCGTGGTACGTTTTTTTCATCAATCACTAACCAAAAGGAATCACTATGCCCCGTGCCGAAATCACCCTGCCGCGCAATTTACGCGATGCCTTGCGGCGTGGCCACCCGTGGGTCTACCGCAATCACCTCGATGCCTCCATTGATTTGGCCGATGGCACCGAGGTGGTGGTGCGCTGTGGGGGCTGGCGCGGGATTGGGTTGTGGGATGCCCAAGGCCCCATCGCCATCCGCATCTATACCACTGCTAATCGTATCGACGCCACTTTGATTACCCAGCGTGTCCGTGAGGCTTGGCAGGGGCGATCAATATTGCGCGCCCAAGGGGTGACCGCCTACCGCTGGCTGTTTGGCGAGGGCGACGGTCTGCCAGGTATCACCGTCGATTTGTACGGTAACGTCGCCGTGCTCCAGAGCTATGGCAGCGGCCCTGCCAGTATCGTCCACCACGTGGTGACTGCCTTGGTAGCGGTGAATCCCGATTTGGTGGCCGTGCTGGGCAGCAAAAACCGCGACGACGACACTACCACCCCGCAACGGCGGGCCGTGCTCTGGGGCGAGGTGCCGGCCCACGAATTGGTGGTGCAAGAGCATGCCGGGCTGCAGTTTGTGGTGGATCCCCAGGTTGGCCAAAAAACCGGCCTGTTCCTCGATCACCGCGAAAATCGCCAGACCTTGATGCACTATGTGGCCGGGTTGAGCGTGCTTAATTGTTTCGCCTATACCGGCGCTTTTTCGCTGTATGCCCTCAAAGGGGGCGCCCGCAAAGTGGTCAGCGCCGACAGCGGTCATGGCCTCGCTGAGGCTGCCGACCGCAACATTGCCCTCAACCAATTGCCCGCCGAGCGCCATCAATTTGTTACCCAAGATTGTTTTGATTTACTCCAAAAAATGACCGGTGATGGGCGTAAATACGACTGTATCATCCTCGACCCGCCCAGCTTTGCTCGCACCCGCCAACAGCGTGATGCGGCTATGCAGGCCTATACCCGCCTCAATATGCTGGCCCTCAAATGTCTGACCCCCAATGGCTTGTTGGTGTCGGCTAGTTGTACTAGCCAAATCGGCCCCGAAGAGTTCCGCGCCATGCTCGCTACCGTCGCGACTAACAGCGAAAAACGCCTGCAAATCGTGCACGAAGCAGGGCACGCCCTCGACCACCCCGTGCCGGCCCACTTCCCCGAAGGACGCTACCTGAAGTTCATCATTGCCCGGGTCAGCGAAATGTGGTGAGTCGCTAAATTCAGTGGGATGGTTTTCTGAAACTGTGCACAATCCGGGCACAGTTTTTTTGTCTGTGTATACAAAATAGGAGAAAACAAACAAATCCTGTGCAAGGTATTGACAAACTATGAAAAGCATACTACAATACTTACCGTTCGGTATATAAAGGGATGTCATGGCACGAGACGGCGCACAAACCGCAGAGCGCATATTACAAGTGGCGCGCCAACTGTTCATGGAACGGGGCTTTAGTGGCGTATCAATCAATGATGTGGTGCAACAGGTAGGCATTACCAAGCCGACGTTGTATTACCACTACGCCGACAAAGAGGCCTTGTATGTGGCCATGGCAGCGCGGATGTTGACCCAAATGGGGGATGAAATGAATGCGGCAATTGCGGCCATCGACGGTAGCTTTGCACAGTTATTGTGCAGAGTGATTGAAATGATTCAGTCACACAACGCCGAAGACACGCGTATGTTGCGTCACGAAATACGCACCTATTTATCACCACACTGGCAAGCCCAATTAGCCGAACAGTTTTATCGCACCATGATGGGACCATTAGAAGCCGTGATGGCGCAGGGATTGGCGACCAAGCAGATTAGCGGTGGCACTGCAGCCGAGCTCGCCATGATATTTTTATGTTTTATTGAGGCATTTAGTGGCCCAGAAGGTGCCGCTATCCAGATGCACATTGATGCAACGCGGATGACACACATGTTTTTGTATGGGGTAAGTTATCAAGAGGAGCAACACCATGGCAGTGATTTCACAAAGTTGGCGTAATCGCATCCCCCAGATTTCGGGACGAATGATGGTGATTATTGGCGTCGTCATCGTAGCCGTTGTGGGCGCAATTGTCTTTCGTTCGGTGCAAAGCAAGTCTGCCGCCACGGCTATCGGTGCTACCGTTACCGCTACCCAAGGGGACATTACGGCCAGCATTACCGCCACCGGCAAAATGACACCCCGCAGTAGTGCAGATTTGAGTTATACCAGCGGCGGTCGGGTAGCCGAAGTGTTGGTGGTGGCTGGTGATAGCGTGGCCAAAGACGCCCCACTGGTCAAACTCGAAGACAATATGCTGACCCTCGATGCCACCGCCGCCACCGCCGCTATGACCCAAGCCCAAGCTGATGTGGCAGTGGCCACGGCCCAATTGGCGGGTGCCCAAGCGGTACTCAACCAAACGGTGGGCAGTGTCACCGCCAACGATATTACCGCCGCCCGGGCGATTTTGACCGAGGCCCAAGCCCGTTTGGCGTTGCTGAGCAACGGTACCCGTGCTGAAGTACTAGCTCGTACCCAGACTGCCGTGGTCGACGCCCAAGCGAACCTCGATACCCAGCGCAAAACCTTGTCGGTGGCCAAGGAACAAGCCGATACTTTGGTGGCTCAGCGCGCCAATGATTTGGCCGATGCCCAATCAGCGATGACCGGTGCTGGCGAAGACAACCAACATGTCATCGCCAAAGGCACTGATCCCCGTACTGGCCGTGAATTGAGCCAAAGCGATATCCGTGATTATGCCGGTAGATATAACGAGACCGTGCGTGCCACCGAAAACGCCACGGCGTTGTTGGCACAAGCTTCCCGCGATGCCGATGCCGCTCGTCAAGCCGAAATCAGTGGCATTGCCACTGCCGAATCACGGTTGACCACCGCCCAAGCCGATTTGACTGCCCTTACTAGCGGCGCCGGTGCCGACGTAGCCGCTGCCAAAGCCGCTGTGGCAATTGCCGACTCAAATCTCGGCAAATTGCTTGGTGACCAACGCAACGCCCAAGTCGCTGCCCAAGAAGCCAACGTGGCAGCCGCCAAAGCAGGCCTCGATCGTGCCAATGCCCGTTTGACGCAAGCCCAAGCCCAAGCCCAAATGGCCGGCGTCGAATTGGACGATGCCACCTTGACTGCCCCATTTGCCGGTGTGGTGGCCGATGTGAGCGCCAAAGTGGGTGAATTAGTCACCACGGCGCCGGTGGTCAATTTGATTGATATCACCAAATTCGCCGTCGAAATCACCGTCGATGAAGTCGATGTGGCCTATGTGGCCGTCGGCCAGTCCGTAGCGGTGTTGGTCGATGCGCTTGGCGAACCCGTCTTGCAAGGTACGGTAGTGCGTATCGCCCCCCAAGCCACCATCAACAACGGTGTGGTGTCGTACAAAGTCACCGTCGAAGCAACCCCCGATCAACGGGTAGTCAAATCAGGGATGACGGCCTCGGCGCAAATCATTACCGCCCAAGCCAAAAACGCCATCGGCTTACCTCGGGCTACGGTGCATCTGATTGACGGCGTACAAAAGGTCACCGTAGTCAAAAACGGCACCCGTGAAGTGCGAACGGTAGCAACTGGCGTGAAGGGTGACGATTTGATCGAAATCAAAAGTGGCATCGTGGTGGGCGACGTCATCGAAATCGACGGCGAGGCAAGCAAATGAGCACTGACGTCGTTGCGATTCACAACGTCTCCAAAATCTTCGATGGCGGTGACAACCGCGTCGTCGCCTTGGATAACGTCTCGCTTACCATTGCCAAAGGCGAAATGGTTGCCATCATGGGACCGTCAGGGAGTGGCAAAAGCACCTTGATGACCATCATCGGTTTGCTCGACGTACCGACGAGCGGCACGTATCTGCTGGATGGTATCGAGACGAGTGGACTTGATCGCACGGCCCAAGCAGGCGTGCGCAACCAAAAGCTCGGTTTTATCTTCCAAAACTTCAATCTGTTACCGCGACTGAGCGCCTTGCAAAACGTCGCCTTGCCGATGGTGTATGCCCGGGTGGGTATGGGCGAACGCGAAGCACGGGCCAAAGCAGCGCTCGAAGCGGTGGGTTTGGGGAATCGCCTCAATAACCGCCCCAATGAGCTGTCTGGTGGCCAAAAACAACGGGTGGCCATTGCCCGCGCGCTCGTCAACAACCCGGCGATTTTGTTGGCCGACGAGCCAACCGGTGCCCTCGACAGCCGTACGGGCCACGAGATTATGGCGTTGTTTCGCCAGCTCAACCGTGAACAAGGCATCACGGTGGTGGTAGTGACCCACGACGCCGAAGTAGGCAAGCAAATGGATCGCATCGTCAGCTTGCGCGACGGCCAGTTAAATATGGACGCCTTGCACGAATATTACGGAATTAACACTGACGCCTTGGGGCGGGTTGTGACGGAGGTGCCACATGTGGGGTGAACAATTACGCATGGCGTGGCAAAGCTTGCGCGCCAACACCTTTCGTTCGCTATTGACCATGTTGGGGATTATCATTGGTTCGTCCACCTTGGTGTCGGTGTTGTCGTTGGGCAATGCCTTGCAAGGGCAAGTGTTTGAGCGCTTTATTGACTTGGGGACGCGGCGGGTGGCAATTTTGCCTGGCGACCCCGATGCCAACGGCGCTCGGGTGTCGTCGGGGTATGGATTGTTGTCCATCAAGGATTTCAATGCCTTGGACAAAATGGTCACGACCCACCCTGACATTTTTCGTACCATCGTTCCCGAAGTCGCCCTCAAAGTGCGGGCTCGCTCAGGCACCGTCGAAGTCGATTCGTTGGTGGTCGGCACGGGAGCTGATTATCAAAAAGTCCAATCGGTACCCCTCGAAGCGGGACGATTTTTTACCCTTGACGAAGAACAAGCATCTGACCGGGTGGCCGTACTCGGGTCACTCGTGACCGAGGATTTGTTTGGTAAGGGTCCCGAAAATCGGGTCAAGGCGGTGGGTCAGACCATCATCATTAATGGGCAGAGCATCAAAATCCTCGGGGTGATTAAAAGCGCCGGTGGTCCTTTTTCGTCTGACCAACGTATCCTTGTGCCGTCTGGCACGGCCCGCTTGCGTATCGCCGGCAACCAAGACTTACCTGGCCGGGGACTCAAAATGTCGTCGATTTTGTTGGGGTTACGCACCGAAGGGGCCGTAACCAAAGCCGAAGCCTTGATTACGGCGACGTTGCGCGATGCCCGCAATGTGCCAGTGGGTGCCATCGACGACTTCAAAATTAATTCACCGACTCAGGCCTTGGGTATTTTGAACGGCATTAACAGCGCAATCACCGGCTTCATTGCCGTGGTGGCTGGGATTAGCTTGGTAGTCGGTGGGATTGGAATCATGAACATCATGTTGGTGGCTGTGACCGAGCGTACCCGTGAAATCGGCGTGCGCAAAGCCTTGGGTGCCACCGATCGTGATGTGCTTGGTCAATTCGTCATCGAAGCCGCCACGATTAGTCTGATTGGTAGTCTGATCGGGATTGGTTTTGCGGTGGCGTTGGTGTTAGCGATTGCATCAGCGGCGGGATTGGGGATGATTCTGTCGATTCCGGCGGTGATTATTTCGTTGGTTTTTGCGTTGGGCATCGGAATTGGCTTTGGTTATTACCCGGCCAAACGAGCCGCCTTGTTGTTGCCGATCGAAGCCTTGCGCTACGAATAGTCTGGCATGTATCATTGCACCATAGCCACGGCTATGGTGCGATTTTTATTGGGGAATGGAGCGAGTCATGCAGGCAAATATCGACGTGTTGACCGCGATGAATGTCGCTGATTTACAAAAATCATTCAAGGTTGATCAGCGACCAGTGCTACGTCGGATTGTGGCGGTGCTAGGGTGGTGGCCGGCGCGGCGTTTGGCCCGCAGTATGGCGGCCTGCGACCACTTGGCCGGTCAGCAAAGCCTAGCGGCCGCCGGGCAGGTGATTGTTGATCAATACGCCACGCAGGTAGATTATGTGGGCACCGCGCATATTCCACGGACCGGCGCAGTCCTCATCTGTGCCAATCACCCGGGTATGGTCGATACCTCGGCGTTGTTTGTGGCGATTAATCGCCCCGATGTGCTGGTGATTGCCGCCGATCGGCCATTGCTACGGGCATTACCCAATGTGGCAGCCCGTTTGATTTGTGTACCCGATGAAGTGGCTGGCCGCGCCCAGGCGATGCGAATTGCAGCCCGGCATTTGCGTAATGGTGGGGCGTTGTTGACTTTTCCGGCCGGGCATATCGAGCCTGATCCGGCGGTGATGGATGATGCAGATGCGACGTTGGCTGATTGGTCAGCGGTCACGGCGCTGTTTTGTCGCTTGGTTCCAGGCTTGCCGGTGGTGGGAGCGCTGGTAAGTGGGGTGATTTCAGCGCGCGCCTTACAAAACTGGTGGGTGCGGCGCATGCCGGTGCGCAAAGACCGTGATTGGTTTGCGGCCACATTGCAGCTCATCGTGCCGTGGTACCGGGCGTCGTTGGTGCGGGTACGCTGTGCCCCACCGCTGATTGGTGGTGAGGGATTGATTGACGGTATGCGTGCATTAATTGCCCAAGAACGCATGGCCCGCCAGTAGGTGCGAGGCATGCAGTAGGTGCGAGGTATACCTCGCACCTACTGGGTTTTGGCACGCAGCAGCAACCATTGCCAGCGCCGCATCATCAGCCAGGCCAAAAATGAATAATGGGTGGTATCGATGCGGTAGCCGGCTTGGGTGTAGAGGGCAAGTGCTGCCCGGTTGGTGGCGCTGACAAACAAACAGAGTGATGCGAGATTGAGCCGACGTGCTTCGCTGCCAGCGTGTTGCATGAGGGCCCGGGCGACCCCCCGCCGTTGGTAATTACTACGCACGGCCACATCGCTGATATAGAGTTCATTGTTGGCGATAGGGTGGTCAATAATCGACAAGGCGGTCAGGGCATACATGGCACGCCCAAATCCTAATGCGTTGATAAACAACCATTCCACGGCGACAGGGGGTAATTGGCGCATCGTTATGCGAGCGCGCAAGGAGATGGTGGCCACAATCTGATCATCGAGTATGGCCACCCACATACCTTGCAGGCCGGCGGGTCCTTGACGGCGCCAGGTTTCGGCCATTAATTCAACGCCAATCTGAAATTTGGCACGCCCAAAGGCCGCTAGGAATTTGTCGTTGAAGGCATCGCTATGGACTGCGACGACACCAGCGATGTCTGCGGGGGTGGCGGCACGAATGGTAATTGGGGAATCGCTCATACCTCAAACCGTAGCACCTCACGGTGCCCTGTGGCTGGCGGAGTGACGCGGGTGAGGGTTTCGTTGCCATAAAACCAGCGCCAAAAAATCCGGGGTACGCGCGTCATGCCACCACCTTGACTGGCATGACATTGCCAGGCAGCAATTTTGGCAGGAATGACATGCCGACAATCGACGCTGGTGGTGATGGGGGTGGCTTCTTCGGCGACCCGTACCACATCGATATCGCCGTTGCGCCCAAAGGTGCGCGGGTTGCGCCCAATCACCCGCATCAGCAAAATAATTGCGCGAATCAGTGTGGTTGAGAACGTCGAATAAAACAGATTCGGGACCTGCCAGGTTGCTTGGGTGAGGGCTGCTAGTGTCGCATAGTGAATTGCAATATGATCGGGATGTCCATAGCCGCCGTAAGGTGGGAAGGTGATGACGAATTCGGGTTTGATGTCATCGATGAGGGTTGCTACGCGTGTGGCCACATCACTTACTGGTGCTTGCACGAGTGCTTGGGGGTGCTGATTATCGGGACTGCCTGGCATGTTGCTGTCGCGGTAATTGAGGAAGTGTACGGCACCGAGGTCGAGGGCGTCAGCTGCCGCCATTTGTTCGGCGGTACGCAGGGCGCGTACGTCGGGGTAGGTGGTGAGGTAGTGATCGTCGACGGTGCCACATTCACCACGAGTAGCGCAGATATAGTGCACTTCGATACCCACGTGGCGCGCCGCTAGGATAATACCGGCATTGCCAAAGGCTTCGTCGTCGGGGTGGGCATAAATAACCAGCATCCGCCGTGCGGCTGTAAGCGGGCGGCGGTAGATACTTTCGGTTTGGGGGGAATAATGGGGTACTTCACTCATAGTGTGACTCCTGTTGTTGTGTTGCTATTACTATACCGCATCCCTTGATGTATAGGGAGTGATTGGTTTTGATTGGCGATGACTCCATACCGCAATATGACAATTATTCATCTGCTCGTGTGTACCAATGAGCGTAAATGGTTAGGGTCTACAAACGGACACTACGGTTGTGCCTGTGGTATAATTACCTCAAATTACAGGAGTATGACAGTGACCAATCCGACAACCCCGCCGAGTATCGTAGATATTTTGAGTGACGCATATACAGCCCTAAATCGGGCGCCGTGGGTTTTGTTGGTACCGTTACTCATCAATGCCTACTTGTGGTTTGGTGCGGGTGTCTCGTTGGCTCCACTGGTGGCACAGACGAGTGCCATGGTGCGCGAGATTCAACCTGATGGGGCAAGTACGAGCGACATCAAAGACGTGCGTGAGCAGTCATTGTTGATTCTCGATGAAATCGCCAAGTTAGACATGCGTGGTCAATTGGCGTGGTTGAATGTGGTGCCCTATACCATTTACACTTTTCGTACTACAGGCGCAAGTGCTGATGCACTTGGCTTACCCTATATCGTTGCCATGTCGGTGCCACTGCGTCTCAACGACACCGTCCAAATCAGTGATGCGGTGGCGTTGTTGGGCTGGATTGCAATCATCAACGTGATGGCCTTGATTGCGAGTGGCGCTTTTTTGGAGTTGGCACGGGGTGGCGTGACCCGTATGCCTGATTGGCCACAGGCGCCGTCACGCATAGCCCGCACTGTGGCTGTGTTGTTGCTGTATGCCTTGTTGATGGCTGCGGTAGTGGCGTTGTTGTTGATTCCATTGACTATTTTTGTGATGTTGTTGTTTGGTGTGAGTCCGGCTTTTGGGGCGTTTGTGGTATTTATTGGAGCCGGGGTCTGGTTGTGGGTAGGAATTTATATCGGATTTACGCGTGAAGTGATGGTGCTGTCACAGATTGGTCCGATTCGTGCGATTCAAACCAGTGTACAGATTGTGCGGGTATCGTTTTGGCGTACCCTCGCACTCTTGATGATATTGTTGGTAATTGCTGGTGGGAGTGGCGTGATTTTGACTGGGTTGATTGATTCATTAATTGGCCGGATTGCAGTCGTCGTCATCGGCACGTATTTGATGACTGGGTTGGTCATGGCGCGCTTGCGCTTTGTGCAATACCAATTAAGTCAAATCGTTGCAGTGGTGCACCCGAGTGGGGTTTGATGCATTTGCATCAGTTGTAGAGGAAAGAAATAGTCATATGAGTGATGCAGGAATGCAAGCTTCGGTGTACGACGAGAGTCAAATCCAAGTCCTTGAAGGCATGGAAGCGGTGCGCAAGCGCCCTGGTATGTATATTGGACCGACCGATATCAATGGCTTACACACCATGGTACGCGAAGTGGTCGATAATTCCGTCGACGAAGTGATGGCCGGCCGTGCCACTGCCGTCGAAGTCATCATCCATGATGATGGCTCGGTCACGGTGCGTGACGATGGCCAAGGCATCCCCGTCGGTATCCACCCCAAAATGGGGATTAGCACGCTGCAAGTAGTCATGACGGTGCTCCATGCCGGTGGCAAGTTTGGTGGTACCGGTTACAAAGTATCCTCAGGACTCCACGGCGTGGGTGTGTCGGCAGTCAACGCCTTGTCGGCTTATTGCCGCGTCGATGTCTATCGCAATGGCCGCCACTATTACCAAATCTTTAAATGTGGTATCCCCCAAGGTGATATCACCGATGTCGAGCCAACAGAGCGTCATGGTACCGAAACGACGTTTTTGCCAGATACGACCATCATCCAAACCCTCGAATACAACTTCCGTACCTTGGCGCAACGCTTCCGCGAAATGTCGTACCTCAACAAAGGCCTGCGCTTCCGCTTCGTCGACGAGCGTGACGACAACGAACTCAACTTTTATTTTGAGGGTGGGATTGGCTCGTATGTACGCCACCTCAACAAAGACCGGGCCGTGCTCCACAAACATCCATTTTATGTGGATCGGATTGCCGATGACGTGGCGGTCGAGATTTCGTTGCAATATACCGACACCTACGACACCGACTCCATTTATTCATTTGCCAACAACATCAACAACACCGATGGCGGCGCACATGTGACCGGCTTCCGCAATGCCTTGACTCGCGTCGTCAATACCTATGCCCGTGGCAAAAACCTGCTCAAAGAAAACGACACCAATTTGACGGGTGATGACGTGCGCGAAGGCTTGACGGCAGTAATTAGCGTCAAATTGCGTGATCCACAGTTTAGCTCACAAACCAAAGAAAAACTCGTCAGCCCTGTGGCTGCCACCGCCGTCAATACAGTGTTTGGTGATGCCTGGCAACAATGGCTCGAAGAAAACCCCGCCGAAGCCAAGCGCATCATCGAAAAATGTGTCTCAGCAGCCCGCACCCGCCTCGCTGTCCAAAAGGTGCGTGAAACGGCCCGTAAAGGCGCCCTCGAAGGCTTTTCGCTGCCTGGTAAATTGGCCGACTGCTCCGACAACAACCCCGCCAACTGTGAATTGTTCATCGTAGAAGGTGATAGCGCCGGTGGCAGCGCCAAGCAAGGCCGCGACCGCCGCTTCCAAGCGATTTTGCCGTTGCGTGGTAAGATTCTCAACGTCGAAAAAAGCCGCCTCGACCGCATGTTGTCGAACAACGAAGTCCGTTCGTTGATTACCGCCATCGGTGCCAGTGTGGGCGATCAATTTGACGTAAGCAAAATTCGCTACCACCGCGTCTTTTTGATGAGTGACGCCGACGTCGACGGCAGCCACATCCGCACCTTGTTGCTGACCTTCTTCTTCCGTTACATGCGCCCGCTCATCACGAGTGGCAATTTGTATATTGCCCAACCACCCTTGTACCGCCTCAAGGTCGGCAAAAACGAACGCTACGTCTACGACGACCGCGAGCGTGAAGAATACGCCGCCACCTTGTCGCCGAGTGATCGTAGTCGCATGGAAATCCAACGCTACAAAGGCTTGGGTGAAATGAACGCCGATCAATTGTGGGACACTACCATGAATCCCACCAATCGGATTATTTTGAAAGTCACCATGGATGATGCCGTGGCTGCCGAAGAAACCTTTACTATGCTGATGGGTGACCTCGTGCCACCGCGCAAACGCTTCATCCAAACCCATGCCCCCGAAGTACGTAACCTCGATATTTAACTCCTGCGTAAATATGAGTTACCGGAAGCGCCGCGCATGTTGAACCACATGTGGGGCGCTTCCTAATTATGTTTTGAATAAAAACAGTTTTAACTTGCAAAAATAAAAATATTCGCTATACTAACAACAACACAAGAATATACTTGTCGTTTTGACACTAGAAATGGTCGTTTACAGGAGGAATACCATGGCAGTGAATCAACAGGTTGGGCAATTGCGTCAGTGGGAATGGTACCACTGGGTGGCAGGAATAGGGTTGGCAATTGTCGTGGGAGTAATGATCTGGCAAGGTATCGTATCGGCGGGGGTGCCTGATCCATTTGCAACGAATTTAAATCCAAGTGCGGTGGTAATCAACACCAGTGTGATTGTGTTCCGTGAAGGATTAGAGGCAATATTAGTTTTGGCGGCAATTACGGCGAGTTTTGTAGGTGCCCAGGCGCATTTGCGCCGCGCCGTATTCCAAGGAGCTGGTTGGGCGTTACTGGCAAGTATCGTGACATGGTTTATCGTGGTCGCAATCATGAATCAAATCAATGCACCAGCATTGCACATCCAAGCCGCCACGGGCTTATTGGCGATTGTGGTGCTGTTGGTGATTATGAATTGGTTTTTGCATAGTGTTTATTGGACGGGCTGGATTTCGCTCCACAATCAACGCAAACGTGAATTGCTCGGTAGCGGTGTGGCCTATTCCAAAACAATGTGGGGCATGGCCGCGCTGGGATTTAGTGCTGTCTACCGCGAAGGTTTCGAGATTGTCTTGTTTTTGCAAAACGTGCGCCTGCAAGTAGGTACACCGACCGTCGTGATGGGTGTAGTGATTGGGTTGGCGTTTACGGGGGTCATCGGGCTGGTGACGTTTTTGACTAACCACAAACTCCCCTACAAACAATTGTTGATTGTGACGGGGTTGTTGTTGGCAATGGTGCTGGTGGTAATGGTGGGCGAGCAAGTCCAAGAAATGCAACAAGCAGGGTGGATCGGTACCACGCCAGTTGATTTGGCGATTCCCGGTTGGTTGGGGATGTGGTTTGCCTTGTTCCCCAATCTCGAAGGGTTGATTTCGCAATTTGTGGCAATTGTGTTGGTGATTGGTTCGTATGTAGTGGCACGGGGTATGACCATGCGCCGCAACGTCCAATAAATCTGTGGTGAAAAATTGGTGTGGATTGGCCAAATCCACACCAATTTGGTAAATTGAGCCAAATTCGATTTGACAATCGACCACTGACAGCGTATACTGCAAAAAGAGTTTTGGGGGTGTAGCTCAGCTGGGAGAGCGCGACAATCGCACTGTCGAGGCCAGGAGTTCGAGCCTCCTCACCTCCACCAAAATTGAATATTATACATGGGGCAATAGCTCAGCTGGGAGAGCGCAACGCTGGCAGTGTTGAGGTCTGGGGTTCGATCCCCCATTGCTCCACCAATCAAAACCGCAATCAGAGAAATCTGGTTGTGGTTTTCTTTGTTTCTGGATGGGGCGTTTTTTGCGAGCGAAAGATTGTTCTATACTAGGCATATTCCAATTTTGTGCGTACAAGGAGTCACTGCAATGATGCATGCCCAAGAATGGCACGACAAGCGTGCCCAGCTCGCCCAACTCATGACCCAGAAAGGGTTGCATGGGGTATTATTGACCCGTTGCGCCAATTTCAGTTGGATTACCTGTGGTGGTCAAGCCCATGTCGGGCTCAACAGTGAAACCGCCGTGGCAAGCATACTCTGTACGCCCAGCGGCGATTATCTGTTGGCAAGTCGCATCGAAATGGCGCGGATGCAGGCCGAAGAAGCTACGGGATTACCGTTGCCCCCGCATCAATTCGATTGGTTCGATCCAACTGCCCGTGATCGCTTTGTGGACGAAGTGTGTGGCGCCGGGCGCTGGGGCAGTGATATTGCTGGTGCGCCGCAGTCGGTGGCAGCCGAACTGACCAATTTGCGGGTGAACTTGACGAGCGCTGAGCAAAACCGCTTTACCAGCCACGGCTTGGCGACGGGCCTGGCCATCGAAGCCGCCGCCCGCCTCGTCGAACCGGGCATGAGCGAGCTCGAAGTGGCAGGGGTATTGGCGCAACAGGTTTATGCCAGCGGCGCGACGCCAGTTGTGGCGTTGATTGCTGCTGATGAGCGGATTCGCAATTTCCGCCACCCGGCCCCTACCCTGCAACGGGTTAATCAGATGGTGATGCTGGTGGTCTGTGCCCGCCGGCATGGTTTGATTGTATCGGCCACGCGGCTGGTATCGTTTGGACGGATGGATGACCTGATTGCCCGTCGTGCCGAAGTCTGTGCCCAAGTCGATGCCGTGGCCTGGCAGGCGTCGCAGCCCGGTCGGCGCTTGGGCGAAGCGTTTGGCGATGTGTGTGCGGCCTATGCAGCCCACGGGTACCACGATGAATGGCACAAGCACCATCAAGGTGGCGTGACTGCGTATGAGAACCGTGAAGTGCAAGCGCGTCTCGATAGTATGCACACGATTGCTGTCGGTCAGGCCTTTGCCTGGAATCCGAGTATTACCGGTACGAAATCTGAAGATACCATGTTACTTACAGCGCACGGTCCACTTGCCCTTTCGACTACCGGACAATGGCCGATGATTGCTATCAGTGTGGCGGGGGTGGTGATTGAACGGCCGGGGATTTTGGTGCGCTAACGGTGATGTTGGCTACTGACCGGTCGGTTAGAGTTTGGCATTAGAACGGGATAAATCGTCTATTTATGATGCAGAACGGGAGGTAACAAGGTACAATACAGGCAGTGTTACTAGTCAAAGGACTTGCCATGCGTACCTCACAATTATTGCGGTTGAGTGCCATCCATGTGGCAGTGGCCCTAACCTTGTTACCCATCAATAGCACGCTCAATCGGATTATGATTAGCGAGCTGGGGATTTCGGCGACGCTGGTAGCGTTGTTGATTGCCGTGCCCTATATATTGTCGCCCATGCAAATGTGGATTGGCTCACTCAGTGAACGCTACCCCTTGTGGGGCTGGCGGCGCACACCCTATATCATGATTGGCTTGGTGTTGTGCGCAACAGGGTCGGCCTTGACTCCCCACGCCGCCTTCGCCATCCACGATGGCATCTGGTGGGGCATCCCGCTCGGTTTTGTGGCATTTGGGGCATGGGGATTTGGCTTTAATTTTGCCACGGTATCATACCTGTCGCTGGCCACCGAATTGTCGGGTACCGCGCAACGGGCCCGCACCGTAGGGGTGATGTGGTTTGTCTTGATTTTGAGCATGATTATCGGCGGGATTACCTTAGCACGCAGTATTGAGCCCTATAGTCATGCGCGTTTGATTACTGCATTTGAAGTGATTGCGGGAATTTCCTTGACCATCGGGCTATTGGGGTTGATTGGGCTTGAGCCACGCTACATGGCGACACCCCAAGAACAACGGATAAGCATGGGCGCGACATTGCGCATGGTCGCCCAAAACCCCCAGGCGCGCTTCTTTTTTGTATATTTACTGCTGTTGCTGATTGCCTTGCTGGGTCAAGACGTGTTGCTGGAGCCATATGCTGCTGATATATTTGGGGTATCACCGGCCAATACCACCCGCTATACCTCGATTTGGGGGGTGGCGTTATTGGTGGGGTTGCTGGTTACCAATCGATTGACGCTGTGGTACGGGCTCAAACGCGCCGCCCAAGTAGGTGCTGCCTTTGCTGCCCTTGGTTTGTTGGGTATTGTGCTGGCCGGTGTATTGCACCAAGTTGGCTTGTTGCTGCCTAGTTTGGTGTTGTTTGGCTTTGGTACGGGGATCTCGACTGCCGCCAATCTGGCGTTGATGCTCGATATGACTGTCGCTGGTCAAGTAGGCTTGTTTATCGGTGCTTGGGGGGTGGCTGATGCCTTGGCGCGACTCGGTGGTACCTTGCTGAGCGGCGTCGTACGTGACGTAGTCACCTATGGCGCTGGCAACAAACTTGCCGGGTATGTCACTGTGTTTGCCATTGAATTAGTGGTGTTGCTGGTATCGATGGTGATGCTGCAACGCATTCGGAGCGATGAATTTCAAACCAAAGCTGTCGAAATCATCGAAGTAGCGGCGCATTTGAGCTAACAGGTAATATGTCTCGCACAGCGCACGCAGAGGACGCAGAGGCGTTTTTTGATTGATGTGCGCTGATAATGTTACTTCACACTTCATGCTTCAAACTTCCTATCACCATGCCTTGCATGGTGGAGACGCAGTACGACGCAGCAGGCTGCGGCTCGACTGCGTCTCTA
>JBBAWW010000015.1:0-39860 GCA_040397035.1 Roseiflexaceae bacterium | reverse complement strand
TATGGCAAACCTAGGGAGATTCCACGCTACGGTTGCTATCGCAACCGGCATGGAATGACGCTAGGGTGAGGTGTTTTGGCGCAGGTATTGTATATAACAATGTAAGGAAAATTTAGCATGAAGGTGTTTTCTACAACTGCAACGTACCCCATGCGCCGTTTATGGGCTGGGTTAGTTGCTTTTTTGATTGCAGTGGGGAGTGGTCATTTTTACGCTATCGACGAAGATTTGATGTATGGCACATCATTGCGCATGTTAAAAGCAATCTACCAGTTATTTGATCCCACCATCATCACCAAAACAACAGTTTTGACACAATACGGTCCAATGCAGTCCATTCTAGCCTTATTCACGATGCCGTTCGGAGCGTTTTTGGCATGGATTGGTCCCGTCGAAATGCAAGCCTGGTTGATACGACTCCCTAGTACGTGGATTAATGCGGTAATGGTAGCGAGTGTTGCCGTCATCCTTGGCTGGTTGAGCATACAACGGCGTCAATCGGTGGCAGTAGCGGTGGCGGTAGCATTGACCTATGCCATTGCCACACCTGCATTGAAGTATGCTAGTAGTTTCTTTTCGGAACCGACAGGGTCATTTTTTTTGTTGGTAACGCTACTCCCAGCACTCCTTCCCAAAGAATATACTGTTACTTGGAAACGCCGCTATATCTTCTGCGGACTCGCCTGTCTCGGGGCTGTACTGAGTAAAATTGCTGTAATACCGGCAGTATTTTTCATTGGAGTGTCGGTAGTAATGGTGGCATTCCATGACCGCGATTGGCGCAAATTAATCGCTTGGGGTATTGGTGCAGTTATTAGTGGAATAACCTTTTTGGTCTACAACATTTTCGCACGTGGTGATATTTTGAGTTCAGGCTATAGCAGTCATGAAAGTGGGTATGCGGTTGATTGGGAAATGGTGAGAGCTGGCGTTTACGGGCAGTTTTTTAGTAGTGGTAAAAGTATTTTTTTGTATGCACCGCTCCTTGTATTATGGCCAATTGGGCTCTGGTTACAACGACGACAATGGCGTTGGTTATTTGCTCCGTTAAGTGTTGTTATCGCTATAACATTTGTACACTCTAACTGGCCGTTTTGGGATGGTGCCGGGGCATGGGGACCTAGATTCCTGGTACTTTGTTTACCCATGATGGTATTGCCCCTCGGTGAGGTCTATACCTGGCTGGGGAAACAGACGAGTGGCTGGCGCTGGAGCATCCTCGGCATACTGTTAACCCTCACTGGTATGGTGCAAATCGCCGCTATCGGAATTAATTTAAACACCTATTTCGATCGAAATCGTAGTCAATCGACTATGCATTATGACCCGTCACAATCACCAATTATTGCGCATTGGCGTCAACTTAACCTGCAACTTAATCGTGATTGGAATGCCTTCACACAAGCAGGAGCCACCTTGCAGGGTTGGAGTTATAGCGAAGGTAAAAATAACGCGCAATTTCCTCGTTTAGCCGGACCACATGCCGCTATCACGATTACACCACGCAATACGAAGTTTGTGTTTTTGCGTGGTGATTACATCAACTACATCGACAAAACATGTCAGATGCAGCTCATGATTACCATCAATCAACAACAGTTAAGTAATACCCCTGTCTGTCCAGCGCGGTCCATTCAAATACTGTTACCCCAACGGCATACGACCATTACATTTGACAGTGAAGGTGTCACTGTACCGGGACTCCCACAACATGAATGGTATAGTAAATTAGGCATTACAATGCGTAATTTGCATGTATATGACAACGATGGTGATTATCCGTTTTGGGCAAAGTTAAACCCTCCATCACGCATGCCCAATAGACCGTTTGGCATGCGTGTATGGGCGAGCGATAAACGAACAGAGTTCTACGATTTGTGGTGGTATTATTTGCTGGCCCCACCCAGTAGTAGTTCGGCCTGGCCAGTCGTGTTGGTTATCGGTACGCTAATAGTCGGGCTAGGCCTGCTGGCAGTAATACCCAAACTGCACACAAGCAAACGCCATCCTCACGTCGAAGCGTAGCAAATGTGTAATAAAAAAGGCTGCATGCAAAGATAGCCAAGAATATGGGTAGACAAAAGTGTTGGATGGTAACATGCGTATCGGCATTCCTATTATTGCAAATTACGCACTAATTCACGCTACAATAGAGCTATGAATACCACTGCCCAATTGACGTTCCAGAGCAATTCAATTACCGATACCGTAACGCTCGGGGAATCCATCGGTGCGTTATTGCGTCGTGGCGACACCGTGCTACTCGCTGGCGACCTTGGTGCCGGCAAAACCCACTTGAGCAAAGGTATCGTCGCCGGTACTGGTAGCACAAACCTCGTTACCAGCCCGACATTTGTATTTATCAACGAATATCGTACGTCGACGCAATTAATTGTTTTTCATGTGGATTTGTACCGCATCGAATCAACTGCCGAGCTGGACAGTATTGGCTTGGCAGACGCCACCGCTGGCAGTGGTATCTGCCTAATCGAATGGGCTGAACGTGACCCCAGCCTGCAAGAAATCCCCCATCTCCATATCGAATTAATCCACCACAAGCAGACAAGTCGTGTGATTCGACTCACGAGTTATGGCGTACGCGCAACTGAAATCATGCACATACTCCAACAACACCCGCCACTGATAATCGCCCAAGGAGATCGCACATGATATTGTTAGCTATCGACACTAGTAGCGAATTCAGTGGCTTGGCACTCTATCACCAACATTCCTTACTCGCTCAAATCCAATGGGCTAGCGCCCGCCGTCACAGCGAACAATTGTTACCACAACTCGACGCCCTGTGCCACTTGGCCAACATCACCCCACCCCAAATCACCACCGTCGCGGTCTCGCTTGGTCCCGGCAGTTGGAGCGGCGTCCGCGTCGGGATTAGTATGGCCAAAGGCCTCGCCCTCGCCAACGATGCCCAAATCATCGGCATCAACGCCCTCGACGTAATCGCATGGTCATGGCGTGGTATACGCGCAATCACTGCATGCCTCGCCCTTGGACGAGGGCGCTATGCGGTAGCACATTACCCCAGTAGCAATTGGCAACCAGGTAACATTCAACCGCACAATGTCACGTTGAGTCAGTTGGCACACCTCGAGACACCCACTATTTGCTGCGAGGATCTCGTGTGGGACCAGATTCAATCTACTTGTCCTCCCGATACCACCCGCATCCCATCCAGCACACCACCCGCACTCGTGGCCCAAATTGCGTTGTATACCGGTGTCGCTACAACTGCCGTCATCGAGCCACTTTACCTCGGGGAGGCGGTCGTCACTCAACCAAAACCACATATGCAAGGTTAATTTCCAGATTCATTAATTCCCACGCATACACTCATCTCCATTCGTGCGTTTACGAATCTATGCGTTGGTATGCAATAAATCTCTAGCACACAATGAACTATGCGACGTTTTTGTGTGCATCCACAGATAACCTAGCAATATAATCATCCGACAAAAAATCCAAATACAATAATGCTATACCAACTGACAAGGAGCAGTCCTATGAGCACGCCATTTATTTTGGGGGTCAATTATTGGCCCCGCCGCAAAGCCATGGGCTGGTGGAAAAACTTCGAAGCCGGTGAAGTCCATGCCGATTTTGCCTTGATTGCCGAACTAGGCATGAAAGTGGTCCGGATTTTTTTGCTGTGGGAAGACTTCCAGCCTACCCCAGACAGCGTCGACCCCCTACGCCTACAACACCTACACACCGTGGCCGACATTGCGGCTCGCAATGGCTTGACCCTCGATGTGACCTTTTTTACGGGACACATGAGTGGTCCCAATTGGGCACCGGGCTGGTTACTGGGTGAACCGAGCGATCCTACCAACTTCCACAACCTGCACGTAGTCAGTCACGGCAAAATCGTCAACCGCGCCTACCGTAGCCCCTACCACGATCCCATCGCCCATGCCGCCGCCCGCTTGTTGATTACCACTGTGGTCGGGGCCTTGCACAATCACCCTGGCATCGGCATCTGGAATCTGGGCAATGAGCCCGATTTATTTGCCTGGCCCCGTGACGCCGCCCACGGCCAAGCCTGGGTGCGCGAAATGACCCAGCTCATCAAATCAATCGATACCGTCCATCCTGTGGCGTGCGGTCTGCATGCCGACAGTTTGTTCCGCGATAATCACCTGCGCGTCCCCGATATCTATGCCGAGACCGACCTCGCCGTCATGCATTCATACCCCATGTACGTGTCGTGGATGCGTAATCCACTCGACCCCGATTACGTGCCATTTACCTGTGCCGTGGTCAGCGCCTTGTGTGGCAAACCGACCCTGATGGAAGAATTCGGCGGCTGTACCGCCCCTCCGGGTGCGCCGTCACAGGTCTGGAATTGGCAGGCCTACGGCAAACCACGCACGCAGTTCATGGCCTCCGAAGAAGATTTGGCCGATTATTACGCCGCCGTGCTGCCCAAATTAGTCGAAGTAGGCGCCACCGGCGCCATGTTGTGGTGTTTTGCCGACTATAGCTCGGATTTGTGGAACGAACCACCCTGCGACGAAGCGCGCCACGAACGTTTTTTTGGCATGGTACGCCCAGACGGCACCCTCAAACCGCACGCCTTGGTTATCAAACAATTTGCCGCCACCAATCCCGTGGTCATACCAGCAACCCGCCCCGTCACCCTTAATTGTAGCGTGTCAGAATTTTATGCCGATCCATCAGTGCATATGAAGCGCTTGTTTGTGGAATTTGCCGGTGCTGATCGACTCAAATAAGTCGGTATTTATCAAAAAACTACCCTTGCCACGTGAATAGCGGGCGAGGGTAGTTTTTGGGCAGATGACAGTCAAAATGCTATACTACCGGCATGGATTCATCACCCCACGCTGGTATCACAAGGAGTACCCACATCATGGCACCGTACCGTCTACTCATTCCCGGACCTGTTGACATCGACGACGAAGTATTACACGCACTATCTAGCCCAACGGTGCCTCATTACGGTGCAGAATGGGCCGCGCAATACCACGAAATTGTGCACGGCCTCAAGTATTTATTTGGCACCGAGGGCGATGTATACCCCATCGTCGGCTCGGGGAGCACCGGACTCGACGCAGCCATTGCCAGCTTCGTCGCCACCGGCAAACGCATGGCAGTCGTGCGTAATGGGTATTTCGGGGATCGCATGGCCACCATCGCCAAGGCCTACGGTGTCGAAGTCTTTGACATCAACGGCGAATGGGGTCGGGCAATCAAAGTCGAGACCGTGCGCGAGGCCTTGGCCAATCATGGTCCGTTTGACGTGCTCGGTGTCGTCTATGCCGAAACATCTACCGGTGCCCTCAACCCGCTGCTCGAATTAGCGGCCCTCGCCAAAGAATTCGGCATCCCCATCATCGTCGATGCCATTACCGGCTTTGCCGGTACCCCCCTCGAACTCGACGCCTGGGGCATCGATGTGTGTATTAGCGCATCCCAAAAAGCCATGGCCGCCCCAGCAGGGTTAGCCTTTGTGGCCGTCAGCCCCAAAGGTTGGCAATACATGGATGCCAACCCCGTCGGCCAGCGTGGCTGGATCCTCGATGTGCGCACCTGGCGTAAAGCGGCCATCGATTCGCCCGGCGCCCACCCCCAGCCCGCCACCATGCCCACCGGGCTGATGGCAGCAGTGGCACTCCGCCTGCGCCAAATCACCGCCATCGGCAAAGCCGAATATGTCGAGCGCCACGTGCGCGCCGCCAAACGCTTCCGCACCGGCTTAACCAGCATGGGCATAGGTTATTTGGTGCCAGATGCAGAGGCGACACCCCAAGTCACCCCCGTACTCGTACCCGCCGGCAAAGATGCCACCCAGATTATCACTGCGATGCGCGAGCGCTACGGCTTCCTCGCAACTGGTGGTATGAGTAGCCTTAGCGGCAAAATCATCCGCGTCGGGCATATGGGTAAAGCCAACAGTGATGCCTATATCGATGACGCCCTCGAAGCACTGGGCGATATCTGCGCACAATAATCTCACCGCATCCCACACGCTCAGGCGGACAACACCGCATACCGAGCGTGTGGGATGCACGCTTTTGGTCGGTATTACATTTTAGCGAAATCTTTCGGTAGTTATGGGTTTTTTGTTAGTAAAGTTTACATTTTTTACAAAAAAATCCACAGTATGTGGTATATATTAAGCGTACTATACGTATTTTAGGGACGCATATGACAAATCATACTGTTTTGATTGTCGAAGATCGCATGAGTATCCGGACGCTCATTGCCGATTATTTAAGCCAACAAGCATACGAAGTTACCCAAGCAAATAATGGCGTCGACGCGCTCAAATTGTGCCACGCACACACCTATGATTGCATATTGCTTGATTTGATGATGCCTCAAATGGACGGCATGACGTTTTTGCAAGAATTACGTCAAACATCAACAGTACCCGTGATTGTGATATCAGCCAAAATCGAAGAATTCGACAAAATCGAGGCTTTCAATGCGGGCGCCGACGAATATGTCACCAAACCCGTTAGTATGCGGGAAGTCGTTGCGCGTATACAAGCGATTATTCGCCGTGCGAACAGTACATTTCCTACCACACAATCAGCACCAAAAACCAATCTAAATACACCCATTCATATCGACGAACGCCACCATGCCATGTTTTTGAATACGAAACCGATTACACTTACCAGCACCGAATACAAAATCATCGCACACCTTTATAAACATCAAGGAAAAATCATTACCCGTCAAGAATTTGGGGAGGTGTTGTACGGTAACGAAAATGTCAAAATCGACCGCTCGATTGACATGCATGTCAAAAATATTCGCAACAAAATCGAACCGAACCCCGATAATCCAATCTACATTCTGACCGTCTATGGTGTGGGGTATCGTATGAATAATACCGCTCTGCTATGAAAAACAGCATTGTAACCCGTAATGTCATCCTTAGTCTTGTGATGATAATCGTCAATTTTACTATAGGATCAGTGATTTATTTCGCTGTTTCATACAATACCATTACCTCGGTATATATTCCGCTGGTCACACAACGCTATACGACAATTATCCAGCAACATTATGCGAAATACCACAATGTCACCACACTCGCCGACACCATTCTTACCAATTACCGCCAATTTGTGGGCGAGGCATTTAAGCCGCCAATGGTCAGTGATGCCCAGGGACAGGTGCTTTATCCAGCTGACCACACCCCAACGACAATTAATCTCAGCGATTATCCCTATCGTGCCACGGTATATTTGGGTGATGGGAATTTTGTCTATGTGGTACCGAGTACCTCATTTCTTGATTATCCGCCGATGGATCAATACCCAGTACAATTTCTACTGGCTTTTTTTCAATGACGATTATTGCGATTATCTTCAATGTAATCACCATGTATTTTTCCACGATGCGCATACTACGCCCTCTTTTTACCTTAACCAAGCTCAGCATGATACCGTTAGCGAGTCCACAGCACTTCACCACCCAATTGGGCTCAAATACAATACTCGAATTTGCGCAGCTAGCCCATGCCCTCGACACACGTGACAATGAGATCATGCGTCAAATCCAACTACAACGACAACTCAACGCCGATATCTCACACGAGCTCCGCAATCCACTCAATGTGATTAATGGCTATATCGAAGCCATACGTGATGGTGTTTTGCCGGCCACACCCAATCGCTTGGCAATTGTACATGCTGAAATTCAAATGCTGTATAAACTCGTCCATGATTTACGCACACTCTCGCTAGCCGAAGTCGATCAATTGATGGGCACACTGATTGAGACGCCGTTAGATTCATTACTTTCAGAGGCATATGAGTCGCTTGCCCCACTGTGTCTCGAAAAAAACATTGCGTTTACCTACACCGGTAATATCCCCAACACCATCGTATCTATCGACAAAATGCAGTTGCAAGCAGCGCTCTACAACATCATTGATAACGCCATCCGCCATACCGCACTCAATGGGACAATTACCATCAACGCCACGACCACAGCTGATTCTGCCTGCATTGCAATCAGTGATAACGGTACGGGTATCGCCCCCAACGACATCGCCCATCTCTTTGCGCGCTTTAATCGCGGCAGTAATCCCATCGGCACCGGGTCTGGGCTCGGCTTGGCAATTGTCCATGCCATCATCACCGCTCATCGTGGCACCATTACGCTTGCGTCAACGCTTGGGATTGGGACAACCGTCACCATTATCCTCCCACTTCATTCCGATACGTTTAATTATTAATCTATTATCAAGATTTGCCATGTTTCATATAAATCCGACCATACATTCATAAAAATATGTATAATTAATGTACTTGTACCTTATCTGTCAATCTGAAACAAATACATTATGTCACAACCCAAACACATTCTTATCATTGACGACGATCAACAAATCCGTGACATTAGTGCAGAATATTTGCGCCACAATGGGTTCAACGTTGACACCGCAGCTGATGGCCTAATCGCATTACAATTATGCTTCTCGCAGGATTATGACTGTATTTTGCTTGATTTAATGATGCCCAATATGGACGGTAATACCTTCATGGGGGCGTTTCGCGCCATGAAGAACACCCCAATCATCATCAATACAGCCCGCATCAGTGAGGATGACAAAGTCCACTTCCTCGAAATTGGTGCAGATGATTATATCGTGAAGCCAACCAACCTACGTGAACTCGGCGCCCGTATCAATGCGGTGATTCGCCGTACCACCCAGACCAATGACATGTCATTCACCAGCGATACCTTGCGAATCAACCCCACAAGTCGCAGTGTCGTAGTCCATGGCAATACGATTGGATTGACCCATACCGAATACCTATTGCTCGCCACACTTATCGCCCAAAAAGGTCAAACGGTTAGCCGTTATGATTTGGTGCAAACCGTATTCCAAGATACATCGACGTTTGGTAATTACCGAACCGTCGATGTGCATATTTATAATTTACGCAAAAAAATCGAACGCGATGTCAACAACCCTGAGTTTATTTTCACGGTGTATGGCGCTGGTTATATGTGCAAGGCATAGTCATAAGGGAATGTTGTGTATACCTTAGCCAAAAAATTGAATTCACTCCAAAGTCGCGTCATTATATGGATTTTAATTGCCGTGATTCCAATACTTGTGTTGACGTCAATTTGGGTTTATCTTTTCCTAAATTATTTTTATAGTCATTATGCGATTACCCCTCTAGAAGCTGATGTTGTACCACAATCAATTAATTCTACACAGCCCTTAGTACGCGAAACACTCAACGCGTGGGGGATTTTATTAGGGATTGTTAGTGCCTATATCGGTATTTTCTATGGTATTGCACAAAAACGCATGCAACAACTATTACTCCGCTTTAATCCCAACACAATCACGTCCACTGATACCCAATCATCAAAAAATAATCTTGACTTCCCTGTAGATATACTCCAAATTATGAATTCTATTGCAAATCTCAACAACGAAACCGAACAAAAACTCAACCAATATCAACAAATTAACGCAGACATGACCCATGAATTACGTAGTCCACTGCATACTATTGGGTTGACCATCGAAAGCATCCGTGAAGGGCTCATTGCGCCCACCCCCCAGATGTTTGCGATTTTGTACAACGAGGTCCAGCACATCCATCGACTCGTCGAAGACATGCGCACCTTATCACTCTTGGACATCAACAAATTCCCGCTCTACCGCAAACCCACAAAATTCCACGAAATTGTCATGCATGTCGTCACCACAAAAACCATGCTCGCTCAGCAACACAACCTGCAAATCATCGTTACAGACCCACCACTCACAATCATTGATATTGATGCCGACCGCATCATGCAAGTCATCGCAAATATTCTCGATAATGCCATCAGGCATAGTTCTGATGGGGCAAACATTACGCTTGAATACGTCATACATACCGATAGTGTCGTGCTTACCATCCGCGATACCGGCACAGGAATTGCAGCTGACGACATCCCCCACCTCTTTACGCGATTCTATCGTGGTACGACACCCAAAGGGCAAGGATCGGGGCTCGGGTTAGCCATTGCCAACGCCATTATCACCGCCCATAATGGCACCATCACGATTGATTCTATTCTTGGGCAAGGCACCACCGTTACCATTCAATTACCTCGGGTATAAATATAAATCGCCCCTCCTTCCTAATATTATTTTCAGCAAAACAGGCGAAATAGCTGGTCGTCAAACAGATTAAATGAGTTTTCGATTTCGCCAAATAAATAGAGTTGTTGATTCGATGAGTGCATGATAGAATAGCGCTAGATTGCTGATGGACCATAGCCAAAGTCATTAAATCACCTGTATGACAGGGTTATTACACAACGAAGTGAGTGATATCATGGGCGATAGTGCACGAATCTGGAGCGAAGTCGTCTCCATTCCCACCTACGGGATTGGCGAGCCGCTCAAACAGCCGTTGTTTTTGCATCAACGGGTCTATCAAGGCAGCAGTGGCGTTGTCTATCCCTACCCGGTAATTGACCGTGTCTTTGACGAAAAAAGGGACCAAAACTACACCGCCGTATTCCTCGAAAATCAGTACCTCAAAATTATGATTTTGCCCGAATTGGGTGGGCGCGTCCAAATGGCCCTCGATAAAACCAACAACTACCACTTCGTCTATTACAACCAAGTCATCAAACCCGCCTTGGTGGGGTTGACGGGACCGTGGATTTCGGGGGGTATCGAGTTCAACTGGCCGCAACACCACCGCCCCAGCACTTTTTTGCCCGTAGACTGGCGCATCGTCAGCAACGACGACGGCAGTGTGACCTTGTGGTGTAGCGAAGTCGAGCAGATGTTTTTTACCAAGGGCATGCATGGCTTTACGCTACACCCCGACAAAGCGGTGCTCCAGATTGATGTGCAACTGAGCAATCGTACCAGCGAGCCCCAGACGTTTTTGTGGTGGGCCAATCCGGCGGTGCATGTCAACGACGAATATCAATCGGTATTCCCCCCCGATGTGCATGCGGTGATGGATCATGGCAAGCGTGACGTCAGCGAATTCCCCATCGCTAAGGGGACGTATTACAAAGTCGATTATGCCCCTGGTACTGATATTTCGCGCTACAAAAACATCCCCGTACCCACCTCGTACATGGCCTATCATTCCGATTACGACTTTGTGGGCAACTATGACCATTCGCGCCAGGCCGGCATGATGCATGTAGCCAACCATCATTTGGTGCCCGGCAAAAAACAATGGACGTGGGGCAATAGTGATTTTGGGCAAATGTGGGATCGTCAACTGACCGACGAAGACGGGCCGTACATTGAATTGATGTGTGGCGCATTCACCGACAACCAGCCCGATTTTTCATGGTTGATGCCCGGCGAAGAAAAACGCTTCCAACAAAACTTCATGCCCTACAAAAACATCGGCCCCGCCAGCAACGCCAATACCGATGCCGTCGTTCATTTGCACATCGCCCAAGACGTCGCGCATATAGGCGTATACGTCTCGAGCCCACTCAATTGTCGTGTCACGCTCCATCACAAGGGCAATCTGCTGTGGCAACGCGAATTACCGTTGTCACCCACGATTACCTTGAGCGAACAAGTCCCATTGCCTGCAGACAGCGCCGACCACGAATTGACGCTACGAGTCACCAATCGCCTCGATGAGCGCCAGCTCATCAGCTATACGCCGCCCCGCGAACGGAGTGGTGAGATCCCGGCACCAGCAACTCCTGCCGCCAATCCCAGCGAGATTGCCAGCATCGATGAATTGTTTCTCAATGGTTTGCACCTCGAGCAATATCGCCACGCCACCTACCACCCCGAAGATTACTACATGGAAGCGTTGCGGCGTGACCCGTACGACAGTCGCTGCAACAACGCCATGGGCTTGTTGTTGTTACGCCGGGGGGATTTTGCGGCGGCCGAGCAGTTCTTCCGGCGCGCGATTAGCCGCCTGACGAGCCGCAACCCCAATCCCTACGACGGCGAGGCCTATTACAATCTCGGGTTAGCGTTACGCTACCAAGCACGGCTCGACGATGCCATCAATGCCTTTTATAAAGCGACCTGGAATGCAGCCTGGCAAGATTCAGCCTTTTTTGAGCTGGCCTGTATCGCTGGCTGCCAACAACGCCTCAACGATGCGCTCGACTTGGCCCGCCAAGCCTTGCGCCGCAACTGGAGCCATCACCGCGCCCGCTTCGTCGAAATCAGCCTACTGCGCCGGCTCGGCCGCCGTGCTGAGGCGATTGCCAGTTGCCATGTCGCCTTGCAACTCGACCCGATGGATGCCGGCGCCGCCAATGAATTGGTGCAACTCAGCGAATCAACCACGATTGCAGAATCGTTGCGCTGGGACATCCCCAAATTCGAAGCCATCGCCCTCGATTATTTTGACTGCGGCGACTACGACATGGCCCTCGGTATGTGCACCATGGCGCCACAGTACGGTCCTATGTTGCACTACTTGGCCGCCTGGATGCATGCCCTACGAGGCACCCCTGCGACTGCCAACACCGACGAACAGACCGGGGCTGTCACGATGACCGATTGGGTACAAGAATCGTTGCGGGTGGCGCGCTTGCGCACCATTGATTGGTGCTTCCCCCATCGCCTCATCCATGTGCCAATGTTGCAATTTGCCATGCAACACTATCCCGCCGATGGTAATGCCGCCTATCTACTCGGCAATTTTTGGTATGCCCATCAAATGCCCGACCGCGCCATCGAATGCTGGCAACACGCCGTGCAATATACCCCCGACAACGCCGTGGCCTGGCGCAATCTCGGCTTGGCGTACGTCAATCATCACCAAGAGCTAGCGGCAGGCCAGGATGCCTACCAACGCGCCTTGGTGCTTAGCCCCAACGATGCCCGTTTGTTGTATGAAGCCGACCAGCTGACCCAAATCAGCGGTGGTGATCCCGCCGTACGCCTCACCCACCTCGCCAACAATATGGCACTGGTGCTTGAGCGGGATGATTTGACGATTTCCTATGTGACGCTCCTCAACATCCATGGCCGCCATGCCGAAGCGCTCGATATATTAACCACACGCATGTTTCATCCGTGGGAGGGTGGCGAAGGGCGTGTGGCCGCCCAACACACCATCGCCATTATCGGCATGGCCGAACAAGCCATGCAGGCAGGGCAGTTTGACGAGGCAATTACGTTGTTGCAACGGGCCATCAATTACCCTGTTAATTTGGGCGAAGGCAAACTCCCCGGTGCCAACGAAAACAACTTGCATTACTTGATGGGTATCGCCTATAACGCGCTCGGCGATTATGCTGCCGCCCAGCAGGCCTGGCAATTGGCCACCCGTGGCGACAGTCAACCAACATCGGCGATATATTACAACGACCAGCCACCCGACATGATTTTTTATCAATGCCTAGCCTGGCGCCGGTTGGGGGACAATGCACGCGCCGAGGCAATATTCCAGCGCTTGCGTGCGTATGGCCACACTCATGCCGACGACCAGATTCGTACCGATTATTTCGCCGTATCACTGCCGAGCTTCCTCGTATTTAATGATGATCCGACCCTGCGCAATCAAATCCATTGTCATTACATGCAGGCCTTGGGCTTACTTGGTGGAGCACATCCCGATGCGATTGCCGCCTTTGATGCCGTATTATCCCGTGACGCCCATCATCAAGGCGCACGCTACCACCGCGACTTTCGCCATTGCTAAGCTAACAAAAACAATCCCGTACGCCTGCCAGTCAGCATTGATATTGCCCGTTCATCCGCGACAAACGTCGCGGCAACAATAAAAGGAACCACCCATGTTACACCGTCTGCGTTTGGGAATTATGTTGAGTCTTGTGGTGTTGCTGATGGCGTGTGGCAGTACACCAGCCGCCACCGAACCTACCGCCACGACGGTTGACGCCACCACCGTCGCCACCACCGCACCGGCCGAAGCCACTGCCACCACCACCGCACCGGCTGAGGCCACTGCCACCACCGCACCGGCTGAGGCCACTGCCACCACCGCGCCTGCCGAGGCCACCGCCACTACCGCACCGGCAGAGGCCACCGCTACCACCGCACCTGTTGAGGCCACCGCCACTACCGCACCGGCAGAGGCCACGACCACTACCGCACCGGCAGTAGATAACGGTAGTAGTAGCATCGATACCACGCCACGCCAACCGATTTCGAGCGGACCAACCTTGCTCGATAGTCGCATCGATGTGCGCCGGGTCACTAGTGTACCGGTCAACAGCATTCGTTTGGTGTATGACAGCTCCACGAGTAGCTTACTCATGCTCACGATGAACGATGGTCTGCAACGCATCAATCCTAGCGATGGCAAAAAAACCATCGTTGCGAGCACCGCCGAAATGATGGGCGCTGCGGTACCAGGCGGGCTGGCTGTCGCCAATGATGGTACCGTCTATGTGGTTGGCAATGAAGCCGTCAAAACGATGACCAAAGCAGTCATTCGCCGCGGTCGCCTAAATGGGGCAAAGTATAGCTGGGAAACCGTCGCGAGTACCGAAGCCTACCCCCGTAGCGATACCCCCTTTGACCACTTGTTCAACGGTATCGTCGTCAGCAACAAATGGATTTATGTCAGTAGTGGTTCACGTACCGACCATGGTGAAGTCGAATCCCAAAACGGTACGTTTGCCGATTTGCGTGAAATCGCCCTGACCTCCCGCATGTATCGCTTTGCCATCGATAGCAAAGACATCGTCCTCAAAAACGACGAGGCCACGGTGGCACCCTACGTCTATGCCCGCGGCTTCCGCAACGCCTATGACCCTGCGTTTGCCCCCAATGGCGAATTATTTGTGGGCGACAATGGACCTGATGCCGATTTGCCAGACGAACTCAATTGGGTGCGCCAAGACGGTCATTTCGGCTTCCCCTGGCGCTTTGGTGACATCGACAATCCCCAACGCGACCCTGCCTATGACCCCGCCAAAGACCTGCGCCTCCAGCCAGATTTCACGGCCGTCCAAATCGGCGCCTATCGCAACGATCCCACCTACCCGGCTGCACCCGGCAAATTCCTCGACCCCATCATCAACCAAGGGCCCGCCGCCACCAACTACCGCGGTGCCGATGGCAAATCGTATGATGCCGCCCAACAAGGCAAAACGCTCGCAGGGTTGACCCCCCACCGATCGCCCCTCGGATTGGTGTTTGCCGATCAAACCTTCCCCAAGAGCTGGCAAGGTGCGGGCAAGACCCTCAACGGATTTCTGTTGAGCTGGGGCGCAGCGGGTGGCACATTGCCTGATCGGGGCCAAGACATGCTGGCATTGCAACTCAGCAAAAGCGGCAACAACTACACCATGACCGCCCGCCAGATCGTGCGTGATTTACGCAATCCCATCGATAGTGCCATTGTGGATGACAAAATCTACGTCCTCGAATTCGGCGATAAAGTGGCAATCTGGGAATTTACTTTCCACGAATAGTAGCGCAGTAGTAGGGTATTATGCCGCAGCGTATCACTGACAATTCACGCCTAAGCCGCAACGGGCATATTTTTGGCTCATTGCTGACTGAGCTCCAACAGCGTATCCGCAAAGGGGAATGGCAACCTGGTAGCCATTTACCCAGCATTACGCATTTGGCACACTCGTTTGGCGTGAGTACTGGGTCAGTGCGTGAGGCACTCCGTTCGCTCCAATCGCTGGGGATGGTGCGGATCGAACACGGGCGGGGGGTAATTGTCATTAGTAATCAAATTGATGAGGATGTTCAACAACCCCAAAGCAACCCAACTATCGCCAATGTGGTGGCCTTGGCTGAAGCGCGGCGACTCATCGAACCAGAGCTCGCCGCCCTGGCTGCCGAACGGGGTAGCGATATCGAATTAACTGAAGTCTTGCAACTTGCCATTACCATGGAACAACATGTGGTGGCAGGACTTGATTTTGGGGAATCTGATACCGCCTTCCATCATGCAATCGCCCATGCAGCCCATAACCCCGTCTTGAGTCAGATGATGCTCAGCATGCACGATCTTTTTTTGTTGAGTCGCCAATTTACCAGCAAAGAAGCAGGCATGACCGATCGTGCGGTGCGTTATCATCGCTTGATTGCCGATGCGATTCAAACCCGTAATGCACCGCAAGCGCGCTTGCTGATGCTGGCCCACATGAATGACGCCCTCGGGAGCGTCCTCGCAATCGAAGCCAAGCAGCAATCACCAACTCCGTAAGTCTTGTTCTGTTTATAAGTGAGAGAGAGTCCATTCCTATGCGTATTGCAGTAACCGGCGGGAACGGCGACTTGGCCCGGGTGCTCATCCCCATGCTGGTGGCTCAAGGGCACGAGGTCAAAAGCCTCGACCGCACCTTGTCCCCACGCACCAGTGACAATCCCCTGCCTGCACATGCCGTGGTGGTAGACACCACCGATTATGGGCAAGTTGTCGCAGCCCTCACTGGCTGTGACGGTATCATTCACCTCGCCGCCCATCGCTCACCCAAGCAAGCCCCTGACCACGTCATCTATCACGACAACACCGTCAGTAGCTACCACGTCTTGCTCGCCGCTGAAACACTCGGCATCCGCAATGTCTGTATGGCCTCGAGCATCAACGCTATCGGGGGGGTGTTTAGCTCAGCCCCGCGCTACGACTACCTGCCGCTCGACGAACTCCACCCCTGCTATGCCGAAGATTCATACAGCCAATCAAAATGGGTGCTTGAACTCCAAGGTGAGGCCTTTGCCCGCCGCCGCAGTGATGTCGCGATTAGTAGCCTCCGCTTCCACGGGATTACCTCGCGTGAAAACGCCATGACCTACTGGGCCCACAACGCCGCCGGTGTCAAGCACCTCTGGGGCTATGTCGACCCCAAAGCCGCTGCCCGCGCTTGTATCGCCGCCATGCACGTCACCTGGACCGGACACCACGTTTTTTATATCGTTGCCCCCGATGTCGCTAGTGATGTTGCCAGCGAAACCCTCGCCACAACCAATTACCCCACTGCAACACACAAACCCCAACTCACCGGCACCACCGGCTTTTTTGATTGTAGCAAAGCCGCCAATTTACTTGGTTGGCACCATAACGAGGAGTAATTTTCATGAAAATCACTGACATCAAGTGTTATCCATTGTGGATTGGCACACGCAATCAGCTCGTAATAAAAATCGAAACCGATGAGGGCATTTATGGCCTTGGCGAATCAGGCCTCAGTGGCCGTGAACTGGCCGTCATGGGGGCAATCAACCACTTCCGCGAGTTTTTGATTGGCCAAAACCCCATGCACATGGGACGCATCTGGCAAGAACTCTACCGCAGCCAATACTTCGAAGGTGGCCGCGTATTGACCGCCGCCCAAAGTGCAATTGACATTGCCTTGTATGACATTGCCGGCAAGGCCCTCGGCGTCCCCGTGCATCAACTCCTCGGTGGTCAACACCGCAATCACATCCCCTGCTTTGTCACCACTAGTGGCTCGACTCCCGACGAAATGTTGGCCAGTGCCCAATTGCTCTGGGATCACGGCTGGCGCGTCATCCGGACCGGCATGCTCTCCCCGCGCAACCATGGTGAGGGGATTTTTGAGCCACGCGAGACGATTGGCATCACCGCCAAAACCCTCATCAAAATCCGCGAAACATTGGGCGATGAGCTGACCCTCGGTATCGACTACCACCACCGCTTATCTCTGGCCGAAACGGCGTCGTTCTGCCAGCGCATGCCCGTCGGCACCATCGACTTCATCGAAGAACCAATGCGTGACGAAAGCCCCGAAGCCTACGAAGCCTTGCGCAAAATGACCCCCGTCCCCTTTGCCGTCGGCGAAGAATTCGCCAGCAAATGGCAATTTGCCCCCTTCATCGAACGCCATCTGACCGACTTTGCCCGCCTCGACATCTGTAATGTAGGCGGATTCACCGAATCAATGAAGGTCGCTGGTTGGGCCGAAACACACTACATCGACTTGATGCCCCACAACCCGCTCGGTCCCATCTGCACCGCGGCCACCATTCACCTCGCAGCGGCAGTACCTAATTTTGCTTGGCTGGAAGTGCGGGTATCACCCAGCGAAAACCTCTACAAGGGCGACGGCATCAACGACGTCGATGTCATCTTCCCCGTCAATCCCAAGCTCAACGGTAACGCCTTTGACGTGCCCCAAGCCCCAGGCTTGGGCATCGAATTCGACGAAGAGACCGCCAAAAAACACACCTGGAAGTTCTGGGAAGCACCCCACCTCCGCCGCCGCGATGGCTCAGTCACCAACTGGTAATTGGCATATGCACCCGAGCGCGCATTGCTTCGCTCGGGTGTAGCACAAAAGGAACACCTCATGTCACAAATTCTCGTTGGTAGCTACAACACGCCAGATCAACCAGGCGTGGTCATCTTGGAAGTCGATAGCAGTGGTACATATCAGGTTATCAGCCAATTAACCGGCATCGAAAATCCCTCGTTCATGACCCAACACGGCGCACACATCTATGCCGTCAGCGAAACTGGCACTAATGGTGGCGTCGTTGCCATAACCCGCCAAGGCACTACCCTCAGCCACGGCGTGCGCCGTCCCAGTGGCGGTGGCTGGCCATGTCATGTACGCGTGAGTGCTGATGGCCGATTTGTCGTCGCCACCAACTACGGCAGCGGCACGGTAGCCTTGTTGCGCATCGAAAGCGATGGATCACTCACCGGCCTCAATGATTTGGTAGCTCATAGTGGCAGTGGACCCCATGCCGGCCGCCAAGCTGAGCCCCATGCCCATTCTGCCATCATCACTCCTGATGGGGCCTATGTAATTGCGGCCGATTTGGGTACCGACGAGTTGGTGTTTTATACCATCAACACCCAAACCAATCAACTCGTACGCACCCATACCGTCAATGCTCCTGCAGGTAACGGCCCACGCCATACTATTTTTCATGCCAATGGCACCATATTGTACGTGGCCAACGAATTAGCCTGTAGCGTGTCAGTATTTGCGTATGCCAACGGTACACTTACCCACATCGCCGATCATGCAACCTTCACCGGCGCCAACCACGACTTTACCGTGGCCGACATTCATATCAGCCCTGACCAGCAATTCCTCTACTGCACCACCCGCACTGATAACACCATCGCTGCCTATCGCATCTTGGCTGGCGGGAATCTCACGCGGATTGGCGTCTATCGTTGTGGGGGTGCCTGGCCGCGCAATTTTGCGATTGCACCAGACGATTCCTATATCCTCGTTGCCTGCCAACACGACAATCACATCGCCGTATTACCCCGCGATACGGCGACTGGGGTGGTTGGCGCACGCGTGGCAACTATCCCCATGCCTAATGTTTCTTTTGTTGAGTTTATCTAACCAGCACCTAATCCACCCCTCCATACGAGTGCCACACCAATCGTATGGAGGGGAATTATTGATGTTCACGCTAAATCACCGCAAACAAATAAGACAGCGAGATTTCAGAAATTTGTTGACGTTGGTACCTGGCATATTGCACAGTCGATCATGTTGCGATACACCATTGCAAACAAAGGAATCTTGCTCAGTGCCAATAACCACTGCTTTTTTGAGAAAATCCTTTGTCATCGCTGGTATTCATGAAAATTCTCATCAACAATACGGCGAATCAATCGCAAACCGTGTATCATATGATTTTGGTACGCACGTATATCGATACATCGTCAAACTATCATCACTTCGCTTGAATACACGTAGATATTGTATTTTGTAATCGTTTCGTAATATTTTATTTATAAAAACTACCACAAAAACGACGTTTACTAGTACTATTATTTATAGTATATTAAATAGGTAGTATAAATAAGTAGTAGTACCTTGTGGATCGTATGAAACAGCAGACGCGCAGTGCTCGTATACGTCAAACTTTACACGAATATGAGACGCAGATTATCGAAATTGAGCGGCTCCGTATTTATCCATTCTTGTTAGCATTTTGCTATATAATTTTGTGCATTGCTATTTTAATGTCCTTAAAAATCCCTCGCAACCAGCTTGATTTAACAGAATCGTCAGTAGCAACCAAAGATTTGTATCGTGTCGAGGAACGCGATACCGAGCCATATAAATTTCGTTGGTTAGCCCAAGAAACCGAGATATCACTCCCACAAGCGAGTAGTGGGAAACAAGTAATTCGCATGATGGCAACGGTACCACTCCCAAGCAGTCGGGTCACGATTTATTTCAACAATCAAAACCCGATTACATTCCCCGTGCAACCAGGCATTTTCCGACGCTATGAATATTTGGTTGATGTGCCGCGCGGGAGCGACATTACGCAATTACGTTTTCATAGTAACAATGTATCACAATACGGACGCGAGCTATCGATAGGCTTGACCAAAATCCTCATGACGCCACTCATCCCCTACCACATCCCACGGACGTCGATTTTATTGTTGATGCTATACACAACCATTGTAGTATTTGTCTGGCGCATGGAATGGCATTCAGTATTGTTGTTTTATGTAGTCAGTATTGGATTTTTGAGTTACGCTACGACACATACCTATAGTAACGATTCTTGGTATTACACCTATCTGGTAGCATTTGGGCTCGGTGGTATCATCATCGGACGAAGCAAGCCACCCAAACGCGAAGACCCGCTCATCGCACCCGCTTATCGACGTGATATTGATGGGTTACGGGCAATTGCGATAATTGCGGTGGTGGTCTATCATTCATTCCCTACACTTATGCCCAATGGCAATATCGGTGTCGACATCTTTTTTGTCATTTCGGGGTATTTAATCAGTCAATTATTGATTCGTCAGTTTGTCAAAAACACTTTTTCTTTCAAGGATTTTTACAATCGCCGTATCCGGCGGATTTTCCCTGCACTGATGATTGTACTATTCGTAGTGAGTGGTATGGGAACTTTATTTTTGTTTCCTGATGAATACCGCCAATTAGGGCGCCATATTGGGGCCGGAGCTGGTTTTTTTGCAAATCTAATGCTTTATACGGAAGTCAATTATTTTGACAAATCAGCAGCCTACAAACCACTGCTTCATCTTTGGTCACTTGGCATCGAAGAGCAGTTTTATGTTATCTGGCCAGTATTACTTTATATTTTCCGGCAACGATTACGCGCAGTGACGGCCTTGATTGTTACATTAATTGCAGCATCGTTTTTAGTAAACCTACGGCTCGACACTACGCTCCCTACTGCTTCGTTTTATTGGCCAGTATCACGTGTATGGGAGCTACTCGTTGGTACTTTAGTTGTGCATATTTTGGCCAATCCCACGGTACGGCAACGCCTGTTTTTTACCCCGATTATTGCTCACAGTATTAGTGCATTAGGGATTACGTTGGTTCTTGGGAGTATGTTTTGGTCGATCGATGCAGGTGCATACACTGCCTACAGCGCTATTTTGCCGCTAAGTGGCGCTATTCTCGTCATTGTGGCAGGAGAACGAGCATGGTTTAATAGGGTATTATTAGCCAATCCGGTCATGGTATGGATTGGACTGATTAGTTTCCCATTATATTTATGGCATTGGCCACTGTTGTCATTTGCGGATTTTTTTACCAACACCATACCAAGTGCCTTCATTCGGGGCGGATTAGTGGGGGTAAGTGTGCTCCTCGCTTGGGCAACGTATGCGTGGCTCGAAAAGCCGTTACGCCAAGGAACGTTGCGCACCATTCCCACACGTTATTTTAGTTATCTGACATTTGCCTGTGGCTTATTTGGATATTTTTTGATTGGTGGCGGAATTGTATCCCCACTCAATCGCAATGCACCAGTAGCAATTACGCAATCAAATCCGGCAACGATTGTTACGAATACACCATTATGTGAGGGTATTCAGACAAATTATATGGTTGATTGCTTCAGCAAACAACGCCCTACCGCCAGCAATGAAGAAATCGTGTTGATTGGTGATAGTCATGCCAACGTGCTAGCATCAGGTGACAATATACCCCAATCAATTAGTATATTTTCGGTACATTACTGTATACCACTCTTAGGGGTAGAGCGTTTTTTAGATCAAACGGAAAGTCCTTTTGGCTGTGACGACGGGCGCAAATTACCTGCATTTATCAGTAATTTGCGGAATAATCCACCAACCCATCATCGTACTATTTTGTTAGCTGGGCGCTTTGTTGCCATCGAAGCGAGTCAAAATTACTTTGCTGATCGTAGAGGTCATTTTCAATTTAGTGGACCACGTATATCAGATGGCATGGTCGATCTCGATGCAGTGTTTCAAACTGGATTACAACGCACATTGACGGCTCTTACTGCGCTCCCAAATACGAGTGTCGTATTTATCGACCAAGTGCCTGAGCTCGACTTTATGCCGATGAATTGCAATCGCTTACAACTTTTCCAGTCGCTGGCGAACTCGACCTGTACGACGCCGCAACAACCGATCGACGGTATGTTTATGCGTTACAAAACGAACGCTACCGCAGTGCTTGCAAAATACCCGATGGTACAACGCTACGATCCAATGAAAGTACTCTGCGCCGATAATCAATGTACGATTATGGCCAATGGCAATGCACTATACATGGACACCAATCATCTTACCCCTTTTGGCGCACAGATTGTCAATGCCGATATATGGAAAACATTATTTGGTCAAACAATTCCAGTGAACTAATTCACCAACGACACCATCCCCTCGTTTATCACGAAGGGATGGTGTCGTTGGATTTCGTATCCGAAATTACGGCGTCCAGATGGTACCATCAGGCCAGCGGCTTTGGGTCCACTCCACAACCTTGGTATCCACGGGATATTTGGCGGCTTTTTGCTCGTCAAAATCGACACCCCAGCCTGGTTTGTCGTTGACATACACATAGCCACCATGTACTTCGGGACAACCGGGGAAGACTTCATACAGATTTGGCCCGAAGTGAATCACTTCTTGGATGCCAAAGTTGCGGCTCGACAAGTCGAGATGCACATTGGCGGCATGTCCGATCGGTGATACGTCACCAGGACCATGCCAAGCAGTGCGAATCCCGAATTGCTCAGCAAATGCAGCCAACTTGCGGGCCGGTGTCACCCCACCAATGGCCGACACGTGTGAGCGGATGAAGTCAATCAACTGCTCGCTAATCAACGTCTTCCACTCGGCGGCGTTCACATGCAATTCGCCCATGGCAATCGGAGTCGCGCATTGCTCACGCAAGCGGCGGAACCATTCGATTTGGTCGGGGGCAAACGGATCTTCGAGGAAGAAGAGCCGGTAGGGCTCAAGCGCCTTACCCATCCGTACCGCATCAATCGGCGCAATCCGCTCGTGGATGTCATGGAGCAAAAAGAGGTCGTAGCCGATTTTGTTACGAATATAATCGAACAGCGGCGGAATCGAGCGTGCATACACGTCGGGTTGATAGTAAGCACCGGGGAAGGTTGATTCGAGGTTATCCATCGAGCGCATACGATGCGTCGCCTGTGGCGCATCTTTGCTGGGTACGCTGTTTTGTTTGGTGATATCTTGGATACGGCCACCGTAGCCACCCATTTGACAGCGCACGGCGAGGGCGCCACTCTCTTGGTATTTGATGACGTTTTCGAGTACTTCTTGGTGGTCACGGCCATCGGCGTGGCGATATATCATGGCACCTTCGCGACACTTGCCGCCCCAGAGTTGATAAACGGGCATGTTGGCGATTTTGCCCTTGATATCCCACAAGGCCATGTCGACACCGCTGACAGCGTTGTTGAGCACGGGGCCATTGCGCCAGTAGGAATTGACCATCATCAATTGCCACATATCTTCGCTGTTGCGCGGATCGCGACCAACTAGCAACGGCTCGAGATAATCTTCGACCGCTTTGACGACCAACGTGGCCCGTTGGGTAAACGTGGCACAACCCAAGCCAAACAAGCCATCTTGGTCGGTTTCGACCTTGACAACGACGACCCCAATGCCGTCAGGAGCGGTCAAAAACGCCCGTACACGCGTGATTTTCATTGTACTCTCCATTGAAAAAAAGCCTACCACCCACATACATTCCATCTCCCACGTCATAGTGACGTGGGAGATGGAATTCAACGCACTCTTACGACCAGAGTCGATCCCAGCTTTTGGCTTCGTCCCATTCGGGGGTCGGCTCAAAGAACCCGCTGCTCTTGACCAAATGTTCCTTGACCACGTCGAGATTGACTTCAAAGCCCAAACCAGGGGTATGCGGCACTGCAATGTAGCCGTTTTGGATGACGGGGCCACTGCGCCCGGTAATGGTAATAAAGTCGCTCCAGAAGGGTTCTTCGGAGAAGTGGTGCTCGAGGGCGATGAAGTTTTCGGTAGCAGCCGCACAATGCACACTAGCCATCGTGCTGATCGGCGTACCGGCCATGTGCATCGCCATGCTAATCCCCCGCTCAGCGGCGTAATCGCCGATGCGCTTGGTTTCGATGATGCCGCCACTCGTCGCCATGTCGGGGTGAATGATATTGACGCCACGGGCATCGATGAGCGGTTTAAAACCATCGAGGGCGTAGATATCTTCACCGGTACAGACCGGCGTGTGGAGTTCACGCTCGAGTTGCACCCATTGATCGGTGAATTGCCACGGCACCAAGTCTTCGAGCCACGCCAAATTGTAGGGCTCGAGTGCCTTGCCAAGGCGGATACAATCGTCGATGCCGATATGACCAAAGTGGTCAGCGGCGATTGGCACTTCGTAGCCTACCGTCTCACGCACTTGCGCCACATACTCCACAATCATGTCCAACCCTTTGGGGGTGATACGGACGTGCGTGAAGGGGTGTTGCAAGGTGTGCAAGTTGAGCATTTTGTCGAAGTGCTTGTCGCTGCCGCCGGGCAACATGCCGTCAGGGTAGGTCAATGCGCCAGGGATGCCGATCAGGGGTTGGATACCCACGTCCATTTTGAGCATGGTATAGCCCCACGAGATGCGTTCCTGGAGTTGTTTGCCCATCGACACACCATCGGGTTCGTTGGGGGTATCGCAGTACATACGCACACGGTCACGGTATTGACCACCGGCGAGGGCAAAGGCAGGCACGCCATAGGCTTTGCCGGCCAGGTCCATCAAGGCCATTTCGACCCCAGACACACCGCCGCCTTGGCGACCGTGATGGCCGAACTGCTTGATTTTGCGGAACAAGCGGTCGAGGTTGCAGGGATTTTCGCCCAACAAGCGGCTTTTGAGCATCAAGGCATATTTGGCTGCAGCCAAGTCACGCACTTCACCCCAACCGCTAATCCCTTGGTTGGTATCGATGCGGATGATGCTAAAGTGCCAGTGGTCCCAGCCCACCGTGGCAATTCGCATATCGGTAATCTTGAGTTCACTCGGGTTCGATGAGCGCTGAATGTTATCTTCGGGACGCGTTCCGCTCATTTGTTGTTCGCTTTCTTCCAGGCGGTGTAGTCGGCTTCAATGTCTTCACGCCAATTCTGCACGTCGATTTCGCCGCTGGTGTATTTGCCTTCACCAATCCGCATTTTGCCGAATTCATCACGCACGCGGGTGTTTTCGCTCTCTTCAACGACTTCTTGCACCAAATGCGGTGGGATAACGATAATGCCCGTGGCCGTGCCCAAAATCACGTCGCCTGGCAAAATGGTAATGCCGTCGATGCGCACGGGGATGTTGATACCAGACAAGGTGACATCGGCAATGGCGGTTGGATCAAAGCCCCGCACATAGAAGTTGACGTCATCGAGGGTAACCAGGCCAGCCAAGTCACGCACGCCACCATCAATCACGGCGCCGGCATGGGTGCGTTTGGCCACTGCGGTACCCAAGTTGTCACCAACCAAGGTGCCGTCTTTGATTTTGCCAAACAAATCACACACCATCACATCGTTGCGCTCGAGTTGTTCGATAATCCACGAATTTTGGCCACCGATTTTGCCACGCCCAGCGGCGATGCCGGAATCTTGGATGACTTTGTGGAAGTCAGGGCGATGGGGAATAAAGGCGGCAGTGACAGCCCGGCCGACGGTGACTTTGCCGGGGTGAGTCTCTTTCCAGTTACCAGCGAATTGTAAGTTGTAGCCCTGGCGACGCATCGTACCCCAGGCCTCTTCGGTAGTGACCAGTTTCATGCGCTCGATCAAATCATCGGGCACTTTGGGGCGACCATCGGCAAAGCGCTCGAAGGGGTTTTGGACGGTGAGGGCAATCAACGCCTCACGAGTTGGTTGTACATGCCACGTCATTGTAGTATCCTTTCAAAAAACTGCGTATCACAAAAAATTAATGCGTCCAGCCCAACAAGCGTTGCGCCTTCGTGCAGTCGTACATTCCCTCGTTGGGTGCCAATGCTTTGGTGACTGGCACCTGCGGGAACCATTGGACAATCAAATCGCTGGTCGATTCGGCCATCACGGTGGTGGGCGACACAATATAAAAAGCCTCGTGGCCAATATATTGTGCATCGACAATCGCCATACAGGCCCGGGCAGCCGATTCGCCCAGCGTATATGCCCAAAGTTGCTTGGCATTCGTGTCGAGGTTTTTATTGGCGCGTTCTTGCGCCAACGCCAAGTTTTCAACCACCCAGTGGAAGCGCAACGAGGCAATCGTCATATCTTCGTAGCGCCGGGCAATCGAATCACCTTGGAGCTCGCAAATCCACTTCGACAAGCTGTAGGGGTCTTCGCTATAGGTGGGGTGCAATTCATTGACCGGCAAATAATCATATGTGGGCCAACGACTATACACCGCCCCGATGGCATTGATACTCGAGGCCTGTGCCACTCGTTTGATGCCACAATTTGCTGCTGCCAACAAGGCATTGTAGCTACTCGTGACATTGTTGTTGTGCACCACATGGTCGGGATGACCACGAGGCGCTGGGATAGCCGCCAAGTGGATGAGCACTTCATAGCCGTCGATAGCATCATAAAATGCTTGGTAATCAGACAATTCGGCATTCACAAAGTCGACACTGTCAGGCACACTCCCTGCCGGTGGTGCCACCCGATCAATGTTGCGTACCGTATGCCCTTGCGCCACGGCCATCCGTAACACCTGCTTACCGACGCTCCCACTTCCACCAGTTACCGCAATACGCACGTTTACTCCTTTATGAAGTAGGAAGTTTGCAGGAGGAAGGTTGAAGTGAAATAGGAAGTATGAAGTACGGTTACTTCTACATCATTCCTCGCCCCCTCCTTCGCGTTATTTCTGACCGTACACTACTTCACGCAAACCACGGATGTAACCGATGGCATACAAGCGCCCAAACGCCGAATAACCGGCGTTTTCGTTGCTGTCACCGGCCACCGTTGGCACATGGTCGGGGCGCAATACCCCTTCAAAACCGATATCTTTGTAGGCCTGCATACAGGCCACCATGTCAGTTTTGCCGGCATCATGCCATGATTCTTCAAACTTATCTTTGGTGCCGATGACATCACGGAAGTGCACAAAGAAGAGTTTGTTTTGCTTGCCGAATTGGTGAATCACACTGGGCACATCGTCGGTCATCAAGGTGAAATTGCCTTGGCACATGGTGATGCCGTTGACCGGGCTCGGAATCATGTCAACCAAGCGCTGGAAGTTTTCGACGGTGCGCATAATCCGGCCGACACCACGAATCGGTGAACGGGGGGGATCATCGGGGTGCATCGCCAATTTAACGCCCGCTTTTTCGGCCACAGGCACGATGCGCTTCATGAAGTATTCGAGGTTAGTCCACAATTCTGCTTCGCTAATCGGGCCGTTTTCGGTGTTGGGGGCGCCTTCCATCAAGGCGTTATCATAGCTGGTCACCACACTGCCACCACGCGACGGAGTGGTCGTCGAGGTACGCATCCAGTTGAAGTCAGTCATCCATTCGTAGCACCACACCGGGATCTTGAGGCGGCCCATGTTTTCGATCAGCTGGCAGGCTACGTCGATTTCAGCATCACGGCCAGGCAAACCACGTTTGGCCAAATTCAACGGTGGGCGGGCTTCGATGACTTCGAGGGCAAAGCCGGCTTCTTCGTAGCGTTGCTTCATGCGCAACAACGGCAGATAGTCACATGCCCCATCCGTACCATTAAATGGCTCACCATACGGCAAGCCTCCCACGGCATAATCAATCCCACACTGCTTCGACAACGTCCACAACATCGACGGTGTGGGTGGCAACGCTTCGGCAATCTTAATCATGAGATACTCCTTTATTCTGCATCGAGTTGCACTTGTACCGACCAGCTCCGCTGCTGGCCCGGAGGCAACGTGGCATACGTAATAGTCCGACTGTAGGCATCGCTCAAGCGGTCATAGACGCCAATCGCTGGCTCAATACCCATATTGTAATTGGGACTCTGGCCATCGTTGCTCCAGGCTCCGGCATTGATAAACACCGCCAGCTGTGGGATTTCGGCGCTATCCCAACGCATCGTCAAGCGCCCATTGGCAGCCTGCAAGGCCACCCAACCACTGGGCAAGACATCGCTATATAACTTGGCCGTCATGGCACTGGTCTCGTCGGGAAGGTGTGTCAGATCCAACACGCGTTGGTCGGGCAACACAATCGCCGCTGGGACATCACTGACCAATTCGCCCTGGTGATTGGCATGCAAAAACGTCGTGCCCGCCGGGGTATACAACGCCATACCTGGCTGCAATCCCACCAGCGGGTGGGCACACCAAATCCAATGTAGGTCGGCATCGCCATGATTCTTGACGCGATACGCCACGTCAATCATTGCGTCGGCGCCGATTTCGATTGAGCGCATGAAGGTATATGGCAAGATCAAGCCTTCCCACACACAGGTATACACCACCGCATCGTCTTGGACCAGCCACGTCACCGTCGGGGTCTGGCACCACAACTCGCCATGGTCGGCGAGGGCAGCACCTTGCCACGGTGGCACGGGGTAATCACAGGGGCCGACGGTGGGGAAGCATTCATCCCAGCCGCCGGTATCGGCCACCGCCACATAATTGGCGGTAGACGGCACTTGTTGGTAGGGCATACGGGGGTGGCGCCACAGCCATTCTCGACCGGTACGCCGATCCATGAGGCGCGTCATTTTACCACCCAACACAGGGATGTATTCGCATTCAATCACATCGTTTTGTACCACGACGCGAGTGAAGCCGTCTGCCCCCTGGTATTCATGTCGCTGAATCGTCATGGTTGCTCCATCACATCGTCGTCACTAAAGACGATTTTGGTGAAGCGCTCAGGGATATGATTGTCGTTTGAACCGACCGCACCCCAACTCCAGGCCGCCGGTTGCGATACGACCTGCCCGGCCAACTCCAAGCGCTGGAAGCGCCCAAAAAAGATGTTCCACTCATCGCCGGCCTTGGGCGGGAGCGATCGTCCCTGCCCGAGGTGCTTCATGCCGCTCCACGGGAAGGCTAACTCCACTCGCCAACCCTTGTCAACAACCGCTGGGTTATTGATTTCGCCATCGACACACACGGCGCTTTGCAGGCCCGGCATATCCCAATCGCGGTAGGCCCAGCGTAGGCCACGGGGGTGGCTGCCACGCCAAAAGTGTTGGCCGACCCGGTCATGGTTGCCCCCAAACAAAATCGCGGCGTGGTCGTGGACATCAAATTCAGGAGTATCCCAGTAGCTCCCTTTACGCCAGGCATCTTGCCAGACAAAAAAGACTTCGTAGATGGTGCCGAGGGCGTTGATTTCGAATTCATAGTAACAATCGCCGCCATCAATAAAGACCTCGACGTCGTTTTCCAAAAAAACTAACGCATCGCGCGTGGCTTGGGTGGCCGTTACAAACGGTTCTTCGACCCAAAATCCCACATACAATGCGTCATCATCCCATACCACGGCACACTGGGTATCAAATGGTCCTGGCCCACCACTAATCATGTCGACAAACCGCGGCGAACGCGCCGCGCGTTGCCATACCGTGCTCGCCAACCGCCCATCCATGGCCGGTTTTTGCGAGGTACGCTTGCAGATATACTGTAGCTGCTGATCTAGAGTCCAATCGGAGACAATCATTGTCGTCCTTTTCATGAAAAAGGGGCGTACCACCCGGCACGCCCCTCCACCATTCCGCCTATACCGGCAATACGTCGGTCAACTGTGTGGCCGGCAATACCGGGTTATTGTCGTACAACACGCACGATGCTACCTGCGTTTCGGCAACGCGGTACAAGGGTGGTGGGATGTGCAGACAGCTGTCTTTGACGTGTGGGCAACGTGCCGCAAACCGGCAACCTTTGCCACCCTTATCGGTGGCCTCTGATTCTTTGACCATCATGCCGTCACTGCCCCAGCGACGGTCGACATCGGGCCACGGAATCGAGTCAATCAACAAGCGGGTATAGGGGTGTTGGGGGTTTTTGATGACATTATCAATGTCGCCTGCTTCCATCACACCACCCTTGTAGAGCACCACAATCGAATTGGCGACGTGGTAAGCAGTGGTCAAGTCGTGGGTGATATAGATAATCGACACGCCATGATCACGATGCAGACCACGCAACGACTCAAGGATGTTGGCACGCAGTGATGCGTCGACCATCGATACTGGTTCGTCAGCCACCAGCACCCTAGGCTTGAGCAACAAGGCTCGCGCCACATTGATGCGCTGGCGCTGACCACCCGACAATTGGTGGGGGAAGCGGCCGAGGATGTCTTCGGGGCGCAAACCCACCGAACTCAGCGCTTCTTCCATTTTGTCGCGGGCATCAGTTTTTGACTTCGCCAATTTGAATTTTTCGATCGGCACCGTCAACAAATGATCAACCGTATAAAACGGATTGAACACCGCAAACGGGTCTTGGAAGACGGCTTGGACTTCACGGCGATAATTCAAGCGATCATCGCCACGCAACTTGTTGATGTTTTTGCCTTTGTAGAGGATTTCACCCTTGGTTGGGTCGATAAATCCTAGCAACAACATCGCCAAAGTGGTTTTGCCACTACCGCTCTCACCCGCCACCGTCATAATGGTGGGCTCGTCTTCTTTGAGGGTCATCGAAAAATCTGCCAAGGCAGTTGTCCCGGCCTCAGCAAAATACCCACGGGTGTAGGTTTTGGTTACATTACGAAACTCGAGCAAATTCGCCACGGCTATGCCCCTTCCGTATAGAGATGACACGCAACCAAGCGATTACCTTCGTATTCTTTTACGTCGGGAACCGTTGTTTTGCAGACATCCATTGCTTGTGGACAACGGGGGTGGAATGCACAACCGTTGGGAATCCGCAACAGTGATGGTGCCAAACCAGCAATCCCTTGGAAAACCCCTTTGTTTGACAGATTGGGCAAGCTTTTGATCAACGCCTGGGCGTAGGGGTGCATCGGCTTGCTAAACATATCACGCACCGTGCTAACCTCGGTCAAGCGCCCAGCATACATTACCGCCACTTTATCGACAAATTGTGCCATCAAGCCCATGTCGTGACCGATCAGGATTACGGCAGTGCCCATTTCTTTTTGGACACGGTCAATGGTTTCCATCACTTGGCGTTGCGTCACTACATCGAGTGCACTGGTGGGCTCGTCGGCGATGATGACCTGTGGTTTGAGCAAAATCCCGATAGCGATACAGACTCGTTGCTTCATACCACCGCTCAACTCGTGCGCATACATCTGAAAGACGTTGCGCTTGAGGTCGACCGATTCGAGCGACTGCATACATTGCTCGGTCATGTCATCTTTTGACATATTCGGGACGTGGGCTTTGATAGCATCAATCATCTGGGCGCCAATCCGCATGACTGGATTGAGTGAATTCATGGCACCTTGGGGAATATAGGCGATGCGGCTCAAGCGTGCTAGGCGCATTTCTTCGTCATTGAGTGAAATCAAATCAACGCCACCGACCTTCACGCTGCCGCTTTCGATGCGGCCTGGCGCTTTGATCATGCGCATCATGGCCAAGGCCATGGTGCTCTTGCCAGAACCCGATTCACCCACAAGGCCTAGCTTTTCACCGGCATTGAGGTTTAAATTCACCCGATTCAAGGCAGTTGCGCGACCCAAATCGGTGTAGTATGACACTTGGAGGTCACGTATTTGCAAAATTGGCGTCATGCACTTACTCCGTTCGCCGTACGCGAGGGTTGGCCAATTCGTCCAAACCCATGTTGATTAGTGCCAAGGCACTCAAAATTAGCACCATGGCTGTTGCCGGCCAAATTGGCCACCACCACCAACCATTGAAGAAGGCACCTTGGGATTGTGCACCCCAAATAATGTTGCCCAACAACGGCTCACGCAATGGGCCTAAGCCGACAATGGCGAGGTAGAACGACGCAAACACGCTCCCAAACACCTGACTCACAAAGGCTGCCGCAATAAACGGCAACAAATTGGGCAGAATTTCACCGAAAATAATCCCGCCGTTGCCGACGCCCGACAACTTGGCGACTGACACAAATTGGCGCTCTTTCATCGACAAGACTTGCGAGCGGATGACCAGGGTCGGTCCCATCCAGGCCAGCATCACCACAATCCACGCCATCGTAAAGATAGTCACATCGCGTTTATCAAGCGATGACGCAATAATAATTTGGATCATAAATACCGGTATCGGTGTCAGGATTTGACAGATACCTTTGATTACCGTATCAAACACACCACCAAAGTATGCCGAGGTAAAGCCCAATACCACACCAATCATGGTGCCAGCAGCACCAGCCAACACCCCAATCAAGGCGGTTTGCCACATGCCGGTCACCATCACGGCGTGCATGTCACGACCAAAGAAATCCGAACCCATGGGGTATTTGCCGGGCCAGTTGGGCGTACTAAAGTCCAAAATCCCTGGTGGTTGCTTGGGTTTGACTGCCAGCGGATAGGCAGCCTTGGGCTTGATTTGGAAGAAGCCAATTGCCGTGAACAATATCAAAAAGAGCAAAATCCCCAACCCGTACGCCAAGCTCTTGTTCCGGCGCAAATAGCCACCAAACAATTTCAGTCGGCTAGGTTGAATCGGCGGAGCCGTCGTTGTCAACGTTGTCATTCCACGCTCCTTAGTCTTGTTTGATACGGGGATCAAGCAACGGATACAAGAATTCTACTAGTACCATCAATGTCGCCACCGACATAGTAATAAACAACACAATGCCGTAAATCACCAAAAAGTCGTTGGCACGAATGGCTTCACCAAGCTTTGAACCGAGACCCGGCAAGGCATACAGCCCTTCCACAACCGTACCCGACGTAATCAAGCTACCCAATGCCAAAGCAAACCCCGTTACTTGAGGCAACAACGCATTGCGAAGATAGTAATTACGGAAAATAGTGCGGCCGTCGAGGCCTTTGTGCTCTGCAAAATTAACGTAGTCTTCGCCTTGAATGGTGATACCCATACCACGCATCGACAATACCCAGCCCCCTACAGAGCCGAGAATCATCGAAATCGCCGGTAATATTTGGTGCCACATCACATTCAACATAAACGTGAATGTCCAATCTGGCGCAATACCAGTTGAATATGCTTGTCCCAGCGGGAATAATTTCAATTTAAATGCCAAGAAAAAGAGCAGGAAAATCGCCAACAATACCGGAGGCACCCCGGTAAACATGATAAATGGTGTCGCAACCGCACGCAACCAACCCGGAGACCGCGGCCAAGCCGCTACCGCACCCAGTAAATTACCAATCACAAACGACAAAATCGCCGACACAAACAACAATGAAATCGTCCATGGCAGTGAGTCATAGATAATGCTAGTTACTGTCTTAGGGAATTTATTTAACGACACCCCTAAGTCAAACTGTGCAATACTGCCAATATAGTCAGTGTATTGTTCTAACAGTGGCTTATCTAAGCCAAATTTTTTACTGTACGATGCAACTATTACTTCAAGATCGCTGGCCGAAAAGCCACCGGTACGGGCAAGCTCCGCAAATCGTTCACGAATCGGATTGCGATTTGACATACGCGGAATAAAAAACGTAATAGTGGATGCAGCCCATACCACCATTATCAAAAAGGCTACACGCCGAAGGATTAATCGCAGTTTCACAGTACTCTCCTAGCCTTCAGCCGGTGGATAGACAACGCCATCGTTGTGGCGAGCACTATACATTATGAGGTTTTTAGGATTATGAGAAAAAAGAGGGGGGGTGTACAATAACCGTCCGACACCCCGAAAGATGTCGGACGGTAAATCAACCAAGATTACTTGGCAGCCTTTTTCAGCTGTGCAATAACCAATGGTGCGGTGTGGTGCCAGAAGGCGCCATTCGTACCACCGGCTACATTGTCAACTGTGGGCCAGTTGGTCCAGTAGGTCTGGTTGTAAGGAATGCGGTGGAGCCACTGAATGACCGGAATATCGATTTGGTCTTTCCAGTAGATTTCCATGGCCTGCGTGGCCAATTCGGTGAACTTCGGATCGCTGGCGTTCAAAGGTGCCATGGCTTCGACGATTTTGTCGTAGTCGGCATTCTTGTAGCGTGAGAAGCGATTACCGCCGGCAGTGGTACCGATAGCAGCGCTGTAGCGGCCTTGGTAAAGCTGCAAGGCGGCTTCAGGATCACCCAAGCTGGCACCGTGACCGAACATGTAAAGACCTTCTTTACCGTCTGCCATGTTTTGATAGGCATCGGCACCGAAGTTGACGTCAGCATCGAAACCAGCGTTCTTCAACATTTCAACCAACACCGGAACGATGTCGCTGTGAATGCCTTCGAAACCGTTGATTACACAGTTGACCGTCTTGCCGTCTTTTTCCCACAAGCCATCAGCGTTCTTGGCAAAGCCAGCGCCGGTCATCAACTTGTCGCTCTCGGCGAGGTCAAATTTACCGGGTTGTAACTTCTCAACCAATGCCTTCATGCCTGCAGTATCAGCAAACTTCTGCAAACCGGGGTACATCGGGAAGGGGTAAATGGTGGCGACTTCGGCACCCTCATATACGACTTCATTGATGGTGGGGCGGTCGATGGCCAAGCTCATGGCACGACGTACGTTGGGGTCGTTGTATGGCGCAATTTGGGTGTTCATCCACAAGCTGTTTGGCCACCAGTCAAGGTACCCGTACGGCGGGGTGTTGCCGGTGTGGGTCGTGACTTTGGGGTTCTGCTTGAGAATGTTGCCGATGACTGATGAACGCATGTCCAACGTGGCATCATACTCGTTGTTGACAACTTTTTGTGCAATCACGTCCATGTTTTGGCCAACGGTACCACCAATGTTGGTGATGACAATCCGCTTGACTTCTGGCATTGGCGATTTACCGGCGGCTACAGCCCACCAGTTTTCGCGCACGTCCATGATCTTTTGGTTCTCGTCCCACAATACGACGGTATAACCGCCGGAGTGTGGCATGTCGTTACCGCCAGCAAACTCGTTGACGTCGGCTTGTGAACTCAACACGTGCGCTGGCACAATGTCGATACCGGTGTCGAACTTGGTCATCAATACTTCAAAGGCGAAGCGGGGGGCGGGGATTTTGAAGGTCACAACAACCGTCAAATCATCCACAGCCTTGACTTCCTTGACGTACTGGCCGAATTGGGCATGGTAACCCAATTTTTCGTTCTTCATTTGGCCTTCGAACGTGAAGATAACATCTTTTGACGTCACAGCCACATCGTCGCTCCACTTGGCATCCTTGTTGAGCTTGATGGTCAACTCGGTGAAGTCGGGCTTGGTGTAGTCCATGCTGTCGGCCAACCACATCACCGGCTTGTCGGCATAGATTGCGTAGTAAGCCAATGGCTCCCACAACAATGCATTACCAGCTTGGTGCGTGTAACCGACTGATGCCCAAGGATTGGTTACGCCAGGATTGCTGGTGCTCCAAGCCAAGTTCAACGTGTCTTCGCGGGCTACTGCGGCCAAGCCAGCGGGGGCTTCTGGGGCAGCAGTGGCTTCTGGGGCAGCAGTGGCTTCCGGTGCAGCCGGAGCTTCGGTTGCTGCGGGGGCTTCTGGGGCAGCGGTTGGCTCTGCGGCCGGTGCTGCGGCACCACCACAAGCAACGACCACGAAGGCCATTACGAGTAGTGAAGCCAGGGTTTTGAAGCGAAACTTCATAGTTGTCTCCTTCGACATTAATCTATGTCATATCGCCATGTAATCCCCAATTTTTATTACTCCACCACCATCTTGATTTTCCCAATGACAAAACTGCCACTGCGATTACCACATATTGCGGTTGAAACAACGAAACTGAGAATCTCATGAGATACTGACATTCGTATTGTATACGTCATCATATAGGTTGTCAATTGATTTTTGTGTGTATCTATTGCTTTTATCAACTCATTTCCGTATCGCTTATGCTTACTTTCATCACCAACACATTGAATGAGTTGATTTCTCTCCCTTTTCAACCAAAACACCCCAACCGACATATTCAAATACAGATAACGCATTCACCATTGGGCTATCAACAAAAAGCGTGCCTGGCGCCAATCAGCACCATGCACGCTCAAGTCTCTGCATCTACACGTAAATTTGCGCCTCAGCCCAGCTCATCAAAACGCCGGTGGGCGCCGCAACATGTTGCGCTGCAAATAAACCTGGGCCGCCTCACGCACAAATGCTCCGCAAATCGGCGCAGCATAGACATCCTCTAGCCGCGTGGCCAAGGCGATGAGCTCTGCATGCGACGATCGCCCTGGGCGCAATTGCTGATACATGTCGATGATCTCGGCCCGCGGCACCACCGTCAGCTCGGCCGCCCGCGCCAAGTTTTGCGCCAACTGTGCATAGCCCGCCTGCCGGGCAATCTCGGCTTGGGCTTGCAACGCCGCTTTGTCGATTTGCAAGTCATCGAGGGTAATCTCGCCGGCGACGGTGGCCGCCACCGTCACCTCAGCCAACGCGCGCCCACTGGCCGCATGCAAATCGGCATGGGGATCACTGTACAACGGATAGGTTGGCATCGCTATACCTCCGGTTCCCAATCGAAGCGCAACGCTTCGGGGGGTAATTGACGAATCTCTTCGGTTTCTTTGCGGTGCAACAAGGCCGTTTTGACGATCAAGCGCAAACGGGCCCAATTATCAACGGTCACTGGCACCGGCGTAGTGATTTTTTTGGCGGCATAACGCGCCGCATTGCGCCCCATCGCCCGATACGTGTCGACGGTCATACTCGGCGACTGCGAAAAGAGCTCGAGGTTGTTGAGGCGCGCCAAATCGACCCGGTGAATAATCGACGTACCCCGCGATTGGATGCCAATCGCAATTCCCGAGCCACTCAATTGTGCCCCCACATGCCCGATTTCGGCGCAATCAGACGAATGCCAGATGCGCACAATCCGCCCAATCAAACCCTCTTCGGCAATCCCCGTCAGCACTGCTTTAAGTACTTCTTCGTGAGGAATCCCGCCAATGGTCTGGGTGATAATCCGCCCAAAAGCCGGCCCAATCGCCACCACCACCTCGGTATGCCCACCCCGTTTGGCTGGACCATACGGATCAAGCCCGTCGATGGGTAAGCCCAAGCGGTCGGCAATGAAGTCGCGCGGTGATTTGGCTTGGCGAATATTGGCGATTTCGTCCCAGCGGGCGCCACTCACCCGGTAGCCCGTGCCTGGTCCGTTGTAGTCGTTGGGGTCGTTGATGGCGCTTTTGACCACAAAGTCACGGTCAAAAATAGCGGCGGGCTGCAGGTAATCACCGGCAATCCGTTGCCGTCCCATGGTGAGCAGGTTTTCGGCAGTTTGGGCAAACCCCCGCCGCGCCAAGGCTGCCACCACATCCATCACACTACGATCGCCTGCCAAAAAGGCATCGGCAGCCGCTAGGTCTGGCACGATGTCGCGCACCGGCATGTCGTCACTAGAATGCGCTACCACCGCCGCCTCGACTTCGACATCACTGATGGTGGGGAAGCCTAATTCGGCATAGACGGCTTGGATGGCCTGGGCGCCGGCACGGCGAATCTCGGCTGCCTCGGCTTCGCTAATCGAGCGCGTACCACCGTCGATTTGCATGTCGCGTTGCAACACGGCGTAATCATCCAAATCATCGGCATCGAAATTGCCACCGCCAAACATGTTGTCACGGCGGGGCACGGCACTATATCCCGAAAAAATAAAATCAGTGCCGGGAATGAATTGCAACATTAGTTTGGCCGATTTGCGGATGGCCGAGTGTGACGCCAATGCATCGTTGCCAGAGGCTACTTCTAGGCCGAGCATCGACGCCATCAGATTTTCGGCCAACACTGCCCGCACCCCACCCGGCAATGATTCGGGCAAGGCAATACACGAAATCGAGCCGTTTTGCACCCCTTGGCTGCCCGCACCGCGGGTCACACACAAACAGCGCGCCTCGAGGTAGAGCATCGAGCGTTGCTCGGCACTGCCCATCAACGCCTCAGAACCCGTGCCCGACGTAAAACGCACTTTGACACCCCGTGAGGCGTATGCCGATGCGAGGAAGCCTTTGGACCACGGCGAATCGTCGCCATCCACAAAGGCCTGCTCGGTGCCGTAGACCGACAACGTCTCGGCGTAAGTGGTCAACCCTTTCATCGCCAAACGCAACCCCAAGGATTCTTCGACGGCACATTGGGTCATCACGCCACCGCGCCCCGTCTGAGCCCCCACCAAAATCGCCAGGGCATTGAACGGTGCGGCGCGTGCAACACCAACCGTCGTCTCGATTTCAGAAAACCCCCGTAAGGCCGCTTCGGCAGCATCTGCTGCCAACAGCGCCGGGTTTTCACGGCGGTTAGTGACGTGGGCTTGATTGGCAGGGACGCGCCGCACGCGCATTTTTGACAAGCCGTTCATCATTTCGAGTACATTCATATGGCGCATGATGTCGACCAATTTGGCCGGCGTGCACCCCGTTGCGAGGCGCAACAATGTCTTGCGCGGGATGTTGATATCGGCCAGCATATGCGCAAACTGCAACGAATCAAGCGCCATCGCCTCCGGCGCCACAGCCAAATCAATGCCGTGGCGGGCGATAAATGTATCAAGCGTGTCGAAATCTGCTTCTAGCCGCCCGTCAAGCTCTACCACCCGCCCGGCCTCGATGCGCAACGACGGTTGCGGGTCATATGGGCTATCAGCGACGGTTAAACCGGCTTCGGGCCACGGCTCGACAAAGGTCTCTTTGTTGATATCGCGCTCATCCAAGGCGCGGAAGCGGAGTAGATTGGTCATGGAGGCCTGCTCCTTGTGTGGGAATTTGTATCTATTCCTACTATACACAAAAAACCACTGCACGGTGTAATACACTGTGCAGTGGCAGGAGCCATCCAACAACGTTATTAATTGCCCAACGCACCCGAAATAATCGACACAATCACACGGCTACTATCTGCAGGATCAATTTTCCAAAACACATAATAGCCCAGCCCCGTTGATGTTTCGTAGGCAAATATTTTGTCGTCAGCAGCCAACCCCAATGAGGTCGTGGCAAGTGTTTTGAGGCCATCACTGACGGCCACTTGCGCATACTCGTTGTCAGTCGCACATATTGGTCCGAGGATATCAACCCCGGTGCCAATCGCCGTCAAACTGGCTTGATCGCCAGCATAGATATCGCCGTGAAACTGCAAAAATTTGCACGTCGTCGCCAAATCTGTCAACCCATTCGTAATCGTGTCATCATAATAGCCTTCACGAGTTCCTTCGGCCGAGTATTCCAGCATGACACTATTGGGCAGCACATTCATGCCAGGGTATTTGGTCTGAATATCGCTGATACTTTCGCAGCCACTCACAAATAAAGCCCCATTCGCATCAGTATTGTCCGCTGGACATGCAAATGGAGTTTGTACTGGGACTTCTATCACACCCTTGCTCGGCGCCGCATCCGCCACGACTTCAGTGGCAGCCGCCGGCTCCTCGATAGGCGCCGTGGGCGCGGCAACTGGTGCAGGTGGGGTATTGCCACAGGCAGCCACCACAAAGGTCATCATGACCAATCCCATCAATACCGTGATGTTCCGTTGCATGCATTTACTACTTTCACTAAAAAATAATACCTACGCCAATCTAGGCCGCTCGTTGATTGTTCGGCGGTGCATTGATACGCCAAAGTGCTAAAATTGTGCACTCAATCTGCGATTTTA
>JBBAWW010000014.1:0-42388 GCA_040397035.1 Roseiflexaceae bacterium | reverse complement strand
CGTCTCTACAATTTCATACTTCATACTTCGTATCACCATGCGTTGCATGGTGGAGCCGCAGTACGACGCAGCGTGCTGCGGCTCGACTGCGTCTCTACAATTTCATACTTCAATTAGGGTGTACGCGTCGGGCTAGCCGGTAGCGGGTAGGCGGTCAAGGTTTGGATGATGGCAGCGGTCTGGGTCAAGCGGGCACGATAGGTGGCGGTCGGGATGGCGGTTTGGGTGACTGCTGCACTCGTTTGGGTGGCGCGTATGGCAAACCAGGTGGCGGTGCGGGTTTGGGCAAAATACGTCGGACTCTGTTTGGCTAGGTAGGTACGGGTGAGCATCAATGGGGTCCGCGTATTCGACGGTGTATAGGTTACGCCGTTAAACGGAGTCGGGGTCGGGGTATTTGTGGCAGTGTACGTCCGGGTAATAGAGGGGGTCAATGACATCGTGGCGCTCTTTGAGGCCGTTGGGGTTTTGGTGACCGTCGTTGTCAGTGAACGGGTTGCGGTCCGGGTGATGGTCCGCGTGCGCGTCAATGTCAGCGTACGAGAGGACGTTGCGGTACGACTGGGGACAACGGTGTTTGTGGCATAGATAACCACATTCGTCGCAGTTGCCGGTAGTGCTGTTTTGGTCGCGCGACGGGTGGTGGTACGGCTCGCCGTGAGCGTAATGGTAAATGTCGGTGATGCCGTAGGAATCGGCGTCATAGGATTACGCGTCGCAGTCTCAACCATACTCACGGGATTGGTGCTGTTGTACAGCAAACCAATCGTCCCGTGGCTGAGTGGTGCTGCATAGACAAACAAGTCGTCAATATTGCCTTGGAAGCCACTATTGGGCTCTGGCGCACGACCAACCAGCAATGGTCCACTATCGGTATAGCTACTCGGCCCCGTTTGCGGCGTGCCAGCATCTACCGACAACCCTAACGTGCCGGTGGTTTTGTTGTAAACACAGACGTATAAATGCCAGTTTGTATCACTCGGGGTACTACTACTCACTTTGGTGGTGCCAATCGCACAGTATGGGGTATTGTTTGCGTTAAATCCCGCGCTAAACCGTTTGGCGGCGGTGGTGCCATGCATGACTACCGTATTGAGGCTACTCGCACTCCGTTGCGCCCAATAGGCAATGGTGAACCCATTCGTCAATATCGAGTTGCTACTCAACTGCATCTGCTCGCTGCCACTAAACTGCACGGCATAATCATCGTGACTCGCAAGCAGTGCCACTGGACAGGCCATTGTGGCGTTACATTCTAAGCGGGTCTGATTGGGAGCGCTACTTTGGAGGGTAATATCATCGAAAGCAATCTCGGCGACCCGGTCGGTACTCGGCAGGTTAGTATAGTTTTGTAGTTGTGTGCCAGTTAATGCCACTTTGTGGATGATGACGGTATCGATACTCCCCACTAGTCCGCTGGCATTATCGTTGCGACGGCCGATAACCAACGCCGATGCTGGCGCTGTAAACGCTCCTCCCGCCACATCTTGGGCAATCAAAACCCCATCACGGTAGAGTTGCCGGACGAGTGTCGTTTTGTCAAATGTACAGCTATAGTGATGCCAATTTGGATCGGTATACCAACTGGTACTGCGTAAATCATCACCAAAAAAACTACAGTACACGCGATTTTCGCTGTCAAATCCCATACTCAAAAACGTTCGTTTGGCAGGCGTCCCAAGGCTCAACGCCACATCATTGGTATTGATGCGGTCACGCCGCATCCAATAACTTGCACTAAACGATGTGCCGCTCAAATTAATTTTGGCGGTACTGGTTAATTCATCACCATTGATTGCATTAAATCGCACCGCACGTTTATTTACCCCTGTGAGATCGCTTTGTGGACACGCCAGCGGTGCCGTACACAGATATGGACCTGCGAGTCCCACATATTGCAACGACTGCCCTTCATCGCCCATCGTGAACCACCCCAGCAGATTCGCAATCAGAGTGACATCACTCGTACGCGGGGTTAATGTGGGGATTTGAATCGGAAGTTGGGTGGGGATGCGGGTCGGCATAGTCGTACCCACCACTGCCGCATCATTGGTCAATGCCACCACAATCCCCGCACCAGCCCGTAAGGCGACCACATTACGCGCCACCGCCAAATCGCTGATTTGAGTCGCGGTGCCGACGGGGACGTCACCCCATGCCACCAGTTGGCCGTCGTCGCGGAGGGCAATACTAAATTGATCACCGGCAGCAATCGCCACCACATTGGACTGTGCCAGATAGGGCACATCGGCTTGACCACGGTCATGGAACGCAGCCCCCCACGCAATGACACGACCATCGGCACGTAATCCAAGCACATGGTACGTCCCTGCGGCAATCTCGATGATGTTTTGGGCTGCGTCAGGCACGAACGAAACTTCATCGGTGTTATCAGTAGCCCAGACTTGGGGGACGCCGTTGTCACGGAGTACCACCGCATAATTGCGCCCTGCCGCAATATGGCGCGCCAAAATCGGCGCCGGAATCACATATTGATTGGACCAGACATTCCCATCGGCATTCATGAGCATCACGTGTGACCCATTCACCGCGATTTCGTTGATATTACGATTTACCTCAAGTGGAATCGTCGGTGCGGTTCCCCAAGAAGCAACAGTATGATCACGTTTGAGCACAACCCCAAATCCGTCCCCTACCCCTACCGCAATCACCGCACTCTTCACGGCATCCGGCAATGATAGTGGGGTATTACTGGCAGATTCATTGAGGGTCAGGGTATTATCGCCGTGCACAATTGCAATCGTGTCACTCATGATTGCTACGTCACTGATATCGCTAGCAGTTGGTGCAGGAATATCAGCGAGGCCCCAACTACTTGCAGCCGTGTAGGTGCGCAATGGTGCAAATGTCGGAGCTAACGGCACGTTACGAAACGGGGTCGCCGATGGCGTACTCGTGGGTGTTGCGGCATTTACCCAGTCGACCGCCAATGCCACACTAAAGTCAGCACCGCCAGCCAGCATAAACGGATTGAGGAGTGTGGTCGGTGGAGTCGATTGATCATTGGTGTTGAGACCCCATGCCTGCACTTGGCCGCGATTACTCACTGCAAGAATATGATAGTTACCTGCACCGATACGTTGATATACATCGTCAGGAACATCAGTTTGATTGAATGTCGTATCACCAAATACTTGGACAGCGCCATTACTCAACAACACTATCGTATTCCCATTGCTGGCTGCGATATCGACCGCGGTTGTAATCACGGGCAACGCTGTTTGGCCTTTGTCGTTCCGCCCCCATGCGACTATTTTGTTGTTGAACAACAAGGCGACCGTATGCCAACCCGCCGTAGCGATTTTGGCAACTCCCAAGAGCGGAGGCACATTGGTCTGACCAAAGGTATTATCGCCCCAGCTCACAATCAGACCGTTTTTGCGGAGTGCCACCGAATGACGAATGCCGGCCACCACTTGGACCACGTCGGTAAGCCCTGCGGGTACGTTACTTTGACCGTAGGTGTTATCACCCCAAGCCTGTACCGTGCCATTGGCCAGTAACGCCAACGAATGGTTGGCGCCAGCCGCCACCGCCACAACTCGTTGCGGCGCTGTCAATGATTGGACAGTGGCAAGACTGGTTGGCACATTGGTTTGTCCGGCATTATTACTGCCCCACGCAATCACACGACTGTCGCTCCGCAATGCCACAATATGCCCACGGCCAGCAACGATTTGAATGACGCTGTTGGTGGCACTTATTGGGATCGTACGCACGGCGCTGTCGCCACCCCACACAATTACTTTGCCGATGCTATTCAGCTCTGGAGGTACGCGAATGTCTAAGCGGGGGATGGGGGTATTTGTCACGGTCGTCACGGGGGTGACCTGGAATTGGAGCGCGATTCCGGTATTGTGCGTATAGTATGTACCGAATTGCATGGCACGACTTGGTATGTCAGTCGGTGCGGTTGTGGTGTTAGTGGGGATGGCCGTTATTAGTCCACTCCGATGCACCAACGCCACGCCCCATTGCGCCACCGCCATATCCAACACCCCACTCATATTGGGGAAGCGGACACACGGACAACCCGTGGTCGTGTTGTCGATTAGGGTGGCAGGAGTCGTCGGGGTTAAATCGGCGACATCGCCCCACACAATCAGGGTGCCATCGCTCCGGACGGCGCCATATACATTGCCATGGGCAAAAATCGTTGTCACATCGCTACTTACCACCGTGGGAATAGTGACACCACCCCATTGGGAGATGGTACCGGTCGTATCAAGGGCCAGCGAGCTATCTGCACCAGCCGCCACCGCCACAATTGTTTTGCCCGTTAATTCACTGGGAATGACACGCTGACTTGCCAAACCGGTTACAACAACCGTGCCATTGGCCCGCAATAGCACGGTGTGGCGGTCGCCGGCGGCGATTTGGACGACATCAGTGGGCAGTGGGGCATCAGCAATCGTTGATGACGCTGCCCCCCATTGCACGACGGTACCGTTTTGTTGTAATGCCACACTATGCGAAATACCCACACTGACCTGCACGATATCGGTCAAGGTGGGAGGGATTGTTAATTCGCCATTCCAATTAGTACCCCAGCCGATTACCTGTTGGTTTTTTGTCAAGGCAATGGCATGATGTGCGCCCATGGCGATTTGGCGGACATCGGCAACGGCTTGCAATGGTGTGTTATGCAAACCATTCGCTGCATCCCCCCATACCGTCACTTGGCCATTGGTGGCGGGTAGGATGCGTTGCGGTGTTGGCAATGCAATGATGCGACTCGTCAAGGCTGTTACATTTGTAATTCCAATGAGTAATGGCAATACAAGCACCGCGATGATTCCATATATAGAGCGTTGTTTCATCATCATCATTATTCCTACTTCCCTTTCACGAGGGGCAGTATGGCCGGGCTCGAATTCAGTAGTAACGGGGTGAAGATTTTGTTAAACACCAGATTATTGACAAACACGCCACTATACGTTTGCGTTCCTTGGGTATTGGTCAGGGTCAGGGTATAGCGATAACGACGACCAGGGATCAAACCACTAAAGCGCACATCGTGACTCACTGCGAATTGCGCCGCATCGAGCACGGTGCTGGTGGTTTGCATGCCCGTTTTGTGGACGGTAATGGTTTGGGCAGGTACCAGATTGCCTTGATTACTTTGATATGCGAAATTCATGGCAATGGCACTCGCACAACAATTGGGCGCCGTCATAGTAAATGCGTTTTCCCCCCAGATGACGACCTGTCCATTGCGCGTTACCACGGCACTTGAATTCGCACCCGCAGCCACATATACCACATCGGTCAGCCCATTAGGAACCATAGATTGCCCAAGGCTATTATCGCCCCACGCCACCACCGTACCGTCGTCTTGGAGTGCGAGTGTATGATCACCACCCACAGCAATCTGCGTCACCGGTTTGATGCCAGCGGGAATCGCGAGGTGGTTGTAGCTACTATCACCCCACGCCACCACTTTGCGATCACTCCGTAGCACCACACTAAAGTCAATTCCTGCTTGAATTTGGGTGACCCCATATTGGGCCGTTGCGGGAGTCGCCTTAAAGACGGCAGTACTATTTAGTGCTTCATCTTTACAGGTAGCGGTCGTATGACTACAGGTAATCACTTGACCTGAACGGAGCAATACCAGCGTATGCCGATAGCCCGCATCGATTGCCACAATGTTATTGGTAATCAATTGATTTGTGCGGTTGCGAATAACGACTGGATTCTCTACCACGGTGGCCGCCCCATCAGGCTGGCGATATTCGCGCACTACTCCGTTTTTGTCAAGGGTTAACAAGTAATTATCCCACATGAGCTGTTCGGCAATCGAAAACTGCACCAGATTATTGATGGGCGTCAGACCAGCTATCTGATTCGAGGTCGAGATATGATCTGCACGGCCATCGACTGCCCACGTCCGCAGTGTACCAGACTGATCAAGTGCAGCGGCAAAGTCATTGTTCATCTCTAGTTTGGTAATGGGGATTGTTTGAATAATGGCCGGTATCGCACCTTGCAGTACCGTATCCGTGCTCCCGTCATACTGCCACCCTTTGACCGTGGTCGTGTCGGTATAGACATTGGCGTTATTGTCCAACGCCACCTGTGCGCTGATTGTCGTATCGCTATACCCCGTGTCAATATGCGTGCGAATTGTTTGGCTATTCACGGTGGCACTATTAACAACCTGCACATCGTTAAATGCAGGGGCTGTTTTGGTGGGGATCGTAAACGGCGCCGGTAGACTGGTGCGTTGGTTGCCAATCACGTCACTCGCCACAAATTGCACCGTATATGTGCCGCTCGCGAGGCCACTAAGCTCACTTGCAGGCAGGGTCCACGTATAGTAACGGGTTGTGCGGTTTTGTAAATAATTCATCCGTTGCAACGTACTACTACTCGTTTGTACGGGAATTAAATCAATGGTATCGACAAGGGAATTCGTGTCATAGACGTTGGCACGCAGATTACGTAATGTGCCACCGTCACTCGTCGTACCTTGGAATGTATTGGCACTACCACTCGGGAATACGACAGTGTCGTTTTGGGTGACATCGAGGGTAGGCGCCACGGTGTCAATTTGCATGACGGCAATCCGGGCATTACTCACATTTCCCGCACCGTCAACAGACCAAAATTGGACAGTCCGCGCCACATTATCTTGACCTGCGGTATTTGCCAACGTGAGATTCCAATCGGCCTGTTGATGGCGCGCCGCAGTCCGCGTTGCAATCGTTAAATCGGCATTGTTGATGCTGCCGGTAATGCCGTCTGTATTGCGGTCACAGGCTAGCAGACGCCATATCCCCGCTGCCGCCTCACCGGTAAATGTCGCGAGCGCCCCATCAGGACGGACAATTGCAAATGCACTGTTCAACGCAACCGTGCCACTAATGGTTTGCGTGGTACGCGTGGCACTGTCGTCAAACGTCGCCCGCACATTTGTGGTTTGATTGCGCGCCGATGTCAACAAGGCCACACGTGTCCCCGATGGAGATTGTAGCCACAAATCGATGTCTTGGGCAGCCGCATGTGCCAGCGTCGTACGCAATGTCACCGTGTCGACTCGACCATCCGCCACGTTGGTGACGGTGATAGGGTAGACTGTATACGAGTCAAAGGCCGTCGCATCACATGGTTGGGCGGCGATGGCAGTAACAGGACTGGTTACACTGGTTGTGGAACTTGCGGTTTGGGTGAGTAGACCATCACTCGGCACAATCGTACGGCAATCGGCTTGTTGTTCATCACAAAACTGGATCGCCGCGGTCGTGGTGCTATCCGTCAATACCCCACTGAGGTTAACCGTACTCCCACCCACATATAGCGCATTCAGCGCACTATCCGAAATCGCATCGAGGACAAACGTTGGCTTATCGCGGTCGACACTGCTGCGATACCATGCACTCCATCCATTCATCTGGCCATATTGGTCACTCCCACGCACCCGATAATTGATGGTCGCCGCAGTACGGGGCACCACGATAGAACAACTCCAACGCCCAGTCACTGCAGCGCCACAATTCACGCTACTCACGCTAGGACTCAGATTGTTAGTGTATTCGAGCATGACCACCGGCACCGCCGAATCATCGGTCACACTCCCTGTCAGGCGCACATTCCCCGCCCCCACCACCAATTGATTATCTGGTTTTATTTGACTGGGGGCCTCGGTATCGATGCGGAGACCGGCATTCACCCATTCGATGGTGCGTCCCGTCGTCAACCATGCCAGCGAATTGGTACTGGTTACGGCGGCGGTATCAACCAACCGCACATCGATTTTGGCGACATTACTGGTGTTGCGGCGATCAAAATTCGAAGATTGCGCTTTGAGTGGATCCGCTTTGGCAGTGACGCTAATACTACGACTACTGTTGGCCGGGATACTTTCGATTTTGAGGACCTGAAAGTCAGCATATTCGGGGACTGTCACGGTGTGATAATCATAGCGCCCGCCGTCATACACCCCATTCGTCGCGTTGGGATTAATCGCTCCGGTCAGCCAAATCCCCCCATAGGTTCGCACAATTCCATACATGCGTTTGGTCGGTTTATCGCTCTGATTTTGCAATTGCAACGTATAGGTAATCAACGAGTTTTTGCCAATCACCGGGGCCTGTTGCGTCACCAAATCATTTGTCAATTGGGGGATAAGTGCCGCACCTGCCGCCGCGGTATCGGCAAGCTGGCTCACTGTTTTGCACCACGGATCAGTCGCCAATTGGGCACACATATCACTCGTCTGATCAATCGCTTCGGCAATCACATCTGGCTGGGTATTCACAAACACATCACTGACAGCGCGGGTTGACACCCCACTTGGATTACTCGCTAAACTAGCCAGCACTTGGGTGGTGTCGGGATTGCGGGCGGCGGTACGCGGACATACCCCGCTACCGAGTGATGCCCAACTATACCCATTGAGTAGCGGGGTTATCGTGATTTTGTTTGTCCCTAGGCTGTTTTTGGTAGGATTATTGACAGGGAAGGTGGCCCACGGCAGCAAATAATCTTCTTTGCTGGCAAAGGCCATCATCCCCACCGGAGTTCCCACACTATAGCCAATCGTGCTAAACAATACCCGAATATCGGTCTGTTTGATGTTGTTTACTACACTATATTTCATGATGGGGGATTCATTGACTGCCACCCACGCACTACTCACACTATCCCAACGCAACACCGCAATCGTGTCGTTACGCCCCATATAAATTACGTAATCAGCACCCTCCACGGCGCTACCTGACCGGCCATTACGCAGGACATCGCGGAGCTGTTGTTGCCATTTATTCATAAAGAGGCTGAGTGTACCTGCGGCGGATGTGCGCCCGGCCATATCGATGGGGAGGGTCACAAATGCATCGCCAGTGGTAATTTTATCACTCAATACCCGGTCAAATTTACTTGGAATATAGGGGGTAATTGTGCCACCAGCGACGGTATCCAAATAGACAAACAAATCCCCATCGACAGTCCAATCGCTCCCCTGCCAATTCAGACGCAACGCATTGGCATCCCACGTCGTCGCAAAGCGCTGCGTCTGATCCGCGTTTACTCCCAGCGCCGCACAACCGTTTTGCAACCAACCACGATATACATCGTTCGCATTGCTACTAATCTGGGTGTAATCAGGTGTTACTGCACTATCTACATATACGATGGGCAGTGCCACTACCCCTTCATTACCCATGGTGTCACGCAGGCGCATGCTGGGAACAATTCGACTCCCTTCGGGGGCATCGATTGCAGGCGCGCGCATTCCAGTAATCTGCGTCGTACTCACAAATATCGTGCTCGTAATGGTTTGTTTGGTGTATTCGAATTGGGTTAATGCGACCGCCACCCGATCGGTGAGGCTTGACCACGCCACATGTAAATCGAGGTCGTTGGTGCGTGTAATGGTGGCGTTATCGCTGAGTGCCGTTTTGACCCCATTGATTTTGGCGTTGACAACTCCACCTTGGAGTACCGGGGCATCGTTGTCGATGATGACAGAACCCTCAAACGTGGTCGTGTGTTGGGCGCTATCGGTGGTGACGATTTTTAATGGCAACAAATCTGCATTGAGCATGGCTTGAGGATAAAAAATCTTCACGTTGGTTTGGTTGCTGTTGTTTTGCTGTATCGAAAAAGGAATCTGGCTGCTGGTATCGGTGTTGGTTATCTGTAAGTCAACCAAATCGCTGACATCAGTAATCACCATTGTGGCAACAGCCATCCCATCAATCACACGATTCAGACCAACCACCGTGTCAATCAATTGGATCTGGGGATTCCCACTATCCACAAAAAAGTCGTACACAGGGGTAACTATTGTTTGCGGTGTAATCACATCACCCGACATCAATGCGCTAATTTGGCTCACTGCGACGGTTTCGTTATTGGCAACAGCCGGATTCGATACGCTGATATCGTCAATGGTCATACCCGTTGCGGCAGTGGCGGTTGATACCGCACCGAGCGATAACGCCGCATTGGTAAATTGCCCTGGCAACTCAATCGTGTCAGATACAACCCCATCCAGTGAGAATTCAAATGTGGTGGTGCTGTCGGTGGTCTGTGCCAGTACATTCAGGGTCGCCCACATGTCCGCAACCATGGTTGTGGTGGTAGTGATACTTTGGGTGGTGCCGTTTGCCGAAGCAGTAGCGATTAATTTATTGGTGCTCTGATCATAGACAATCCCCAGCCGCAACGCATTAGTATCACTACTTTGGAGCGTCGCAACCCGCCCAGTCGCCGTTGCACTATTTACCATCAGTTGCATACTGATTGATTTGGCCGTACTTGGGAGTTGCGTCAATGTATACCCCAGATTAATCCCATTATTACTACTGGGGAACGTCAAGGTACCATTGGCAAGCGTTGGACAGGTGGTACAGCTACTTTTTTTGTCAAATATTTCATCAATCAACGGCAATGCTACATCACTTACCGCTGTACGGTAATCGATAGTCTCGTCTACGGCGACAGCAGATGACAACAAGGCAATCTCATCGATTACCATCCCCGCCAGGGCATTGGTACTACTTGCGCTCTTTGCCCCAAAAATCACCTTGGCGGTGGTGAAGCGACTCCCTGTAGAACCTGATAGCGCCTCTTGTTGACTATCGTCGAGATAGAGATTAAACGTCGTTACGCCATTCGACGCATTAGCAACCACCGTCAATTGGTGGAATTGGTCGTCGGGCCAGCTAAATCGGGCGGTGGTGGTAATCGTATCCCGGACTGTCGCCACGATTTCTTGGGTGTCTGCGTCATAATCAAACCAAAACGCCAGCGCCGTTGCCGCTGTTGGCAGCACACTGACAATCCGTCCCGATGGCGCCGACGCGGGGATTTTGAGCTGCATACTCAACAATTTGGCCGTCCCATCAACTTGGCTAATGTTGTGGTTGATGTCAATGGTATTGGTTTGGGTAAATGTCAACGTATTGGCGCTGATGGTCGGACAATTGGGCGTGCATGCCAGACTTTTTTGCAGGGGATGCATCACATCTGCGAGTGGGAGGGTTGTGGTGATCGGCGCATAATATTCGGCCACCGCACTCAAGGTATTGTTGTAGGTGTTGATGGCACGAATCGTATGCTTCCCTTGTGTCAATGCCGGCAATACATACGTTTCTTCTACTTTGGGGAGCCCAGCACTTGTCGCTTGTGTCCAGACCTGATTGGGGACCCTGTTATCGATTTGGGCATTAATCTGACGCACCCCGGTGAGGGCTTCGGCGTGGAAGGTCACCGACGGAGTCGTCACCGTGTAGGCGTTGGTCAAATTCACAATGGAAATATTATTCGGCGCAGGCAATGGGTCAACCGTCGATGCCATCCCGAGATTGCAATTGCCAGCTTGGTCACACAATTGCGTCGCTAGGCGCCGATCACTCACCACAAAGGCCGTTAATCCTGCGGTGCGGGAATCTGTGGCGAGCGTCAATATGTTGTTGTTGTTGGTTACCACTCGGAGCAAATTCGCTTGATTGATGACCGCATCACTTCGCAATGTGGGCGTAATTCCATCGGTACTCACAATGCTCAGCCGTGATTTCGTATTATCACTCATGTCACGGCTCATCATCACAATATCATTTGCTAAATAGGACGCAATATCAATGATGCGATAGACGGTGCTATCTTCGGTATCGGTCGGTACCACCGGCACATAGCTCGCCCGGGTTTCGAGCAATTGATAGACTTGGGCTTGGGTATCCACGATGGTATCGATTAACGGCACGATATTCATGGTGTTGGGTGAGGTTGCCGTGGTAGACAATGGCTCATCATCATTGATGATGATGAGTTTTTTATCATCGATGATGACCCGATTGCTATAACCCGGTGGTGCGACCGCGATGAGCGCAGTCATGGTGCCATCATCGTTTACCCGATATATCTGCACACCGATGGCACCTTGAGCGACGGCGACGACATCGTAACTTGCCGACATATCAACACTCGGGGTGTTCAATGTCGTCGTGGTAAGTTGGGTTGGTTGGTCGGGATTGCCCACTTGTACACTAATCAGTTGTTGGGTCGTGGCAGTATTGAGCATCACCAACAAGTAATGATCACTATGGGTACTGCCATCAAAGCTACTGGTCAATGCACTGGATGCTACCGTTTGATTCGTCGTCAATGAAATCACCACACTGCCACGGCGTTGCAACACCATACTATTTTCGGCAATATCAAAAATAGTCACCGTTGCCCGCGAATCCGGTAGTGTCGTGGTACTCACGACATAGAGGCGATCTTTGTTGCGACTCATCACCAACTTTTGCACTGTGCCATCGACAGTGGCATTACTTTGAATAAGATTGGTGGCGTTTTGGACATCTACTACATTTACTTGATTGACATCGCCGACATATGCATACCGATTCCCAAAGACCATACTCGTCGTGGCATTAATCGATTCCGTGAGTTGTTTCACCACATCAGGGGTATTACTCAATATGCAGCCACCATCAAGGTGGGTGGTGGCCATAATTGACGCATCAAAGCCGCTACTGCGGGCACGATAACCCAATGAATTGGGGAATGAGGTGGTGTAATCAAGTCGCGCCCCACACGGCGTCTGCAACAGATTGAGATTGGGGTTGTGTTCGTCAATGCTCACCGTATAACTATATTGTTCGGTATCGGTGATCTGTTGTTCATTACTGGTAATCCGGGGTGGCAAGGTATCGATGAGCCCACTCCACAATGTTTGTTCACCGATGTTGTTGGCCCGAGAATTTTCTAATTGGTCAACGGTCATACTTTGAATGGTGGCATCAACCTCGATGTTGTCATCGATTTTTTTACTCCAATCAAAGCCATCTTGACGAGGAGTCAATGTGCTATCTTGCCAACCCATGATACGCAACTGCGTAATATTTGTCGGTGTCAGCGCATGGCGATACACACGGACATCATCGACGTCCGCAAGTGTACTCGTAATCGTCACCACCGGGGCGCGCTGGATGGCGACCTCACTCAGCGCCAATGTCTCGTTGGTGCCTTCGATTTGCAATCGTACATACCGACCAGTTGTCTCAGCGGGCAACGTCAATACCACGAATGCGCCAATCTGATTGGCTATATATTGCGTCCAATTCGCCTGGTCGGCATCGGTATATCCAAGCGCCGTATCTGCAATGAGTACATGCAAATTATGCAGATTGGTGGCAACCCCGTCTGTACGATTGCGGATTATGATCCGATCAATCTGCTGTCTACTGCCCAAATCGGCCTGCCACCATGGGTCGTTTTCGGCGCTCGTCGTAAATACCGTCGCATTATTTGCATCATTGGCATTACTGGCCGTCCCACTCGATGCAGAAGCAGTGGTGGGTATATCCTTGAAGAGCGGCGTAGTGCGCATGTCGGTCCCCACCGCTTGACTCCCTACCAATACTCCATTCATGTACATCCGCATCGTGCTGCCATCGCTGTTGAACACGACATGGGTGGCCACATTGGGAGTAACAGCCGTATTTGCGGTTATGCTCGCACCCGCATGACTAAATGTCAGGTCATTCCCTGATTGCGTTAACGTATAACCATAGGTATACGGCGTGGTACTCTGCAAAATCGTACCAGTGGCATTGGCATTAGCGAGATTCAACCAGAGCGATAACGCCCAAGGCTGATTGGGTTCGACAATCGTCAAGCCACGGTCATCACGATGAATAACCGTTTGGGGGATTTGCCGTGACAACAAACCGGATCCCACCATCCCCGTCCCAATCTGGACATCGGTATAACGTGTCGGTTGCTGGAACAATGATGCGTCCAGCACCGTACCACTCGCATTGTCGCTTATTTCGTCAAAGGTTTCGATATAGACGGGGTCATAGCCAAATGCCAATGTGCGAATCTGCGTCAGGCTCAATGCCGTGCGAAACAATCCGATATCATCAACCATAGCACTTGTGGCAGCCCGACCATGATAGCTTGCCCCCACCGAAATAGCGGCGTTGGTAAAGAGCCCACTCACTGCTGCCGTCGTACCAATCAATTGGTCATCCCAATACACGTTGAATCGGGTGGTGGTGCTATCGGCAGTCGACACAAGTGTCAATTGATGCCATTGGTCATCGACGACTTCGAGCGCGACCACCGACGTAATCCCATTCGTCGCACTAATCGTGGTAGTCAGTTGCCCGAGATTAGCGTTGTAATCGACAAAGGCACTCAATGCCAGTAAATTATTCCCAATAGTGGTCATCCGCCCACTGGTCGCATCAGTGGGAATCCGCATCCGCAGGCCATACGTTATCGTTGAGTTCACACTCTGGGTAATTGCATGCCCCAACCACACACCTTGGTTTTCGTCAGCAAAACTGATGGCATTGCTGGTAAAACCCTGCGTGATGGTCGGACACGTCGACACGGGAGAGGTCAATTCGCCATTACACAACGCACTTTTGCGTGAATTCATCACATCAACAACCGGGAGCTTGGCTTGATTGACTGGCACAAAAAAGTCCGTAAGGGCTGCCAATCCATCGACATCGGCAAATCCGTCATCACGTACCGCCAACCGTGTTTGGTGGGTAAGCGTTCCAGCACCACGGGCAATACTATTTCCAACCAAATCATTGGCCGTCAAGTAGTCATTCGATATAATCACGTCGTCGATATAGCCACGGAAGTAGTCTTCGACAAGGTTGTTACTCGTACTTGATTGAGTCGCCCCAATCAACAAATCGTTGCCCTGATTGGGGGTAGCAGCCAATTTAAGGCTTTTGGTGATGATACTGCTGTCGGACCACCCCGTCTTGTAGTCTACATTCCCCCATTGCAGACTCATCACTTGTTGTGATTCGGTATAAATCAACCCATACCAGGTGTTGGCATTGACGATGGTACTTGATAGCGATGTATTGCCGTGGAACGCCTTGATTTTGAAGGTATTGGCAGTGACCCGCTCCGCAAATATGCGTAACCGTGGATTATTGGCGTTGCCACTACTCAATAGTGTGCCAGAATCGGTTATTTTGATGCGCATCGCCACCGTAAAGAGATCATTAAACAGGTTATTTGCATTATGTGCAGTAATAAATTGTTGATTACCATCGATGTTAAAGCGCGCCACCAATTGGTTGTTGAGCTGACTGTCGATTGCGACCGTGGGACAATTGACACAGTCACTCACGTAGCGGGTATTGACGCGGTTATCAAATGATTTGGCACCGTTAACCGTATCAAAATCGAGTTTGACCAACAAATTATGTTGGAGCGCCACCCGACCATCATAAATATCTGACACCCGCCCAACCAGCGTGCTGTTTTCAAGTGTGCTTGGACCAACGATATACAAATTCTCGGTGAGCGGTGATGGATTCACGATGACATCGTGCGGGGGGGCGCCATCGACCTCAATCGGATTACTCGCCCCAGCCACATACTGGAGCTGACTACTATCGAAGCCCATCGCATTATCGAGCAGGTCTTTACTCCGTACTTGCACCAAATAATAGCCATTGGGAATGACGGGCAAGGAGAATTGGCTTTCCCATGTACTCGTAATAACCGTGGTGGCAGTCACCAATGAACTCGTCAACAATGTCGCTGACTGCCAGCCGGCAACGGACTGCCCATTCAAACTCTGCAAGTTCACTTCTACCGATTTCACCCCAATCCCACGATGACTTGGGCTCCCCGAATCACGCAACGCAGGGTCGGTGGCACGTATATGCAAGGTCAAAAGTTGCTTATTGGTGCCTTCTTGCAAGCTGGTGGTATATGTGGGGACACGGACAAGCGTCAGCGTAGGCGCCGTGGTATCCACAAAAAACGTCCCATGCCCAATACTATTTGGTCCACTCACCCCTTGATTGTAGACCGCATCTTGGGTCGTAGCCTGTAAATCATATCGTCCTTCCACTGTTTTGGATTCAAACGGACAATAGGTTACATTGCGCGGGTCATTCACCGGTTGTTCACTACAAATAGGCACACTCGTAAGCAACACACGCGAACTTGGTTCCGTATATTTGACGATATTGACGGTCAACGCATCAATCAACGACGTAGGATCACTCGTGTCAACCAAGAATTGCATACCGTTGGCAGATGCATATTCCGGATTCGAAATGACCGCAGTCGGCGCATCAGCATCAACAGTAAAGCTTCCCAATTCTTTTTTGACCATCCCGAGCGCCGATTGTAAACGGGCCGATTGAAACATCAAATAACTCGGTAGTGCCCCTGGGAAGAAGCTGAGGTCATCAATGCCACCTTTGAATAAATTACTTGCACTACTCGTCAGGTTGGCGGCACTCGGGTTGCCCCCCAAATACATTTGCCAACTCGGGTCAGTCGTAAATGTCGTACTTAATGAGGTATCAGTACCAGTAAATATTGTTTCTTCATTGCCGTTTTGATAGTACGTAAAGCCACTTGCACCAAAACTAAACGAAATCACATTCCAAGTGGGCACCAATGCCGTGCCGACAGTATATGATTTAGCACCGATGCTGACAGTAACTTTTAAATCGCTACCAACCACGACTTTCAGGCCGTTCGTGGCATCATTCGCCCAGTCACCATATGCCAGCACCGTCCCCACACTATCCTGGTTTTGTGGGTTGAGGATAAGCTGTACGGTGCCACCGTTTTTGATGCTGTCCATAATCGACTGCGGATTGGCCACTTTGAGTAGCGTATTGGTGCCATTAAATGTCGTAGCCAAACCTGCTAGGCCGACCACATCGACAATCGGGCAAGCAGCCCATGGCAATGCCGTAATCCCGATACACGATGCCGCCGCCTGATAGCGCGCAATCCCGCTACGGGTACTATTGTTTTCGGGCAAAATCACGGAGCCAAGCGTGACCGATTTGGTCACTCCTTTGCTATCCGTCATGATACTGGTGGTGGACAGGTAATCTTCGAACCGTAAATCCCAGGTAGGAGCCACCGTCAATGGGCGACTACTACTCGCACTCGGCGACGCCATATCATTCGATAGCGTCACGTTGTCGATATACCCATGATAATCATAGCCAAGATTCAATAACAAAAATTCTGAATCCCGATCACGTGATTTATTCGTATATGTACTGCTCGCCACATTACGCGTCACCGAATTTGCACCATTAATGGCAATCAATTCAGTAACATCTGTTTGTTGGTTTGATTTTTCTATATTGAACGTCACTCTCGTCCATCGCCCCAATGGTACCGGTATGGCGCTTTTTAGTGCGGTATCCGGCCAACGAAATGTAGATTGACTACTGGAACGCAATTCCCAGTACGCATGTTTGAGATTGATATAGCCATCTGCATCAATAAGCACTTCAAGGCGGTGATTATTGATGAGTACCCCACCATACGCTAGTGGTTTGATCCAAAAATCCATCGTGAGATCTTTTTCAAAAAAATCCAACTGGGCATCATTACTCGACACGTACTGCTTCGTCACCGTATTGACAAACAGCAGACTGTTCCCCGTCACACCTAGTACACCTGCTTGCGGACATGGGGTACTAACACAACTAAATTGCTTGGTTGTGGAAATGACGTCTCGAAAGGTCGTTGCTAACGCTGGCTCATCAAATGCTAATTGGAAATCACTAGAACTCCCTAGTGGATCACGTTCGAAGTTTATGTCAGTCTGGATAACCTTGGCCCGGGCCTCGCTCCGCACCGTCAACGTGTCACTCCGTGGCGGTTGTTGCATGGCAGTACTCGGCTGATTGTTCAGCAGATACCCTGCCATGGCGGCCACTGTCGTGTCCGCAATCGCATCTGCATACACGCGGACATGACTGAGTCCACCGACTGGTACGGTAATGGGATCAACGACGCTGGTTAATGTATTTCCCGTTGCCAAACTCACGGCACGAGTGAAACTCGACGTTGGCGTGCTACTCGTACTTTCGTAGATGGCACCCTTTACATTCTGGTCAACCTGATTGGTGAGTGCGATCACATACGTATGGTTGGCAAGCAATGGCGTAGACAACGTTTCCGTCCAATTGGCATAGTTCACTTGGGCTAGGCAGGGATTATAGGCCAGGTCATCTTTGCGGCTGTATGTAATGACTAATTGTTGCCCAGCATTCGCTGTTGCAGAGAACACCGTTTGATTGTTACAGGCATTCGTCGCCGTAAATTTCCCTAGCAATGTGAAATTGTGGTTGTTGAATAGGTTGACGTATCCTGCAGTAAATGTATGGGCATTACTGGCATACGTCACACCAAGCTGTTGGTCACCGCCATATACCGAGGCATCAACAGTTTCACTTTGGGGATTGATACAGGTCACCAGCAAGGGGTCATCACAATTACGCCCCCACGCCGCCATTTGTGTGTCAGTCAAGGCCGTCGCATAGATTTGCACATCCCGAATCGAAGCACCTGCTTGATTATTGCTACTATCAGCACCGAGATAGAGGGGATTTGCCGTTGACAACGTCACTGCATCAATGGCCGCGCTATCACGGGCGACTTGGACGCCATCGACATAGATCGCACGCCGATTGTTCTGCATGCGATAGGCCAGGTGATGCCACGCTTGATCCGTAATTGCAGCCGCGCCAGACAACGTGCTGGCCGTCCCAAAACTCGGCACGTTATTGGTTAGCCCTAATCGCAAACCAGTACTACTCAATAAACTCCGCGTGCCGATAACCTGTGGCGCAGTCAGCTTGACCCACATCCCCACGCTAAAGTCGTGACTTGATAATTCTTGGGTAATTGACGTGGGTAATTGTAATTTTGCTACTGAATTCGTCGGGAAATCCCATGCGCCATTGCTCAAAACCGGACACGTCGTACTACCGGCATCGGCACTATCACAACGAATGGAATAGCCATTGGCAGATAAATCACTAAACGACTTGGCAGTCCCTGCCACCGTATCGTCGAGTTTTAGACAGAGTAGATTGTGCGAGAAAACACATCCTTGGGCATACACACTATTTCCCGTGCCCGGCAACAATGTCCCTGGCACGAGGAAGGTTGTTTCTGATTGGGTGGTTGCATCGGCAGCTACCGCAAAACTTTGCAAGTTGCTATTGGGCACCGGCGTATGCGAGCCCATCACCGAATAAAAGGCTAACCCTTTCAACTCACGGCCAAGTAATTTGTTTTTAATCGTCGTACGCGTACTAATACGATCTCCTGGACGCAGTACCATATCTGTTTTGCGCGCTTGATACAAATCAGCCCGCTTAGCACTCAATACCTCACTGGGGGTAAGTGCCGTACCAAACACTGCCACATCGTCGAGGCTTACCTCATTTGCGCCAATCGTTATGTCACCTAACGTACTATAGGCACTGCCACGATAACGCGTAGTCTCAACACCGTTTTGATAAATAATATAAAAATCACCGTCATAGACCACGGCAATATGCGTCCAAACAGCACTGCTACTCAACGCAACCGTATTTGCGCGTGGTGATGCAGGTGCTGGGCCAACATTGAGGTTGATATTATTGGATTGGAAAAAATACGCACTGTTTGCAGTGGCAAACTTGACCCACATCGCCACACTAAACTGTGTCACAGGTACACTATTGGTTACCACACAGCCACCGGTCCCAAAGGTGGCTGCATTGGTCGTCCGACTATCGATTGTATCCGCCACTACCGTTATATTATTACTACAACTCACCGGTGCATTATCGGTGCCATTTGCCGTGGTAATCAGGCGAGAACCGGTGGAGTCTTCAAAATTCAACAACATCTGCGCTGATAACGCGTCGTGGATCTTGACATCTTCGAATCCCACGATATCGGGGCTGTTTTTGGCAAAAGGACTCGTCCCGAGAATCCGCTCACGTAAATCGATGAGCCCATCATTATCTGCATCCGGATTGAGCGGGTCTGATTGCACCCACGTCACCAAGGGATTTGCTTGGGGTGTACCACTGTTTTCAATGAAATAGGTCACATCCCAGCCACCTACCCGTTGACAACTCACCCCTACAGACGGACATTCGACACGAACGATTTCTTCACCATCACGCAACCCATCGCCATCGGTATCGGTTTTGTTGGGATCAGTGCCATACTGTACTTCCTGATAGTCATTCAAGCCATCACCATCAGTATCGTCATTTTTCAGTGAGGTCTGGAGTAATTTTTCGCGATTATCACTAATCCCGTCACCATCGGTGTCAAATAAATCATCTTGGCTGCCAATACTTACTTCGGTTGCGGCAGTCAAGCCATCATTATCCGCATCAACAAAATCAGGGAATTTGATGGAATTTGCAGTATCATTCCAGGCAAAGGTATACCGTCCCGGAGCCGTGCCTTGCTTCATCGTCATAAAGCCATTCATGGTGGTCGGGAAAATGTCATTAATCACACTATCTGACTGATATACCGCGAGTCCATCTTCTTTGACATCGTGCGTGCGTAAATAACAGACTGGAATCGGAATGAAAATAAATATCAACACAAGCGGGATGGTAAAGCAAACCTGCTGACGTACTTTATAGGCTTTCGAAAGGTATAAATCTGGTAATTTTTGATTGATGCCTGTTGTCGCAAATAGTTGACGCACCATTAAATTAACATCTTTTTTATAGGTATAGGTATAGGTTTCGTCATCAGTGACGATTGTGTCATTATCTGCAACCCAATTGTTAAAGTCGCTACCTACATCAAATGAACCACGCAAATCGACATCACTTGTTCCCAATGCATAGCGATATGATGTTTTTCGGATATCATCGTTCCATTGCCAAAAGAAAAACACCGCTTGCCAGGCTGCCGGAAAGGGCATCTTTTCGATGTGATCGGTGACTTTCAGCGTATAGTCAAAGGCATTATCTTTGACATACCCTTGTAGTTTGTATTGGAGCGCTGAATTGTCATCAATTTTGCGATAATGCGAATATATGTCGTCTGAATCAACCAGTACTGATGTTTTGGAAAACGTAAAAAAGTTGGCGAGGAGTCCCGTAACCCCCCCACACAACCATTGTGCGGCAGAGCTCCGTAGTTGGCGTTTCGACAAATTTGCACAGGCAATTGTCGCAATACCGTCGAGCACCGCCACAACCGCCGCAATCACTTGGCCAATCACCGGAATAAAACTAATCACGGCCAATACGACAATCGCAATCGTCATGCCAATCGCTGATGCGACGGCATTCACAATTTGATAGGCAAATTTGGCATTGGCAATCGCAAATCCCGCGACCACCCATGTCGCCGCAACGGCGATGATAGCCCCCACAATCGCACACGCCTTGGCAAATTTCGCTAAGGTGGTGGTAGTTTTTGCCGCACCATTCACCGCTGTAGCCGTGGTAGCCGCGGTGGTGGCAGCAGTACTTGCCGTAGTCGCGGCAGTGGTCACGGTACGAAACTCATTTACGGCTTGCACGAGTGCCACAATCCCCAATGCCAAACTAACGCCCCCCAAGGTATTGTTGATAATGAGCGTGTCTTCATCCGATGTCAATGACCCACTCAGTTGCGCAATCGAAATAGCCAGCGAGGCCATCGCCACCGCTATCCCTAACCCGGCAATCGCAGTTGAACTGTTTGCCCCAAATGAGTTTTCTGCCTCATCATTAAACTCAGCAACAGTTTTCATGATATCCGCGAGTTTGGATACGCTATTTGATGCATAACCAGTATCATCAATTTGATCTTGATTTTCAGGGTCATCATTCGTACTTTGTTCGATAATCGATCCCCACACACTCCACAACTGTACAATTTCGCTGTTCCACGTTGCATTGAGCGAGATTACCTCAGTACCTGGTGGATTAGTTGCGAGGGCGTCCGTCGTACCCTGCATAAACAGGGCAACATTGGTCTGAGCAAACGAGGCAATATAACTCTGAATAAATAATCGGAAATAGGTTTGCCATTCTGGCAATGTGAGCGTTGCGTCAGGAGATACCGTTGGCGCCGGGATATTTGCCTCTGCAATGGCGATTTCGCTCACCAAATCACTCTGGCTAAAGGCCTGCCACTGCCCAGCGCTCACCGTAAACATCTGACCATAAAACATGCGTGACGCACCAACAACAATATCACTCGAAAACGCCAACTGGGTGGTGGCATTATCGAATGTGGCCCGCCGGCTGCGCACTTCGTTCATCACAATCATACCGGGGCGACAAATAACCGAGGTATCGTTTTGACACGCAGTCATAGCCGTCGTATTGGGCGTATTGACGCCATTCACATTGCTACAGTTGACTTGATTGTTTGTTGCACACAAATTCGCATTGAGGAGTTTGGGCACTTCTGCCAAGATTTTGATAAAGTCTTTATCGGTGGCATAACTCGTCGTATATACTTTCGTGGCAGTACCATCGATACCATACGTGTTTGTGTTGGCATTATTATTAAATATTCCCACAATTGATTTCTGCGGGTTACTATCAGTCACATTTAAATAGGGCGTATTGAGGTAATGCATTTGCAATGTTTTAGTGATTTGGGCAATGCTCAAACGGCGTTTCTGGGCATCAATTACGCCAGATTTACTCGTGTCTTCGTAGATAATTGCCGCATCTACGCCACTCTGCTCGGTTGCAGTAATCCCCGCCAGCTTCCAATCGCTATAGTATGAATGTACCCGGCTTATTTTTTCAGCGCGGTTGCTGTCGTCACAAGCCGCATCTGTTTCGGTACATTGATTTTGCAGCGACGAAATAAGCCACTGCAAACGATATTTATGGGACGTCCCCCACACATGATTATTGGCATAATACATAATCGCGTTATAAGCGACTGCGGTACCACTATCATCGGTAACCGTAGAGAGTGGCACATTCAACGTCAATTCATTGGTATTTGATATACCGTCAGTATCATAACTCCACCCCACACTAATCCCATATGGGGAGAGTTTGGTAGTATCAACCCAACTCGGACGGAGCGATTGATCGGCAGCACACGTATTGGTCGACTTACATGGTAATACGGGCAAATTCCCGTAATCACCGTTGCTCATATTACTAATATCAATCCGGATTTCGAGGAGTGCAGTGACCTTGATATCACCGTTTTGCGACGCAATGTCATTTGCAAGTGGATTGATACTGCCCGTTGGAGTCACAATATCAGTACTGGTCGTGGTCGCAAATGTCGTATCGGTTGTCCGTTGGATCCACCCGTTTTTATCGTTGCCTGGCCAGTCCAAAATCGCATTATTGGCATAGAGTAATTTTGCATCGGTGGGTCGGATTTGCAGCTCCAGCGTCACCGGTTTGTTGTTGGCAGGCAAGCCATTGATAACCAAACCATACGGATTGGCATCACCAAACACGGTGGTGCTGTTGTTGAGCGGAGTCAAGTCAGTATTATCTGGTACGCCATCATTGTCGTCGTCGTTATCAAGGAAGTTGGGGATTTTGTCCGTATCGGTGTCATAACACGCTGCAGTTGGGGTCGCGCTTTTTAATCGTTCTGCACACTCAACCCCATCACTAAACCCATCGTTATTGGTGTCGTTTACAAATGGTGACGAATAATAGGCATTCCCATCAATAGTGGTTGGGGCGGTGACTTCTATAGAGTCTGACAGCCCATCATTATCGGTATCTAGTTGGGTAGGTTGCGTTCCTAGCCGGATTTCTTGCAGGTCATTCAGATTATCACTATCAGTGTCAGCATTCGTAAGCGATGTGCCATAGATACATTCTTGATCGTTGGTGAGGCCATCACTATCAGTATCAGCAGTTTTATCGGCTTCAACCAGCGCACTACAATCAGTATTTGTCCCAGCTTCAACCACACGTAATTTCCCCGATGAGACGACCCGCATGTTACTCGGGCTCGTCACCCCTGCAGCCGGGAGCATGATGCCCATGGGTTGATTCAGTGGTGACACCAACGGGTTAAACACTTTGGGTTTGCTCGGTGGTGTTCCGGGTTGTTCGTTTGAAGTCGTTGCAGCCTTTGTCACCGGGATATTGCTAAATGGCTGATAAATAGTCATCGCCACCACCAGCATGGTGATCGGCAAATACATGCGCCGCCCAAACAACTGAATAATGGAAATCAAGAGTAATAATGCGGCCAAACTCAACGCCACCATCAGCCAGCTCCGCAAGCTGGATGCATCGATGCCGACATACCGACTCAACACAAACAATGGCTGATTCCACAAGGCCCGGAGCTCAAGTCCCGTCCGGGCATACCCAAAAAACTCCATGCGAATATCAAGATTCGTCGCCGTCTCACGCGCCGTTTGCGGCAATAGCAATTGGAGCATCAATTGTTTGGGCAGTCCTTGAGAATCAATCTTTAGTTGACCATTGCCACTACTCAACCGCAATTGTTCGGACTGAGCGGCCTGATATGTTTGATCGTTGTAGGTAATCCCGTGCAGTGCATCCATATGGAGCAAGCGTTGAATATGATCGGTAAATGCTTTCCCATCGAAGCCAAACACATATCCGACGGCCCCTTGTACGCGCACATCCTTCATACCAGCCAAATAGGTCAACCCACTCAATTGCCCGACGAGCGCATCGGTGGATGTGGATTCCCATGACCCGTCATCACGCATCACATAGGTACGACCATGCACCCGACGGATATACATACGCGATTCGCCGGTAGGCGTGATGTTGGTCAAGGTTAATTCTGCAGATTGCGTCGCTTCATCGCTCCGTCCTTCAATGCGTAATTGCGTATGTTGGGCGGGACGCCCATAGTTCGCAATATTTGGCACCGGAGCAGTACGCTGATCTATATCTGTGCGAAACGAATAACTGCCACTCAGTTTCGCCATTTCCCAGGCATTTTTGGCTTGGATTGCAGGAGCTAAATGATTAACCATTCCGACGATGGTATAGCCTATTAGCGTCAATACTATCAATACAACAACATACAACCATATGATGGTATAACGTGACTTTGGCATATTATTCTCACATTGCTTATTATATTGTTAATTGTAAATAAACATTTAAATCATGTCAAGTGTTTTAATAGCCATGTTACGTATAGCGCAAACCGCATACCGATACGCAATAAAGCCGAAATATATCGCCATTTTGTTGTGTATTATGTCTATTTTCACCATACCTACGCCAATCTCGGCGGCTCATTGGTTGTGTGGCGGTGCATTGACAGGCCCAAGTGTAGAAATTGTGCGATTAATCGGGTGATTTTCATTCGTTTTGCAGTTTCGGCGGAGGTAATTTTATACACCCGTGTGTTTTGGTGCAACTACGAAGAATGAAATATCAAGTCGGAAGGAGAAAGTAACGGAGGTAGTCAATCAAAATCAGTAGCAGTCACTTCATACTTCCGACTTTACACTTCCGACTTCACTCAGCGTTTGGGGGAGGGGTACGGCGTACTAGAGCGGGTCGGGCTGGCCGGTACCGGGTAGGCGGTCAAGGTCTGGATGACAGCCGCCGTCTGCGTAAAGCGCGCCAGATAGGTGACTGTCGGGATGGCGGTGGTGGTAATCGCCAAGCTGGTTTGGCTGGCACGTACCGCAAACCACGTGGCAGTGCGGGTCTGGGCAAAAAAGGTCGGACTTTGGCGGGCCAACATCGTGCGCGTCAACATAAACGGCGTCCGCGTATTTGATGGCGTGTAGGTGATGCCATTGTTGGGCGTGGTCGTCGCTGATTTGGTGCTGGTCGCACTCAACGTAATTGTCGGTGTCGGCGTAATCGTAAGGCTCTTCGAGGCCGTCGGCGTTTGGGTAATCGTGGCCGTCGCCGTCCGGGTCGTAGTCCGGGTAAAGGTATGCGTTTTGCTGGGGGTATTGGTCATACTCGCCGTCCAGGTGCGGCTTGGCGTATTAGTGTTGGTGATGTACATGACGACAGCCGTCGCAGTAGACGCCAGCGCCGTTTTGGTTTTGAACGACGTAGGCAGTGCCGTACGCGATGGCACCATCGTAAAGGTAGGCGATCTGGTCAATGATGGTGACGCCGGATTGCGCGTGGCCGTCAAGACTAGGCTCGCCGGATTGGTGCTGTTGTACAACTGCCCAATCGCCGCATGTGACAAGGGCATCCCGTAGATTATTACATCATCGACATAGCCACGAAAGCCCGTATTGGCTTCCAGCGCCCGCCCAACCAACACGGCGCCACTATCGCTATAGGTGGCGGTGATGAGTTGGGGCGTCTGGGCATCCACTGACAAGCCCAATTTCCCCGTCGCTTTGTCAAATACACAGACATACATATGCCAATTGGTATCCGTGGCAGTCCCACTGATTTTGGCGGTACCAATCGCACAATAGGGAGTATTGTCGGTATTAAATCCCGCACGAAAGCGTTTGGTATTCGTCGTGCCATGCATCACGACGGTGCTGTCGTTACTCGCGGTGCGCTTGGCCCAATAGGCCACCGTGAAGCCGTTGGTCAACACGGGCGTATCACTACTTTGTATTTGCTCATTGCCGGTAAAAAACAATGCCTGTGCGTCGTGACTTTCAACCACCACATTCGGACAGGGCATGTTCACGATACATCCGAGGCGGGTGCGATTGGGAACATTGCTCTGCAACGTGAGGTCATCAAAACCAATGTCGGCAATCCGACCGCTACTCGGAAGATTTGTATAGGTCAATAGTTGACTAGCGTTTAAGGCAACATTGTGGATGACGACATCATCGAGACTGCCCACCAAGCCACTGGCATTGTCACTGCGGCGACCAAGCACCAGCGACGCTGCCGGCGCCGTAAACGCACCACCAGCAACATCTTGGGCAATCACGACGCCGTCACGATAGAGCTGCCGAATCAAGCTTGTTTTGTCGAAGGTACAGGCGTAGTGATGCCAATCATTGTCGGTGTACCAAGTCGTACTGCGTAAATCATCGCCATAAAAACCACAGTAGACGCGGTTTTCGCTGTCGAATCCCATGCTCAAAAACGTACGGATTGCGGGCGTACCCAGACTCAATGCCACATCATTGGTATTGATGCGGTCACGGCGCATCCAATAGCTCACCGTAAACGAAGTGCCAGCTAGCGTCAATTTGCTGGTACTAGTTAATTCGTCACCACTCACCGCCGCAAAGCGGGCCGCCCGTTGGCGCACCCCGTTGGGGTCGCTTTGCGGGCACGTCGACAGTGCGGTGCAGAGGTAGGGGCCGGCCATACCCACGTATTGGAGCGTGGGGGCGGTGTCGCCCATGCGAAACCAACCTAGTTGGTTGGAGAGGATAACATTATCAAATACTTGTGGTGTCAACGTAGGGATACGCACCGGCGTACTACTCGGTATACGGGTCGGCATGGTGGTACCAACTACTGCCGCACCTTGTTTGAATGCCACCACGACCCCTGCTCCCGCAGCGAGGGCCACCACATTGCGGTCGGCACTGAGGCTGGTGAGTTGGGTGTCAGTGCCTGCAGGCACATCGCCCCAGGCCACGAGGCTGCCATCATCGCGGAGCGCGATGCTAAATTGATCGCCGGCAGCAATGGCGACGACGTTTGACAGGGCCCGATACGGCACATCGGCTTGACCGACATCGTGGCTACCCGCACCCCACGCCACCACCCGCCCATCGGCCCGCAGTGCCACGATGTGGTAGCTACCTGCTGCCACGTCAACCAACGTGGTGGCGGCAGGGGGGAAGGTTTGCAGTCCTTCATTGCTGTTCGTCGCCCACACATAGGGTTGACCGTTTTCGCCGATGGCCACCGCAAAATCGGGGCCTGCGGCGATGTGGCGGATGGGCAATGGACCACGGGTATCAAATTGATTTGACCATACTTGCCCAGCCGCATTTAACAACAACAGATGTGCGCCATTGACGGCAAGCTCGTTGATGTTGCGATTGATGACTGCCGGAATCGTGGGTGGCGTTCCCCAGCCACTCACCGTGTGATCGCGTTTGAGCACCACCCCAAATCCGGTGCCCACCCCCACGGATTGCACATTCGTGGTAACTGCACCGGGCAAGGTGGTGGTGCTGCCTGATTCATTGAGGGTCAGCGTGTTGTCGCTATGCACGATGGCGATGGTATCACTCGTCATCGCCACACTACTAATATCGCTGTCGGTCAGGGCTGGAATACCCCCGAGACCCCAAGCACTATAGCCACTATAGGCCGTCAGTGGCGCAAAGGTGGGTACGAGGGGAATATTGACAAAGGCAGTGGCTGACGCCGTGGGTGTCACGGTAGGGTTACTTACGATGTCGGCAGTGAGTGCCACACTGAAATCGCCGCCACCCACCACCATGAACGGATTGAGCAACGTACTGGGGGCGGTAGTTTGGCCATCGGCGTTCAAGCCCCAGCCCAGCACTTGGCCATTATTTTCAACTGCAAGGATATGATAATTGCCGGCGCCAATCCGCTGAAAGATCCCAGTTGGGCTATTTTTTTGCCCAAAACTGGCGTCACCCGTCACCACCACACGACCATCGGCCAATAATTCGACACTCGCGCCATTATTGGCCGCAATATCAACCACATTGGTGAGGGCAGGCAACGTCGTTTGGCCACGATCATTCCGACCCCACGCCACGGCGGTATTGTTGTACAACAAGGCGAGTGAATGCCAACCCGCCGCACTGATTTTGGCAACACCCAACACGGGAGGAATAGTAATCTGTCCAAAGCTATTATCGCCCCACCCAACCATAGTGCCGTTTTTGCGGAGCGCCAGCACATGCCGCATCCCTGCACTAATCTGCACCACGTCAGTCAAGGTGGAGGGCACACTACGCTGGCCGTACGTATTATCACCCCAGGCCACCACGGTGCCGTTGGCACGTAACGCCAATGAGAAATTAGCACCGGCGGCCACCGCCACCACCCGCAACGGGTCAGTTAAAGGGCGGACTGTGGTCAGGCTCGCAGGTACCGTGGCTTGACCGGCGTCGTTATCACCCCAGGCAACGACCACGCTATCGCTCCGTAACGCCACAATATGCCCACTCCCGGCAGTCACTTGGATGACCGCATTCTGGGCAGCGCTGGGAATCGTACGGATGGCGCTACTGCCACCCCACACACTGACTTTACCAATGGTATTGAATTCAGGCGGGAGGCGCATACTCAATTGAGGAATGGCGGTATTGGTGGCCTGCATCGGTGGCGTATTGAGTACCTGTAACACCAACCCCGTACTACTACTCGGATGCATGCCTAATTGCAGCGCCCGCACGGGGATATCACTGGGGACACCTCTTGACCAACTATACGGCAATGCCAGCACCAGCCCACTGCGTTGCTCCAACGCGATACCCCATTGCGCCACAGCCACGTCTTGGACGCCACTCATATTGGGGAAGCGCACACAGGGGCAACCCGTCGTGGCATTATCGATACTGGTGGCGGGGGCGGTAGGCATCAAATCAGCCACCGGCGCACCCCACACAATCAACTCACCATTACTGCGTACCGCTGCATAGATCGTTCCACGGGCAAAAATCGCCGTCACATCGCTGGTCACCAGCGTAGGAATCGTCGGTCCACCCCATTGATAAAGGGTACCGGTATTGTCGAGCGCCAGCGAGCTATCGCTCCCAGCCGCCACGGCAACGATGATTTTGCCACTCAGATCGCCCGGAATGGTGCGTTGACTCGCCACGCCCGTCACCACCACGGTGCCGTTGCTCCGCAACAGTACGGTGTGGCGGTCGCCGGCGGCGATTTGGACCACATCGTTCGGTAACGTCGTTGCCGGCGTTACGACATTCGACGCGGCATCGCCCCACACCACCACCGAGCCATCACGCTTGAGCGCCACACTATGCGAGATGCCCACACTCACGTGCACCACGTCGGTCACCGTGGGGGGGATGGTCAGCTCACCATTGAGATTAGTGCCCCAGCCGATCACATTGCCCGTGGTGGTGAGGGCCAGGGCATGATGTGCTCCCATCGCGATTTGGCTGATGTTACTCGTGACAATCGCGGGTAAATCATGCAGTCCTGTCGCAGCCACACCCCACGATGTTACGTGACCACTGGCTTGTAGCGTTTGGCGCTGCGGGGTAGGGAGGGCAATGACGCGATTGCTAGTTGCAGCAACTTGAGCGACACCAATTACGATAGAAAGTACGAATATTGCGATTACACCAATAGTAATGTGTTGTTTCATCATCGTACTCCTTACCGGCCACTACTAACAGGCGGAATAGCCGGACTCGAGTTGGCTAGGTATGGTAAATAGGTACGATTAAACACCAAGTTATTGGTAAACGTTCCTTGGTAGACCTGCGGGCTACTACTATTCTCGCTATTCCGCACCGTCAGGGTATAGGTATAGCGCCTACCGGGAATCAAACCACGGAAGACGATTTGCGTCGGCTGCATCGCCACCGCCGCCGGCACCACCGTGCTCCTACTCTGACTCCCGCTTTGATGGGCGGTAATGACCTGAGCGGTAATGGTATTTGCGGTGTTGGCGGGATCTGGGTAGGCGTAGTTAAGCGCGATGGCACTGGCACAACAGGCAGTGGTTGCAGTGGTAAAGTTGCTTTCGCCCCACACCCGCACCTGCCCGCTTTGGGTGACTGCCGCACTCGAATTCGCCCCTGCCGCAATGTAGACCACATTGGTGAGTCCGACGGGAACCGTCGTCTGCCCAGCATCGTTATCCCCCCACGCCACCACCGTACCATCGTTTTGGAGTGCCAGGGTGTGGTCGCCACCAGTCGCAATTTGGGTGACCGGTTTGATATTCGATGGGATTGCCAAGTGACTATAGTCGGGATCACCCCATGCCACTACTTTACCGTCACTACGCAACGCCACACTAAAGTCGATACCGGCTTGGATTTGAGTGACGCCGTAGCGCGCGGGGGCCGGCGTATACCCATACGCCGCCGTGCTGGTGGTGGCCGTATCTTGGCAGGTATTCGTCGTATTGCTACAGGTAATTACCTGCCCAGACCGGAGCAACAAGAGCGTATGGCGATAGCCGGCATCAATGGCAATTACCTTGCTCGTTTCAGCTTGACCACTGCGGTTCTTGATGGTGATCGCCGCTGTCGTCACTGTGGAATTTCCGTCCGGCTGGCGATATTCGCGGACCGCACCATTCGTATTGAGCGTGAGCAAGTAGTTGTCCCAGAAAAGTTGATCGGCAATCGAGAATTGCACCACGTTGGTAATTGCCGTCGTCCCCGCGATTTGATTCGACGTGCTCAAGTGGTCGGCGCGTCCATCGACCGGCCAGGTGCGCAGTTTGCCGTCTTGGTCAAGGAAGGCGGCAAAATCGTTGTTCATTTCGAGCTTGGTGATTTTTGCCGATTGTACCGCGCTGGGAATCGCTCCTTGCAATGTGCTATCGACGCTCCCGTCATATGCCCATCCATGCACCGTGGTTGTATCGGTGTAGGTACTGGTGTTGCTATCGAGGGCGATTTGGGCATCGATGGTAGTGTTGGCATAGCCGGTATCGACCCGGGTGTTGATAGTTTGCACATTGGCGGTCGTACTACCCGTCACCGTGATGTCGTTCAGTACCGGTGCTGCTTTTGTAGGAATGGTGAAGGCATACCCGGCACTGGTCCGTTGATTGCCCACCACGTCACGTACCACAAACTGCATCGTATAGCGCCCTGTCGCCAAACTACTCAACTGGGCCGGGGTAATATTCCATGTATAGTTCTTGAGACTCCGTTGTTGCAGATAGTTAAAGCGTTGCACGTCCATACTCGTCATTGCCACCGGGGTGAGGGTGTAGGTGGCCACCGTACTGCCATTGCTGGCACTAGTGACGACGGCCTGCAACGTATCGAGGGTTCCACCATCACTGATACTGCCTTGGAAGGCATTGCTACTCCCGCCGGGGAAGATGATGGTATCGTTTTGGGTGACATTCAGACTCGGTGCAACTGTATCGATGGTCAGCACCGCACTACGTGAGGCACTGACATTGCCGACACTATCGACTGCCCAGAAGCGCACCCGCCGCGCCACACCGTCTTGTCCGGTGGTATTGACCAACGCGGTGCTCCAGGCGGCACCTTGATGACGAGCCGCAGTTCGCGTTTCAATCGTTAAATCGGCATTATTGATGCTACCGGTAACGCCGTCTGTATTGCGATCGCAAGCCAACAACCGCCATGTCCCCGCTGCCGCCTCACCGGTAAATGTCGCAAGCGCCCCATCAGGACGGACAGTTGCAAATGCACTGTTCAACGCAAACGTGCCACTAATGGTTTGCGTGGTACGCGTGGCACTGTCGTCAAACGTCGCACGGACATTTGTGGTTTGATTGCGCGCCGATGTCAACAATGCCACCCGCGTCCCCGATGGGGATTGCAACCACAAATCGATGTCTTGAGCTGCGGCATGCGCTAGTGTCGTACGCAATGTCACTGTTGCTACTCGGCCATTAGCTACGTTGGTGACAGTGATGGGATAGATTGTATAGGCATCAAAAGCGGTGGCATTACATGGATTGGCAGCGATGGCAGTCACCGGACTGGTCACACTTTTTGTGGAACTTGCGGTCTGAGTAAGCGCATTATCACTCGGCACAATCGTACGACAATCGGCTTGTTGTTCATCACAAAACTGTATCGCGGCCGTCGTCGTGCTATCGGTGATGAGCCCGCCGATGCGAATCGGTGACCCGCCCACATAGGCAGCACTCAAGGCAGTGGTCGAATTGGCATCAAATACCAACGTCGGATTGTCACGGTCAACCACACTGCGGTACCACGCACTCCACGGACTCATTTGGCCGTAGGTATCAGCAGCGCGGACGCGGTAGCTAATAAACGTGGCGGTACTGGGGACGGTCACGGCACAACTCCAGCGACCTACCACTGCTGCACCACAAGTAACTGCTTGGGCAACGGCATTCACGCTACTGGTATATTCCAGCGCCACACTGGGCACTGCCGAGTCGTCACTAACACTGCCGGTCACGCGCACCGCACCGGTACCCACCACTAACTGGGTGTCAGGTTTGATTTGACTGGGGGCTTGGGTATCGATGCGCAGCCCGGCATTCAGCCATTCAATCGTGCGCCCCGTGCTCAGCCATTCGAGCGAGCCCGTGGTGGTAACAGCCGCCGTATCCACCACGCGCACATCGATTTTGGCGACAGTGCTAGTGTTGATGCGATCAAAGCCGGATGATTGCGCTTTGTTAGGGTCAATTCTGGCCGCCAAGGCAATCGTGCGGGTGCTATTTGCCGGGATGCTGGCAATTTTAACCACTTGGAAGTCTTTGTGGCCTGGGGTTGTGACCGTATGGTAGCTATACAATCCCCCATCATAGACGCCGTTGCTGGTGGTGGGATTGATAGCTCCCGTCAACCAAATCCCCCCATAGGTTTGCACAATGGCATACAACGCTTTCGAAGGGCGATTACTCGGGTTGGTCACGTTCAGGTTGTAACTGACTGTGGAGTTTTTGCCGATTACTGGCGCTTGTTGGGTCACGAGGGTATTCCCCAAGGCGCTCATCAAGGCCGCCCCTGCGCTGGCAGTATCTTGGAGTTGGGTCACGGTCATACACCATGGATCGTTTGGCAACTGGCTACACATGGCGCTGGTTTGATCGATGGCACTGGCCAAGGCATCGGGGTTGGTGTTGGTAAATACATCGGCGACCGCCCGCTGCGTCACCCCACTTGGGGTGCTACTCAGCGATGCGTCGATTTGGGTGGTGTCGGGGTTGCGCACGCTACTCCGCGGGCAGACACCACCGGCCAGTGAAGCCCAGCGATAGCCGTTGATTAACGGCGTCAGCGTGATTTTGTTGCTACTGAGCGTGGTCGCCGTGGGGTTGGTGGTGGGGAATGTCACCCATGGCAACAGGTAATCGGATTTGCTGGCAAAAGCCACCATCCCAAATGGACTCCCTACGGTATAGCCGATGGTACTAAACGGCACCCGGATGTCTGTTTGGGACGTGCCCGTGAGCATACTAAAGGTGTAATCAGGCACGACGGTGACGGGAACCCAGGCACTGCTCCCTGCATTCCAACGGAAGATTTCCATCGATTCAGCGCTCGACACATGAATCACATAATCCGCACCTTCGGCTACTGGGGAAATACGCGTCCCACGCAGCACATCACGCAGACGGGTCTGCCACTGATTGAGCATGCCAGTCACACTACTCACCGATGTCACCCGGCCGGCCATATCCATGGGCAACGTCACAAACGCATCACCATTGGCCACCCCATCGCTATGCACATATTTGCTGGGGCGATAGGGTTGCAATGTACCACCGGCAGCAGTATCGAGATAGACAAACAGGTCACCTTCACTATCCCAATCCGTGCCTTGCCAATTGAGTCGCAGCGCTGCGTTATCCCATGTGGCAAAAAACTTCTGGGCACCACTGTTGGCACTAGCATTAAGGGCACAGCCGGCCGGACTTGACCAGCCCCGATAAATGTCGTTGGGATTCTTGCTAATCTGGGTATAGTCGGGGGTGACGGCGCTATCCACATACACCGGCGGCAACGCGATGAAATCTTCGTTGTCGATAGCATCACGGAGCCGGATGCCCGCATCTATCCGACTCCCCTCTGGGACAGTCATCACACTCGTGCGCAATACACTCGTATTGGTAATCAGTTGATTGATCGCAATCGTATCGCTAATCGTTTGGTACGTGTACTCGAGCCGACGCAAACTAATCGCTTTACGGTCAGTGATATTCGTCCACTTTACATGTAAATCCAGATCACTCGTGCGCGTCACCGTGCTACTTGCACCCAACGCAGTCATCGTGCCATTCACATTGGCACGCATCACGCCACCCACCAACACCGGGGCATCGTTATCCACATCAATGGTTTTGATTTGCACGGTGCTGTTTTGGGCGCTGTCTGTGGTGGTAATCTTGAGCGATAACGTTTGCAGATTTTGGTTGAGCAACGCCTCTGGATAAAACACCTTGACTGCCGTGGTATTTGCATTGGGGCGGCTCATCGACAACGGAATACGCAGATTGGTATCGGTGTTGATAATCTGCAAATCGGTCAGATTACTCATATCCGCAATCGTCAAGCGGGCGCTTACCATACCATCAACCATGCGCATCCGCCCAATCACATCATCGACCAAGCTGATGTTTGGCACCACATTATCCACAAAAAATGAATAAATTGGCGTTTTGACGGTATACGGGGTAATCACATCACCCGACATCAACGCCATAATCTGATTGACCGCCACGGTTTCGTTGTTGGCAATCGCAGGATTGGCCACTTCGATATCGTCGATGGTCATGCCCGTTGCGGCCACCGCACCCAACACCGCACCCAGCGACAACGCCGTATTGGTAAACCGCCCCGGCATCGCCATCATGCCCACTGCCTGCCCATCAAGCGCCAGCACAAACGTGGTGGTGAGGGCACTAGTCGTTGCCAACACACTCAGCGTCGCCCAAGTGTCAGCCACCAATGTAGTGGTATAAACACTCTGGGATGTACCGTTGGCCATGGCAGTCGCCGTCACACGATTAGTACTTTGGTCATAGTCCAACTGTAGCTTCAGCGCACTCGGATTGGGGCTCTGGATTGTTGCAATCCGCCCGCTGGTCGGCGGATCGTCAATTTTGAACTTCATACTGAGTAATTTGGCAGTACTTGCTGGCTGCGTCAGGGTATAGCCAAGGTTTAGCCCACTTGCCACACTGGGGAACGTCAACGTACCATTAGCAATGGTAGGACAGTTGGTACAACTACTCCGATTATCAAATATCTCATCAATCAACGGTAACGAGGTTTCGCTTACTGCAGTGCGATAATCGAGTGTTTCATCCACCGTTACCGGGGACGATAACAGCGCCACATCATCGAGTACCATACCGGTGGGTGCCGTATTCACGCCATTTGCCCCAAAAATCACCTTGGCGACGGTGAAGCGACTCCCTGTAGATGCCGAGAGCGCCTCTTGTTGCACACCATCGACATACAAATTAAACGTCGTCGAGTTATTCATGGCGTTAGCCACCACCGTCAGCTGGTGGAATTGGTCATCGAGCCAAGCAAATCGGGCGGTGGTGGTAATCGTATCTCTGACGGTCGCCACGATTACTCGGTCGACGGCATCATAATCCACCCAAAACGTCAGCGCGGATGCAACGGTTGGTTGCAGGCTCACAATCCGTCCCGAAGGTGCTGATGCGGGAATTTTGAGCTTCATGCTGAGTAATTTGGCCGTCCCCGCAACTTGAGTGATATCTTTGTTGATATCAATAGTGTTGGTTTGGGTAAACACCAACGTATTGTTACTGATTGCCGGGCAGTTTGGCGTACACGCCCGGCTTGTGGCATCGGGGTGCATGACATCAACCAACGGTACACTGGTCATGGGCGCATAATATTCGGCCACCGCACTCAAGGTATTGTTGTAGGTGTTGATAGCGCGGATCGTATGATTTCCTTGACTCAATACCCCAGGCGCTTGCGTGGTCTCGACCGCCGGCAATATGCGCGATTGATCGGGATTCGTCCAAGCCGTCACCGCAGGGTTGCCGTCAATCTGGGTTTGGATTGTGCGCACCCCAAATGGGGCTTCGGCATGCAATCCAAAACTCACCGATGTGTTGGTGGTCGAAGTTTTGTAGGCACTCGCCAGATTCACAATTGACACATTATTTGCTGCGGGGAATGGGTCGGGGTTGTAGTCGGTACCTGAACTGCAATTCCCGGCTGCATCGCATAACCGTGTCACAAATCGTCTATCACTCACCACAAATGCGCGTAATTGAGCATTTGATGTGTTATTTGCAAGGGTCAGGATATTATTGTTCTGGGATACGATGCGGAGCATGTTGGGCTGGACAACGGCGGTATCACTCCGCAATGTGGGGGTGATTCCAGCGGTGCTTATCATACTCAAACGTGTTTTTGTTAAATCACTGACGTCCTTGCTGAGGAGCACAAGATCATCATCAATATATGCAGTAATATCGGTAATTCGATAGGGCGCCACATCATCGTGATCGGTGGGGACCACGTGTACGTACTCGCCAGTAATCAGCAATGGAGCTGACATCACGGCCATATCACTGACAACAGCAGTAATCAGCGGCACTACAATCAGTTTGTTTGGCGTACTATTTGCATCGACTGCTGATTCGTCATCCACAATCGCAAACAGTTTTTTATCATCAATCAATACCCGATTGCTATAGCCGTCGACATTGATGACCCGCACAAATGTCATCGAGCCATCGGCATTGACTCGATAGATGCGGATCCCGGCAGTCCCTTGAGCAATTGCCACCACATCATAACTCGCAGAAATGTCGTACCCAGGAATATTCAGAGCGGTAGTGGTCACTTGGGTCGGTTGATCGGGATTTTCAACGAGCACACTTACCATTTTTTGTTGAGGCGTGGTATTAGTAAGCAACAGCAAATAGCGGTCGGTAAAACTATTTCCATTTGGCTCATCCGTCAAGGTGCTATTGGTCACCGTCACATTGGCCGCCAACGGAATCACCACACTGCCACGCTGTTGCAAAGCCGTCCCATTGCTGGCAATATCAAAAATCGTCAGTGTCGCCCGCGGCGTTGGTGCGGTTTGGGTGCTCACCACGTACAAGCGGTTTTTGTTGCGACTGACCATTAGTTGCGTGACCGTGCCGGGCACACTGGCGTTGTTGTGAATCAAGTTGGTGGCGTTTTGCACATCAACCACCTTGACCGTATTCACACCACCCACATAGGCATAGCGATCGCCAAACACCATGCTCGTAGTAGAACTAATGACTTGGGTTAATCGTTGCACGACATCAGGGGTATTGCTCAATACGCAGTCACCATCAAAATGCGTCTGAGGGATGACCGAGCCATCAAAACCACTGCTTTGGACACGGTAGCCCAATGAATCGGGTAACGACATCGTGCCGTTGAGGCGGGCACCACATGGGGTTTGCAACAGGCTGATGTTGGGGTTGTGTTCGTCAATTTGGACCGTATAGGTATAGGTATTATCTGCCGCAGCCACAATATCATCGGTAATTCGTGGCGCATAGGTGTCGATCAACCCTTGCCACAGCGATTGCTCACCCACATTGTTGGTGCGGGTATTACCGAGGGCATCGGTTGTCGTACTCTGGATGTCGGCGTCGACTTCCAGCCCACTCGGCAACGGCTTCGTCCAGGCAATACTATTCGGATTGGTGGTATCAATAACGCTGGGTTGCCACGCCATCACACGGAGCATATTGCGGGTGTCGGCATTCAAGGCATGGCGATAGACGCGGACATCGTCGACGGCGGCTACCGCACTACTGAGGGTCAACAACGGGGTGCGTTGGATTTGCACTTCACTGAGCGCTAATTGGCTAGCCCGACCTTCGATTTGTAAGCGCACATAGCGCCCACGCGTACCATAGGCAAGGTCAGCACCACAAATGCGGCCACCGGCGACACAATATAATCCGACCAGGTGGCGGCTTCTCCATTGATAAAGTTGATACTCGGATCGTCAGAGACCAACACGTGCAGATTGCGCAGATTGGTGGGACTGCCATCGTTGCGATTACGCACGATGATGCGGTCAATCAATTGATTGCTCCCTAAGTCAGCTAACCACCAGGGGTTGTCTTGGACGGTGCTCGTAAACACCGTCGTGGGGTCGCCATCATCCGCATTCGCCGCATTGCTATCCCACAACGTACTATCGGTCACGATATTGGTAGTAGTCACGACAGCAGTGGCAGTCAATGTCAGGTCTTTGGCGAGGGGCGTGCTCCGCAACGTACTACTCACCGCAGCTGAAGCGACCTCAGTCCCATTCATATACATCGTCATGGTGGTACCGTCGCTATTTACCACGACATGCGTCGCACTGCCGGCAGTAGATGCCGTCATAGTCGTACCGGCATGGGTAAATTTCAGATCAGTACCATCTTGTCCCAATGTATAGCCATAACCATCGGGGGTGCTACTGGTCAAAATTGTACCGGCGGCGCTGGTGTTTTTGGGGGTAACCCAGAGTGACAGGGCCCACGCCTCGTTGGGGTTAACCACCGTCAGGCCACGGTCATCACGATGACTGACGGTTTGGGACACAGTCGACGCCAACAAGCCGTCACCAACCATACCCGCACCAATTTTCACATTGGTATAACTTGTCGGTTGCTGGAACAACGACTCGTCGCTCATCACGCCCGTCGTACCGTTGGTCATGCCATCGAAGGTCTCGTGGTAGACGGGCTACTGCCAAACGCCAGTACACGCATCTGGGCCTCAGTTAATGCCCTATTAAAGACTCCCACATCATCGATAGCAATACCCGTCGCAGCACCACTCCCCGGCAGTGCACCCAGTGACAGACCGGCATTGGTGAACAATCCGGGCAACGCCGCTGTCGATGTGATGAGACTACTATCCCAATAGACTTGGGCGCTGGTCGCACTACTGCCGGCGGTAATCACCGCCGTAAGCAAATGCCACTGATTATCAATGATTTCGCGTGGTACCACCGCTGTCGTACCGTTACTCCCCCGTAGCGTGGTGGTCAGTTGTTGCGTGCGTTGATCGTAGTCGACCCGCAAGCCAAGGGCCGTGGGGTCGGCACCTATCGTGGTCACCCGCCCACTCGTCGCCGCTGGGTCAATTCGCACCCGCATGCTATAGGTCTGACTCGTAGCTGCCGTTTGGGTGATTGCATAGCCCAAGCGCACCCCTGCATCAGCGGCATCGAGCCAGATGGCATTGCTGGTAAAGCCATCGCCAATGCGGGGACAGCGCACTTTGAGCGCCTGATAGAGGGCCGTAAAGCCGCCATTGCAGATGTCGCTACGCTGGGCATTCATCACATCGAGGGCCGCGAGGGTTGATTGATTGAACGGCATATAAAAACGAGCCAACGATGCGAGTCCATCAGCATCGGCGAAGCCATCATCGCGGATTTTGAGTCGGGTTTGGTGGCTCGCAGGATTACTGCCTGGTGCCACCGACCGCCCCACAAAGTCACTCGGGTCGAGGTACAATCCCGAGATAATGACGTTATCGAGATACCCGCGGAAGTAGTCTTCGACCAGCGCCGTATTGGTGCTCGACTGCGTCGCCCCAATCAATGTTTCGTCACTCGTGGCCGGCGTCACAATTGTACTGAGATTCAAACTCTTGGTGATGATATTTGCGCTTGGCCAATTGAGATAATCTGCCCCACCCCATTGCAAACGCATTTCTGAGCGGGTTTCGTTATACACGATGCCATACCACGTGTTTTTGGTCAGCGTCCCGGGAGTCGACACCGATACATTACCGTGGAAGGCCGTGATTTTGAATTTGTTTGGGTCAGTCGTCCGCGCCGCAAATATACGCAAGCGTGGATTATTGGCGTTGCCGTTGCTCACTAGCGTGCCGCTATCACTGATTTTGACCTGCATCGCCACCGAAAAAATAGTGTTGAAGAGCGTACCGGTATCGTGGCTCGCAATAAATTGTTGATTACTATCAATGTTAAAGCGTGCGACCCGTTGATTGCTAGAATCCTGCGCAGTAAGGGTGTCTGCAGCCACGGTAGGACAATTGGTACAGTCTGTCACAACGCGTGTATAGGCGCGATTATCAAAGGCTTTGGCGCCGTCAGTGGTTTCAAAGTCAAGTTTGACCAGCAAATCGGATTGGAGCAACCCGCGACCATCATAATAGTCTGACACCCGCCCACGCAACGTACTATTGGCCAAGGTGCTCGGTCCGATCACACCCAGCGTTGCATCGCGTGGCGATGGATCAACAATCACATCACGCGGGGGGCACTATCGATTTGAATCGGGGAACTCGTATTTGCCAGGTAATAGGGATAAATTGACGTGGCATACGCCGGTGTTGTCAGGTAGCCCCGGGTATTCCCCACATTATCCTTGCTCCGTGATTGGACTTGATAAAACCCATTGGGGATCATCGGCACACGGAATTGCGCCACCCACGTCCCGGTAATAACCGTCGCAGTCGTTATCACACTCGAGGGAATCAAGGTAGCCGGCACCCAACCACCCAACGACTGCCCATTCAGGTTTTGGAGATTGACTTCGAGCGACTCTACACCACTACCACGATGATTATTAGAATTCACTAGCACTGGGTCGCCCGCTTTTATCTTGAGCGTCAGCGTTTGGAAGGTGGCCCCTGGTTCAACGGTCGTCGTATAAATATTCCCTGACGGAGCGAGCAGCAACTGCAAATTAGGGGGAGTGGTATCCACATACACAAACCCGTTTTGCTGATCAACCACCCGATTACTATTGAGGCCACGGTTATAGACGGCATCTTTGGCAATTACTTGAACATCGTAGAGCCCTTCGGTCCCGCCGGTAAAGAACGGACAATAGTTGACTTGTTTGTTGTCATTGCTAGTTTGTTCTGCACACACGGGGGCCATCACTGACGCCGTAGAGCCGAGTGTGGGGAATTGTTTGGTCGTGCGTACTTCCAGTGAATCAATCAACGATGTCGCATCGCTGGTTTCAACTAAAAATTGCGCCCCATCGCCCGACACAAAGTTGGGCGCTGTCACCACTGCACTGGGATTATCGGCGTCGAGTGTCAGCGTCGCCAATTCCTTTTTGACCATCCCCAACGCCGATTGCATACGCGCCGATTGATACATCAAATAACTCGGCAGCACTCCTGGGAAGAAGGTGATGTCGTCGATCCCACCTTTGAACAACGCACTCGTGGCAGCGGTTAGATTGCCGGCGCTCGGGTTGCCACCAATGAATAACCGCCAACTCGGATCAGTCGTAAATGTGGTACTTAATGAGGTATCAGTACCCGTAAAGTTCGTTTCTTTATTGCCGTTTTGATAGTAATGAAAGCCACTTGCGCCAAAATCAAATGAAATCACATTCCACGTCGGGATCAATGCAGTGCCGACGGTATATGATTTGGCACCAATGCTGACAGTAACTTTTAAATCGTTGCCAACCACGACTTTCAGCCCATTCCCATTGCTCGTATCGTCATTCCAATTTCCATACGCCAGCACCGTGCCGATACTTGCCTTGTTTTGGGGGTTGATGATGAGCTGCACAGTGCCACCGTTTTTGATGGCATCCATCACTGTATTGGCATCACGTACTTCGAGCAGTGAATTAGTGCCGGTGGTGGTGTACCCGGTAAAGGTGGACGCCAACCCAGCCAACCCTATTACGTCAACCATCGGACAGGTGGCCCAGCTCAGATTTTCCACCCCCACACAGGTAGCTGCATTTTTGTAGCGCGCAATCCCCGTGCGGGCAATCGTGTTGTCGGGGACAATCAGCGAGCCAAGGGTAACGGCTTTGGTCACCCCATCGGTATCAGTCATGATACTCGTCGTGGCAAGGTAATCTTCAAACGACAACTTCCACGCAGGAGCCAACGTGAATGGACGCCCTACATCCGCTTGCGCACCCGCTACGTCATTGGAAATAGTCAGGTTATCGATAGCCCCTGCATAGCCAAACCCCAACGTGGTGGTCGCATTGTAGGCTTGCGTAATCGACGTGTAGGAATCCGCACTACTACGTCGCACTTCCCCCGTACCATTCACAT